>JABMPE010000404.1 GCA_013203845.1 Rhodopirellula sp. | reverse complement strand
TTTAAGAGAGCCACTTTCTCGTGCCTGTCCATCTTTTCCGGCGGCAGCGTCTTGATGGCGACCGAGCGTTTCAATCGGGAATGCATTGCCTTGTAGACAACACCCATCCCGCCTTCACCCAGCTTCTGCTGCAGTTCATAATCTCGCAGTCTGCCGAAGAAGACGTGACTGGATGAATCCGCAAAGACAGCTCGTACGACTTCGGTATATTGCGGAAACCGGTTGCAGCAGGTGCTCTCGTCGGTGTGCTGGCCCGAATTTGCCAGCAGCTCCAGTTCGCTGGCGAGCAGGTCTCGCAGCAGAACGTCTCGGTCTGCTTCAGCGGCTTTCAGCAGGTAGTCTTCTATCCGTGGCTGTTTACCCGCCTGCCAGGCAGCTTCAAATTGATCACAGACGCTGTCAATGCGACTGGCCAGTTCAAACAGTTCCCGTTGGTCAGGTACAGACATGTTCGCCCTTTGTGGGAATCGCAGCCTCAACAGTCCTATCCGCTGCCACTGGCGGCGACTGACTTTGTGTTGCGGAATGGGAAGTTCAAGTGTAGCCATCATTTGTGTTTCCGGTTAAGCGAACGGACGTCATGGAGCAGACTGCCGAGCGGCGCATCTGAATCATCAAATTTCGAGTCAGACTGAAATTGTGACGACGTCATTTCCTGGCGGTCTTACTGGGCGGCAACGCTTTAGCCAGCAGTGCTTTGGCTTCCTGTTCAGTCTTGAAAAAGTAAAACCGCCATTGCTTGTTGGCGTTGACGTGAACGCGGGTCTTCGCGTCCCCGGTCGCAAAGCGTCCCAGTCCTTTGGCAGCGTTATTGTCACCAACCAGGAATCGAGCCAGCGCCAGTGCCGCTTCACTTCGTCCCTGGACGACAACGCCGTCCGGCTTTGTCGCGAGCCACATCGACTGTTGCAGCGACACAGAAGAGCCGGACTTCGAAGCGGTTTCCTTCTGGACAACTGCCTGATCGAGCAGCAGCAGAGCGTACCAGGTTTTCTCGTCGGCCGGATTGTTTTTCGAGTTCAATTTGGTAGCGAGTTTTTTCTCAAGCCCTCTCAGGAAACGGGCCTCGGCGGGAGTCAGTTTCAACCCCTGGGACGCAGACTTCTTTGCTTCGTTCTTCTTCGCGGCTTGAGCTGAAGGGGCCGTCGCGATTGAGAGAACTGCCACGAGTGTCAGTACAGCAAAGATGGCTGGATTCACAAATCTGTGCATTTTCAGGCTCATGGCTTGGCTCCGTCAGGTCAGAATGAATAGTTGCTGGAAACGCGAGTCCACGCTCACAACAATGAGTTCCCAGACGCGGGTCATTCCCGACACGAATTCTGAAATCTTTTTCAGGAAGCCGATTAAGTGCCGCCTTTGTCACCGGAAAACGATCCTGCCGGCTCCGTGACGATGTTCTTTCATCAGATCTGCGAGGGTGAATCCGAGGCGTTGCAGTCACTCTGGAGTCACTATTTTCCTCGGCTGATGCGTCTGGCCGAACGAACGTTGAGCGGCAGAAATCGTCGCGTTGCCGGAGCAGACGATGCTGTGCAGAGCGCGTTCTTTTCGTTCTGGCAGCAGGCTGGCAATCTGTCGAATCAGGGAGATTTTCATCGCGATAATCTGTGGGCGATGCTGTCTGTCATGACCGTTCGTAAAGCTCGCAAGCAGTTGCGACGGGAATCCGCGCAGAAGCGAGGCGGCGGACAGCAGTCAATTCCCCTGGACGTGATCGCTGAGATTCCGGCCAGCGATGCTCGCGACGCTTTTCAGTCGCTGTCGCCGCAGGAATTTGACGTTCACTCAGAGGAACTGCTGATGTTGCTCAATGAGTCGCTGCGACCGTTTGCCGTGCTGAAACTGATGGGGCACTCGAACCGCGAGATCGCCGACAGGCAACACTGCACCGAACGAACCGTGGAGCGAAAGTTACGACTCATTCGGCTGGCCTGGGATGCTGAATTCAGCGAGTGCTGAATGAGTGGAACAGGCAGCTGCGATCGACCACCTGGTTTAGTCGGTTTCAAACTTTCAAAGGGCGGTTGCTCGTTTACCCAAAGGGCATGCGGCTAACATTCGGTTCTGCAGGTCTTCAACATTCAGACTGACAGGCCGCTTGAAATGTAGCAAATAATTGATTTTGCCGCGTTACACGCGGCCTACTGATCATGACCAGGGAGTTCCTCATGTCTCGCGATTTCTGTGCGTGTCGAATTGTCAGCGGCGTGTTTGTTTGCGTGTTCGCAAGTGTCTGCGGCGAGCCGCTGAAAGCTGCTGAAAGTTGGCCGGAACTGCCGGTAAAGAATGAGACGGTTTCGATTCCTGCACAGGAGTGGGCTCACAAGCCGGGGACGCGAACGATCGACATTTCGATTCACTATCCGGACGGCACGCTCGGTAGTGTCACGAAGACGACGGGGCTGATGTTGACGCTGCATAACTGGGGCGGGACGGACTGTGCGGGAACGGCGAATCCGGACGCGCTGGCGAAGCGGCTCGACGTGGTTGCCATCTGTGTCAACTATCTGCAGAGCGGACGACAGGCATCAATTGACGATCCGGAGCCCTACGACTTCGGATATCTGCAAGGGCTCGATGCCCTGCGGGCGTTGTGGTTTGTGTTTGACGGGTTGAAGCAGCAGGAGTTGCCGTTCGAGTCAGGGCGAATCTTTGCGACTGGAGGTTCCGGCGGTGGCAACGTGACTCAGATGGTCAACAAGCTGGCGCCGCGGACGTTTGCCTGTGTGATTGATATGTGTGGCATGGCGAAGCTCAGCGATGACATTGCTTTTAACTTACCAGGCGGAAGCGGGCTCAACGCGCGGTGGAGTCGCGATGCGAGCAGTCCGAACTGGCTTTCGCCGGCAGCGCAGGAAATCCGCTTTATCGGAAACCCGGAACATCTGGCGGTGACGAAGAAGCTGAAGAACGCCTGCAAAATAGTGGTCGTTCACGGAGTCGATGACGCGACCTGCCCCTTTGCAGACAAACGCGAACTGGTTGAAAACATGCAGGCGGCGGGGCTCGATGTCGAACCACATTTCATCACCAAAGATGATCTCGATGGCAAGGTGTTGACGAGCAGTGGACACGCTCTAGGCAATCGCACGGAGATTGTGTTTCAGGTGGCGGGCAAGTATCTCGAAGCCGGACACCGCGGCACGTCACGTCGGCGTCGAGGGACTTCCGACTTCGAGAAAGGCGATGCGGCCATCGGCTATCCCGTGACTGGTGGCGAGTACGTCATCTCGTACGCGGCTGGTTATCCGGTCGGCTACTTTGTGCCGGAGCAGTGGCCACCGAAGTTGCCGGGTGTCGAGCAGGGAGTAGTGACGCTCCGTTCCGACGATTTTCTCAATGTGCCTGCCGCTGTGGACGAGTGGCGAAAAGAAGACGGTGCCGCTCCGTTTGTGATTGCAGCGGAACCACCAGTTGTCGACATCGCGTTTCACGGCGACCTCGGGCCGGACGCGATCAATCGTCGGTTGTGGTCATCGTGGGGCGACATCGCAATTGCGAAAGATGGACGTGTCTATTGCGGAATCGGCGACCACGGGAAAGACGCCGAAGGCGACGCTCGGTGCTTCATTTACTGCTGGGATCCGAAGTCAAAGACACTGAAGCAGGTTGTGGATATGAACAAGGTGGTGCCGCCCAAAGCCGGACAGCCAGCCTGGTCCAAGGTGCATGCGAAGATCGATGAGGGAGCTGACGGGAAAATCTATTTCAACGCCACGCTGAATGCGGGTAGCCGAGCGGGTGATGAACAATACCACTGGAACGAGCAGCTTCCCGGCGGGCAGCTTTATCAATACGACCCGAAAACAGAGAAGACGGTAGTTTTTGCGAGCCTGCCGCCAAAGCGGTGTTCCGCCACGTCGCGGCTGGATCGCGAGCGAAACATCTGGTGGTGCAACCTCGAAGCGGGAGACGGCGACGCGTTATGGGGGCTTGACCTTGGGACTCGCCAACCGGTGTTTCAAACGCCTGACGGAACGGTTGCCTTCAATCGTAACTTCATGCTGACTGCCGACGGTTCGATTCTCTTCAACGGCGAAGGCGGCGTCTGGAAGTACGACTCGTCGTTGAAGTCTTTGCGGAAGACGGGAGTCTCGTTCGGAGACGCTCCCGGCATGCGTGCGTCAACGAGGGAATCCAAGGCCGGAATCATTTTTGGATCGACTCACAAAACGAACGAGCTGTTTCAGTACGACGTTGCTCGCGACGAGGTGAAGATGCTCGGTCTCAACTGGCTGACAGGTCAGTACACGACGGTGATGGTACTCTCACCGGATGAGCGTTTTGTGTATTACCTGCCGGGGGCTCACGGCAAGGCGTTTCAACATGGAACGCCGGTCGTGCAGCTGGATGTGGTCAGCGGTCAGCAAAAGATCATCGCGTTTCTGGCCGAACCAATGGCCGACGAAATCGGGTATGTGCCGGGCGGGACTTATGGCATCAAGTTGAGTGCCGATGGGGGAACGCTGTTTGTCAATTTCAACGGGCATCCGGTCGATGGTCGGCGACCGTCGCACCTGCGTCCGATCGGATTTGGTCTGTGCAGTTTCGCCGCGATCCACATTCCGGAATCCGAACGCTGAGAATCCTGAGTGACATCAATCAGACGCCGTTGGCAAGGCAATGAATTCTGTGCTGAGTGTTCAGCGAAAAACCGCTAAGTATGCCGCAAGGAACCAGTCTCGATCCGCCTTCGTCAGCTTCCCCTGCTGGACCGCCTGCCGCCTCCGCTGAAGACTCATCACTCCTCCGCCCGGAAACAGGAAGGCTCGCGACAGGCACCGGGCATGCCGACTGATCCCGGCATTGAACAGCCCTGCGGTTGACATTACCGTCGTGACGACCAATAAACGTTGATCCCGGTGTGTATCCGGGCTCTTCACCAGATACAGGCGAGTTATGCACCAATGGGAGACACCGATCGACATATCGAAGTTGTTTCGTCGGCCAACGTCAGCCGTACCGTTGAGTCATACCGCGCACGCATCGACTTAACCGTCGCTACCAGAAAGAAGCAGTCCTGCCTCGACGAGTCGATCACACTTCGCGATGACGTTCTCTCAGCCCTCTCGGACGCCGGCATCAGCGCCGATAACGTTGAAGAAGGCGGCGGTCAGGTGACCCAATCAAGCTGGTCATCAACCAAAACGGTCACGCACCAATTGCAAGTGTCACACACAGACATGTCGGTCATCATTCAAGCAATGGCGAATGTCGAACGCATCTTCGCATCCATAAAGCTGCCGTGGTTCTCCGGAATTCGGAAGGACTTTACATTCAATGCTCCAACTCCGGATTTCATGGATGATCCCAACGCGGCCGAAAATGCATTCATCGTCGCGATTGCCAACGCGAAGCGCAAGGCAGCGATCCTTGCTCAAGAAGCCGGATTGCAATTGGGGCACGTCATATCAATCACAGAAGAGTCCCGCGCAAAGTCTCAGCAGCAAATCAACCACCAATTCGGCGCAACGGACGATCTATTTCATGATGATTTCAATCAATCATTTGCCGAATCATTACCATTCAGTTACTCACCAGCGGCACCACGTCAAGGAACTGCTCGCTCATTCTTTCGTGTACGCTTTGCCATAACCGACGGTCCATAACACTAGGTTGAATTGGAGTGGCGGTTCACCCGGATTCTGGAATCATTCTCGTTGGCCACTGCCAGGTTAACGCGGTCGTTCTTCAGATGATTCCGCAGCGGGATCGAAATCACCAGAGGGTGTCATGAGCAGCAGCGAATCCAAATGCCCCGATCAACCACACGCGGGTGGCTGAGACAACTCCTTTTGAATTGTCTCAGTGGGGCTTGCTACAGGAGGTCGTCGCCAGTTCAAGATTCAATACTTTCACCTCGCGTGCCTTCGGCACCCAGACAATCTAAAAATCCTCCGGGTTACCCTGGTGAAAGCAACGTCGCTGGCCGCTGTCAGGTTGTTCTACCGTTGAAATTCGAGACGCAAAAAGATGGCACGAATCTACGTTGAAACAACCGTCATCAGCTTCTATCACAACGCTCGGTCAGGGCCGGAAATGGTGTCGCGTCAGAACTGGACACGGCGTTGGCTCGATGCTGCTCTCGATGGCTCTGACGAGTTGGTCACAAGTCTTGCGGTCGAAGCTGAACTGAATGCTGGCGAGTTTCCGAACAAAGCGGACATGCTTCAGCTGGCCTCGCGTTTTCGCCTTCTCGACTTGAATGACGCGGTTGCGGAGGCCGTTGATGCGTACATTGCAAGCCACGTCATGCCAGATGATCCAGGCGGTGACGCATTGCATTTAGCGGCGGCAGCCTTTCATCGCTGTGATTTTCTCGTCACGTGGAATTGCCGACACATTGCCAATGCCAACAAGTTCGGGCACATCCGCCGTGTGAACGGTATACTGGGATTGGGGAATCCCGCTCTGGTGACGCCTCTTGAGCTTCTGAACGAGGACATCGTCGATGAATAGCTACAGCGAAGTACGCCGCGTGAGAAAAGCAATGTCTCAGGCGGCCGGACATGACATTCGTCAGTTGATCGCGATGATCAATGAGCGGCGATCAGAGGTTCTGTCCCGCATCATTGATCCCGGCACGCAGGCAGAACAATGCGATGCCCACGAAGTCGCCGACCACACGGTTCCAAATGGAACGTCGTCTCCGACGGCGCGGTGATCGAGGATGTTCTTCAGATGATTCCGCAGCGGGATCGAAATCACCAGAGGGTGTCATGAGCAGCAGCGAATCAAAATGCCCCGTTGAGCCACATGCTCACGTCTTCCTCATGAAGTGCTACAGGTGCGAGGGTTGGGTGAAGGTCATCCATGATTGTGGTTTCAACAAGTTCCTGGATCCGGATTCACCCAACTATGACGAGGCCATGAAGGCCAAGCGAGAAGCCTTGCTCCGCAGTTCCGGCATTCCGCTGGACCCGTCGAAAACGACCGGAGAGCTTGGGGTCGTGTGCGAATCCTGCGGAGCGCTGCAGGGAGCCCACTTCATCAAGAAGGGGTTCCTGGAAATCGCCTACACACCTGAAAGTTACGAGACCGTGGTCATGCCCATGAACAGATGAAAAATCTCCGCCGAATGGCCCGTCCACTTGTGGTTGGATGCTTGCAGGCACAGGATGCCCTGTCATCAGGTAGAGAACCTCAATCGGAAACAAGAACCCGGATGACGCGGCTTCCTGTCGCTCTGCGACCCGGACTCAGAGTGCTCCGGTTCCCCTGCCATTTCTCGCTATTTGTTTCGTGGGATACCACGGCGTTTTAGAGAAGATTGCGAAATGAAGAATGCTCTTGCGATTGCCGTCACATTATTCATCCTTGGGATCAGCGACCTGCGCGCAGCCGGAAAAGCCGGCGACCCGGCCACGGTCGACTTTGCTCGCGAAGTACTGCCGATCCTGTCGAACAAGTGCTTCATCTGCCACGGGCCGGATTCAACGGAAGAAGGCCAGTTGCGACTCGACACGTTCGACGGCGCGACGCAGGTTCGCAGCGGTTATCAGGCGATCAATCCGAAATCGCCCGAGCAAAGCGAACTGCTGGCGAGAATCAATTCGGTAGCAGAACCGATGCCGCCCGTCGATGCCGAGAAACAGTTGACTCCGGCGGAACGAGACGTGCTGTCTCGCTGGGTGAAGCAGGGCGGGGAGTACGCGATGCACTGGGCGTTCGTGCCGCCGCGGAAAGCAGATCCCGACATCAGTGACTCTTCGATTCGAAATGAAATCGACGCCTTCCTGTTGAAGCAATTGCGAAGCAAAGGAGTCACGTTTGCCGCGGAAGCGGATCGCAGAATTCTTGCTCGACGCGCGGCTCTGACGCTGACCGGACTGCCGCCTGATCCCGAGCAACTGCATCGATTTTTGAACGACTCCAGTGACGACGCTTATGAAAAGCTTGTCGATGAACTGCTGAAGAGCCCGCGTTACGGCGAACACCAGGCTCGCTACTGGCTGGACGCCGTGCGTTACGGAGACACGCACGGGCTGCACCTGGACAATCGGCGCGGTATCTATCCATATCGTGACTGGGTGGTGCGGGCGTTGAATCAGAACCTGCCGCTCGATCAATTCATCACGTGGCAGTTGGCTGGCGATCTGCTGCCTGATCCGACTCTGGAGCAGCGTGTCGCGACGGGGTACGTCCGGTTGAATCCGTCGACCGGCGAAGGGGGGGCGATTCCTGCTGAGTTTCAAATGAAGAACAATTTTGATCGTGTCGAAACGCTGGGGACTGTATTTCTTGGCATGTCACTGACGTGTGCCCGCTGCCACACTCACAAGTACGATCCGATTCCGCAGACGTCGTACTATCGGCTGCTGGCATTTTTCAACAGCACGGCTGAGCCGTCGATGGATGGCAACAAGTATGAGTACGGACCTGTCGCAAAGACGCCAAAGAATCAGGCCGCGTGGGATGAGTGGGAACGGCTTCTTAAACAACGGTCCGAGTTGATTCGGCTGGCGTCGAAGCATCTACAGAAGGACGACGCGGTTGCTCCGGAAACGCGGCAGAAATGGGACAGCAGCTCTGACGTAGACCGACTGGCGATCATGGCTGATCCGAAGAACGCGTCGGCTCAATTCAAACTGACGGATGAAGCGGTCGGTTTGAAGCAGAAGATCGAGCAGGCCGAAGGAGCTTTCACGACCACGCTCGTTGCACAGGATTTGCCGCAGCCTCGAACCACTCACGTTCTCAAGCGAGGTGAATATGACCTGCCAATCGGGGATCCGCTGCAGCCGGGAATTCTCGAAGTGATGGGCGGCTTTCCGGAAGGGACGCCGCGTAACCGACTGGGACTCGCGCAGTGGCTGACTTCACGCGAACATCCGCTCGTCGCGCGCGTTCTGATCAACCGCGTCTGGCAGCGAGTGTTTGGCGAAGGGCTCGTACGAACTCCGGAAGACTTCGGGCTGCAGGGGCAACAGCCGACGCATCCGGAACTGCTCGACTGGCTGGCGGTCGAGCTGCAGGATTCCGGCTGGAATCTGAAACACATGCTGCGTCTGATGGTGACCAGTCGAGCGTTTCGACAGAGTTCTGCCTGGCGTCAGGATGTTACTGATCCCGAGAATCTGCTGTTTGCCCGCGGCCCCGGATACCGCCTTGATGCGGAAGTGTTGCGGGACGTCGCTCTATGGGCCAGCGGGCTACTGGATCCGTCGATGGGTGGCGAAGGTGTGAAGCCTTACCAGCCGGTCGGCATGTGGAAAGCGCTGGCTCACCCCGGCAGCAATACCAAAGAGTATGTGGCGGACAAGGGAGCCTTGCTCTACCGCCGCAGCCTGTATGTTTACTGGAAGCGGACCAGTCCGCATCCGATGATGACGCTCTTTGATGCGCCGGATCGAGAATCCAGCTGCGTACGTCGTTCGCGCACAAACACGTCATTGCAGTCGCTGGGTTTGTTGAACGAAACGCAGCGGATTGAGATGTCCCGGAAGCTGGCCGAACGCCTGTTGCTCTCATCGGATTCCGACGAAGCGCGGCTGAATCAACTCTTTGAGCTGCTCGCCAGTCGGAGTCCGACGGATCATGAGGCGGCGACGTGTCTCAATCTTCTGCGCGTGATGAAAGGGCGATTCGTCGAGTCGCCGAATGACGCGCTGGCATTACTCTCCCAAGGAGAAGCGGTTCGAAACGACAAGCTCGATCCCGCTGAACTGGCCGCATGGACGCAGGTCGCGGTGACCGTTCTTGCCAGCGATGTCGCGATCCTGCTTTACTGACCGACTCACGGGTGGTCGCTTACTGTTCACAGATGGAATGGAATCGTCGATTCCAAACGGCGGTACCGGCTCGATTTTTTCTGACTCACGGTGAAAATTATGGACAACGTTAACCCGATCCGCGAACACGAGCTGATGCTGACTCGCCGCCAGTTGTTTGGTCGAGCGGCGCTCGGTCTGGGCACCGCGGCGTTTGGCCAGCTCATGGCGTCGGAGTCGCTGGCGGCTCGCAACGGAGTGCTTCCGGCGACGCATCACGCACCGAAAGCCAAACGCGTGATCTACCTCTTCATGAGTGGAGGCCCCAGTCATCTCGACCTGTGGGATTACAAGCCGGGCTTGACCGCGAAGTTCAATCAACAGTTGCCGGCTGAAGTTCGCAACGGGCAGCGAGTCACCGGCATGACGGCCAATCAGAAGAGCGGTCTGCCGATCTGCCCGACGAAATACCGGTTCACAAAACACGACAACAATGACCGCGGTTTATGGGTCAGCGAGTTGCTGCCGCACATGGCGAGCGTCGCGCAGGACATCTGCGTGACGTACAGCACGTTTACCGAAGCGATCAATCACGACCCGGCCATCACTTACATTCAAACCGGCAGTCAGATTCCCGGTCGGCCAAGTCTCGGAGCCTGGTTGAGCTACGGGCTGGGCAGCATGAACGAGAACCTGCCGCATTACGTCGTCATGCACGCCAGGACGAACTACGCGGAACAGAGTCTGTTTAATCGACTGTGGGGGCCTGGCTTTCTGTCGTCAGATCATCAGGGCATGCTGATGCGCAGCCAGGGCGATCCGGTGCTGTATCTCAGCAACCCGGCGGGAGTTTCCAGCAACGATCGCCGCGTTCAACTGGACGCTCTGGCCGCGTTGAATCACGAGCAGTACGAGCGTTTCGCCGATCCGGAAATTGTCGCGCGCATCCGGCAGCACGAAATGGCGTATCGCATGCAGACGTCTGTCCCGGAGCTGATGGACTTGTCTGACGAATCGAAAGAGACGTTTGAACTTTACGGCGACGATGCGAGGACACCGGGAACGTTTGCGGCCTGTTGTCTGAACGCTCGCCGATTGGCCGAACGCGGCGTGCGGAATATCCAGATCTTCCATCGAGGCTGGGATGCGCACGGCGGCCTGCCTCGCGAACACGGCTCGCAGTGCAAAGACATCGATCAGGGCTCGGCGGCTTTGATCCTGGATCTCAAGCAACGAGGCATGCTGGAAGACACGCTGGTTGTCTGGGGTGGCGAGTTCGGTCGTACCGTGTATTGCCAGGGTAATCTCACGCGAGAGAACTACGGTCGAGATCACCACCCTCGCTGCTTCACCACCTGGATGGCTGGCGGCGGAGTCAAGCCCGGCATCACGTACGGGCAGACCGACGAGTACGGGTACAACATTGCTGATGAGCACGGCCACCCGCTCACGCCTCAGCCGAGCAAGGAAAAATGGACTCCTGGGACGATGCACATTCACGATCTGAATGCGACAATTCTGCACCTACTTGGCATCGACCACAAACGGCTGACCTACCGTTACCAGGGCCGCGATTTTCGCCTGACCGACGTCCACGGCCACGTCATTCACGACATCATCTCGTAGCGCCACATTTTCGAACCAGACTGTGCCGACGGAAAGTTCGTGACCTGCAAAGCACTCGTCCCGCGTATGAAGGATCGATTCCCGCCTGCGCGGGAATGACGAAAATCGCCGCTCTCAACACAACGGGGAAGTGATTTCGGGCGGGAAGCAATCTCGAGACGGATACTTATTCGAAGCGAACTTCCAGATCGGCGATTGTAAACGGGCTCAGATCGACGCGGACGCCGTCACCTTCAATCGGAAGCGCAACGATTGTCTGACCTCGAAAGTCTCTCAGCCGAGCCGACACCGGTGACCTGAAGAATTCCACCTTGACGTTCTGGTACTGCCCTTCCGTTTCCTGCATCCGCAACGCGAAGCCTACTCCGTCTGCCGGTTTGGTCTGTGTCAGCTCAACCGGTCGTCGATCATGGCTGTGCTCCACTTCAAGCGAGTCATCGCCAGACGGATCGACGGTGAGCGGTTCAGACATCAGCCCCAGAATTCGCGACACCTGCACGCATCGTGAATCGATGTTGTAAAACCAGCCGGTCTGTCCGGCACGTGGCGGGCCGGACTGCGTTCGGATCGGCACGATTGGAGTCAGCATGTCACGAGCGGCCTGCAACGGATAACTCTGATCGACCGCAATCGCAAATCGAAACGTTCGTTCGGACTCACCTTCAGACACCAGTAATGAATCGACCATTCTCGGCCCGGACTTGCGGTGGAAAGGCATTCCCATTGGCAGGATCGTCGTACGAGCCTCTTCCGATGCGATCTCGATGTAGTCGAGCGTTTCGATTCGCTGCATCGTAATTGGCTGAGCGGCTCCACAAACCGAATGCGACAACGCCGCGGTCCCATCACTCCATGCAAAGCGGGATCCATAGTAACATCCCCAGGGATCGCCAGCAGGTTGCTTCTGGACATCAAACAGCTCGATTTCCAGTTCAAGAAACGGCCGACCTCGCCAGACTCGAAACGTTTGCCGGAATCCTGACAACACCGCAAGCGTTGACGGATCGATTATCTGACCGGTCGACACGATCTCGCCGCACGATGGCCCTGAGCATGTGACCTCAACACCCTGACACCGCATCTCCGAGTAAAACGTTTTCTCTTCGATAACCTCATCGCCTTCCTGCCGCTTGATCGTTAACTCGCGAGGAAATCGAAAAGCCAGTTGCTGACTGAGTCGGTTCGGACTGCGTCCATGATTCTTCAGCCGCTGCAGCCCTCCGGTCACATCGCTGATGTAAACTTCAAAAAATTCGTTCTGCAAACGCAGGCCTTCCGCGAGCAAACCTTTCGATGAATCGTTCGAGCTGTCGCCGTCAGGGATCCAGGCAAATCCCGCGGCGGGAATCTCAACGAGTGCCTGACGTCGTCGACCATCGAACTGCAGAGCCTTAACCGGTCCTGTGATCGCCGGCACCGTGCTGGCATCGCCCTCCTCGCCTGAATCGAGATCGACGACAACTCTCCGCGGAAACGACAGCGTGTTGACGCACAGCCAACCCGATCGAGGGTCGGCACCGTGCATGATGACTCGCTTCAACTGCTCCGCTGCCCTGGACTCGTAAGTGCCAAGCGTCTGCTCAATGTCGGTAACAATGGTACCCACGTCGTCATCGCTGGACTCATAGACGTCTGGCCCGGCCTTCTCGAGATCCGTCAGCATACTCGCAGCCGCCGCGTCGTTAACCGGACGCCCCATCAACGCATCCGCCATCCCCGATTGCCACGCGGCTGTTTCGAACTGTGCCACGCGGGCAACGTGGTTACGAAATCGGGTGATCGGACAGGACTCCCGCCGCGCAACCGCCTGCACAAAAAACGGTGAAAGGTACTCCTTCGAATCGTGATGCCACCCGCTTCCATGATCATCGGTATGCAGGAAATACTCTTCAAACGTGACGAAACGACCAAGCACCGGTGCATACTTCTGCATCCGGCGCAGATCCTGGAAGAACGGACACTTCGTTTCAGGCCAGCGAGCGAGAGCCAGCGCGGCAACCTGATCAGACTCCATCGTTTCGGCCATTCTCTCAGGAAATCGCAGCCAGGTCGCCGACGAGTCTGCGGCGAGCGGGATCCTGGAATAAGCATCGATCGAGCTGCTGTCGCACGCTTCCCAGCGCATCCGGCTCTGCTCGCGATCCGGGTAAATTCCGTCGTCAAGCAGAATATGCAGGCCTGAGAGAAAGCCAAACTTCTGCAACAGTTGAGGCAGCATTGGTGACAGCCCGTAACGACGACGTCCCCACGTGGTCGGCTCCCGTTGAAAGATTTCACGGAACGCGGCACGCCCGCGATGAAGATCGAGAATCGCCGACTCCAGTGGAACCAGCGGAACGGCCAGCTCCTGAAGATCGCCACCCGCAACGTCTGCCCGGCCATCATCCCAGGCCTTCTTGAGAAGCTGAACGGTCTCGGGATGCGCTTCCGCCATCTCCTTCGCATCGAGGGCTCGCAGAAGATAGTTAACCGGCGTTTCTTCTTTGAGCAGTTCGTCGAGGCGTTCCCCGGCCATGTCAGGAGCCAGCAAACAAAGATCAAGCAGGTAGCAGTCAACCGGGAAGAATCGCTCGCGAGCTTCCAGCAGTAGCTCGAAAGACGCGCGCAGCGAAACATCGACGCCGTCCTGGTCCTTATTGAGAGCATCATCAGCCGCCGCAACAAGCATCTTCTCAAAAAACACTTCATCGTAGCTGCTGAAGTGGTGCATCCGACGGGTCAGTAACTCCATCAGAATCCAGCATGTCCCGAGGGCGTAAAAATCGGCAACGACCTCCGTCGATAATCCAGCGGCGACTTCAGCATCCGCTGCCAGGTTCTCATCATCATCTTCTTCTTCTTCTTCTTCGACATCGTCGCTCGACGCGTCCAGGGTCTCTTCTGTCTCTTCTGCAGTTTCAGCGGCGACGACTGCGATGGTCCGTTTCGCCAGGCCCGCGAGCGCTGCCGTTTCCATCTCAACACGATCATGCAGCCCCGAGACGACAACAGCCCCCTGCTCTCTCGCGAGGCTCACCCAGCCACTTGGCAACTGATCGTCGCAAGCGGTGGGCACAATGATCAGCGACCCATCGACATCAGTCGTGGGCTCATCCGCACGGTGCCAGCTCGGCATCAGACGTGTTGCTGCGATCAACTCGGGGTGAAAAGCGACAGCGAAAGCATTCAACAGGCTCTCGGCCGGTTTGTCGCCGAGTTCCGTCGGAAAGTCTTCCAGACTGTGGCTCGGAATCAGAACGACGACCTTCTGGTACGACATGTTTTGATGACCCAAAATCAGATTTTTGCGAAATTCGTCGACACAGAAATGCAACTGTCAAAATCGACCATCTCCGTCTGAACTGCGGCATGTGATTGTTACAGCCACAGGGGGGATTTGACCCTGTGCTGCCGTCGCTCCGCAACTCACTGAGCAGTTTGTCGCCCTGAATTCGCGAATCATGAATCCTATCGCGACCAACTTCGAGACGACGAGCCGGCAATCAGGTCGGATGAGCCAGCGACTCGAACGCTTCCCGTCATTCCGTCGATCAAAGCGGTCGGCCTCATCAGGAATAAACGAGTTCCTGAAGAAATCGCCAATTCCGCGACGGGATTTAAGAAATCCCCAGACCCACCAATAACCCACAACCACCTATTAATAAACGGCTTACAACACGCTTCCCGTCTGTTTTCGTTTTTTCGAAATAATTCGGCAACTTTCAGGAACTAATCCGCAGGGGAACTCCTCTCAATTCTTCGTTCCGTCTGGAGCGTGCATTCTGTCTTGAAACTGTTGACGAGAGAAACAGGCGTCGCCATTCATTTTTCTTACCCGGATTGACGCTGCGGCTTCTCGACAGTTCCTGATAATTTCGTGACGGAGGTCCTTTGGCGACGACATGGGACGCGAAATCCGGAGTGTTCCGATTTGACTCGCCGGTGTCAGAAACAGGCGGACGTCACAGACGTCAGAATCGACCAGCATTATCTGGTTTCTTTATCGTTGACGACTGCTAAACTCCTGCGATAGCTTCAGTTCGGTAAACTCTTCAAACTCTTTCATACTCATTTCCGGTTTTGTCACCGACAGATGCCAGCTTCCCCTGTGTCGCCCTTTGCCAGGTCGTCGGGGCGAGTAACTAAACACTTCATTTCACGCTCAGGTACATTTCTTCTCAGAGACATCTCTCTGAATTTCACCTGATTCGGGTGCATCGTCGGACAACCTTGAGGGAGCGTCCATCATGGCAGAAAACAGAGCAGTCTGGGGAATTGACATTGGCCAGGCCGGACTGAAAGCGATACGTCTGAAGTACGCCTCTCAGGCTGAGCAGGCGCTCGCCGTTGCGTATGACTACATTCCGCATCCAAAGATTCTGAGCCAGCCGGACGCAATTCCGCGCGAGCTGATCAAGCAGGCCCTGGAAACTTTCCTGTCGCGTAACGATGTGGCCGGGGACCTGGTGGCGATCAGTCTTCCCGGACATTCTGCGCTGGCAAGATTCATCCAGCTGCCGCCAGTCGAGAGCAGCAAGGTCGCCGACGTCGTCAAGTACGAAGCCCGTCAGCAAATTCCATTTGCACTGGAAGACGTCATCTGGGACTTCCAGACGCTGGGGGGTGGCATCGAAGAAAGTGGCTTCATGCTGGGAGCCGAAGTCGGTCTCTTTGCGATGAAGACTGAACAGGTTTACGAAGCTCTGCGACCGTTTACCGAAGCGAAAGTTGAAGTCGAAGTTGTGCAGATTGCACCTCTGGCACTTTACAACTTCCATTGCTACGACACGCTGGGAATCCGTCGGAGCAAGGAAGATGAGTTTGTCACCCCGGACGAACACACGATTCTGCTCGACATGGGGACTGACAACACGACGCTCCTGGTAACGAACGGTGAGAAGATCTGGATTCGAAACGTACCAATCGGCGGCAACCACTTCACCAGAGCGTTGACAAAAGAGATGAAGCTGACGTTCGCCAAGGCCGAGCACCTTAAATGCAACGCCACAAAGTCTCCGGACCCGCGTGCTGTCTTTCAGGCACTTCGTCCGGTTTTCAATGACTACGTCTCAGAAATTCAACGATCGATCGGCTATTTCTCCAGCGTCAATCGCGATGCAAAGATTTCGAAGATTATCGGCGTCGGAAACGGTTTCAAACTGGCGGGCCTGCAGAAGTTTCTGCAGCAGAATCTGCAGTACGACGTTGAGCGGGTGGAAACGTTTGACGCTGTTGTCGGTGACACCGTCCTGAATGCTCCGGTCTTTCAGGAAAACATCATGACCTTTGCCGTGCCTTACGGCCTGGCATTGCAGACGCTGCAGCTGACGAAACTTCGGACGACTCTGTTGCCGAAGGAAATCGCCGTCGCCAGAAAGATCCGGCGCAAGAAGCCGTGGGCCGTTGCCACTGCCGCGACGATGCTGGTCGGTCTGGCGACATCTGTTGCTGGATTTGCCAACGCGGCATCGAAGGTGAACAAGGAACGGTTTGGCGAAGTCGAAAGTGCGGCTGAGACTTACAAGAGTGCATTAAGCAGTGGACAAAGCGCGTACGAGGGTGCTCGAAGCACTCACGACGGACTCGTGGAAAAAGGCACTCATCTGGTCAGCTACCTTGATCGTCGGGAACTCTGGGCAGAACTGTTCCGAGGGATTAACGAAGCGCTGCCAAGGCCAGTTGGCATGCAGCTCGACGAAAAAGATTTGACGAAGATGCCGAGAATCAACATCCGGAGTATCACTGCGCAGCGGTACGCGGATTTGAAGACATGGTTCGACGGACTGCGCGAACAGGACAAGAACTTTCTGGACGAAGCAGAAAAAGCAACCGGCCCGTCAGGTGAAGGCTACGTCATCACGTTAATGGGTGAGCATTATTTCGCACCTGAGTCTCGACTTGGCGGCAGTGTGATCTTCGTTCGAGACACACTTGTAACGAACCTGCGGAAACCGTTTATCCAGCAGGACGACAACTTCTCCGGACCAGTACCGGTGGCAATCCTTGGGATTTCGCACCCGGTAATCACTGATAACCCTCCACCCCAGAAGGTCGAGTGGTATCCGAACGGCGTCCCGAAGACTGACGACACTGGTCCCGGCGGTTTCAAACCCGGATTTCCGAGACCTGGATTTCCAAGCCCCGGCACAGCCCCCGGTCGACCAGCGCCAGGCCAGAATCTCCAGGAGCCGGTCTTCAAAATGATCGACCGCACCACCTTCACTTTACAGTTTGCATGGAAGCCGACACTGGTCAAAGATCGTGTCTTGCCGGAATCAGCCACCCCGGTTTCGGGTGGTAGCATGCCCGCAGCAGATCAAGGCAACTTGCCGGATGCGTCCAATCCTCAACCGGGTGGAGCAGTCGCAAATCCGGGTGGAATTCCTGCGGGTGCGTCGCCTTCGGTTCCTGGCGGTCCGCTTCCCGGAACGGGTTTGCCCGGGTCGGTGCCTCCCGGCGATCCACCAGCACTCGGACAATAAGTAACGCACTTCGCGACGACGGCAGGCAAATCAACGCAGCACCTTACTCTTAATTCCGCGAGGCATGACCATGGATAAGCTTCAGCCGGTCATCAAACATCACTTCTGGATTGTGTTCGGGATCGCACTGATTCTACCCGTCATTGCGTGGTGGATGACAACAGGCGAACTCGCTGCTGAGATCAGCGAGCGAACAACGGCGCTAGACAGTACCTTCAGTGGTATTGCGAATGGACAGAATGCTCCCAACAATGACTGGACCAAGGGAGTCGACCAGCTCATCTCGATCCGTACCGAAGCGAACCGGCTCGCTCTAGATCGACTCTGGAAAGCTCAGACCGACCTCATGGTCTGGCCGCCGACGATTGCCGATTGGATGAAGACCTGCCCATACCGCGGCGAACTCGATGACCCTCGAATTAAGCAGATCCTTCCCGCGTTGTATCGAGGCGATTATGAGCATGCAGTGAGACGCGTCTGGTTGATTCCGGAACCGATCGATGACGGCAAGACGCGGGTTGACCCGGAGTTGAAACAGAAAGTTGTGTTCCCGTATGAATCGCTGCCTCGAACTGCCGCGGCTAAATGGGATACATTGCCACCAACCTGGAAGGAAATCTGGAACGCCCAGGAAGATCTCTGGCTCCTTAGTGAGGTTCTCGGTGCCATCCGCGAAACAAACGCCAGCACATCTTCAATCACAGATTCATACGTCAAACAGATTATGCAGGTCCAACTGTTTGGCGGCAAACGCGCTGCCGCACCGTCAACCTCCGGTGGGACCACCGGAGGCGAAGGTTACCCCGGAGGAGGAACTGGTTACCCGGGAATGATGCCCGGTGCCGTGTCGCGGCGAGGGACATCTGCGTTATCCAAACCCGCTGAGTTTTCTATCGGAGAAGAGTACGAGGTCGCCTCTGCCGGGGGTGGAGCCGGTCGTGGTTATATGGCCTCGTCCGGTGGGGAGGCGACTGGCGATGCAGCGACCACAGCGACTGATCCGAACAGTGACGAAAGCCGGTACATACAATCAGAAGAAGCCTACCGGACGCGCGGCTTCAAACTTAAGGTCGCGATACAACAGATGCAGGTTCCAACGCTGATTCGGTCGTTGCTGAATTCGCAATACCCGATTGAAATCATTCGCTTTCAGCAGTCTGCCATGAACCCGGAAGAACCGGGTAAACCAGCAAACAATCGATCAGGATACCCAGGAGGCAACTCGTTCGCAGGCATGAACAGTGGTTACCCTGGCAATTCCCCAGGTGGTATTTCAGGAGACTACCCAGGGAATCCCGAAGCGGGTTCACTTGAGTCTTCGTCGGCTTCCACGTCCACGTCCGAAGAATCGTTCGGGTTCGATGGTGAGGGAACAGGTGATGGCGGCCTGGCCGGGAAGGCGTACACAGTTCCTGCGATTGCCAATGTCCAGGTCTCTCTCCAGGATCGCGATCTGGTTGAACTCGTCATCGTCGGAGAAATTTACATTTACAATCCTCCAGCTGCTGACGAGTCGTCGACAGATTCGCCCACGGCTGTCGACGGGGCAGATTCAGAGTCGACCGCCAATGCAGCAGCAGCCCCTGACGATGCAGGTCTCGAAGGTCCAGCTGTTTCACCAGACGCTGCTGGACAACTCGATCCTCAAGTTGACTCTGCCACGACACCCGGTTCGGCGGCACCAATTTCGTCCACGCCAGGTGCCATCGGCGACTCGCAACCAGAATCAACTCCGGCAACAACAGACTCAACCGACAAGACAGCCGCTCCGACCGACGCTTTGCCTACCGGAAATTCGACAGCGAGTCCTCCTCCGGAAGCAGGTGCAGCAACTTCATTACCGGTGACGGGAGACACTGCTGCACCGCCGAAAAACGGCGGCCAGACTCCCTGATGACGGCCATCTTCGCCGCGTTATTATTTTCGCCGCGGACATGAAATCAACTTTCGTTCAAGATACCGCAGGATCCCGTTCGCTCTCAAAGCAACAAAAGGGAGGTAGCCATGAGTAGTTCCGGCTCAAAACCAAAAGTCAAAGAAATCATCATCGAGCACGGTGAGAAGTTCATTCTTGGGCTGATCGGTTTGTTTGTGCTGATTGGAATCGGCACCACTCAATGGTCGACTTACGAGAAAAAGCCTGAGGAGTTTGCTCAGAAGATTGACGCCGGCAAGGCAGAGTTCGCTCGTTCTACCTGGCCGGAAACGGAAAAGGAAACGTTCGTCGCGCCCGATCCTGGTGATCAGGTGGCGAATCTTTTCGAGGGAATCCCACCCAATGTGACCTACGAGTACCTGGTTAAATGGACTCATCGAATCACCGAAGCGCGTGAAAAAGTTGCTGAGCCTGAGTACCTGGCAATCGAGGATCTGGTCGCCGATGCGGGACGAATTCTCATTGAATTGAGCCCCGAGCAAAAAGAAGCAGTTGAAGGTACCGTTCCGGGTGTCAGAGTTGCTTCGGCAGATGAAGTAACCAGGCAAAACACAGTTGCCAGACCCAAACCCGATGGACCGCGAGTCGAAAGACCACGTAGAAACGGACAACCTGGAACGTCCCCATCGCCGAGCGATTCGACCACCGCAAATCCTTACGCTGGCGGGCCTTCGGAATACGGAGGCGACCCCAGTATGGCTGGTTATCCGAATGATGGAATGAGTGGGTACGGTGGTGCAGCGAGAAACGTTGAAGCTCGCGGCACTCGATTCGCAGCTGTCCGCGGCATCTTCCGGATGAAGCAACAGATCGAAAAAGTTCAGCGAGCTTTGCGTCTCGACAAATCTCAGGAAGCGTACATGCAGGTGAGATTCTGGGACTTCGAACTGCAACGCCAAACCGCCGTGGCGGGGAGCAATCCCTGGCCCAATGAATGGGAAGACGTCGACATTGATGTCGCCGTCAAACTGCTCAAAAGAATTGAGTTTGACGTGGATGTCGTGGATGAACTGTATCGCGACGCCGTGTTTACGATGCCGCTGCCCTACCGGGTAACAGGCAGTTGGGCGACGGCAGCTGGCCCCAATGGGATCCTCGCGTCGCATCCGCAAATCAAACGTCTTCTTACGGAGAAAGAGCAGCTTGAGCAGGAAACTCGCGCGAAAGCACTGCTCAAAGCCGCGGAGCAGGAAGAGAAAATCAAAGAGTCTACAGGCAGAGGCTTCCAGCAAGTGCAGGTCAACACTCGCAGTATGCGTGGAAGTATGATGGGCAACTCGTCCGCCATGAGTGCGTACTCCGAATCCTACGATGCACTGGCAAAGGAAGCGGATCCGGAATACGGATCCAGCAGCAGTTCATCCGGCTATCCGGGAGGCAGGTCCATGGGACGTATGGACGTTGTGGCGACGCCTGAGCTGATGCTGTTTCGGTTTCTGGATTTCAGCGTCGTTCCCGGTAATGCCTACCGTTATCGAGTGCGGCTGAAATTATTGAATCCCAACTTCGATCGCGATCCTGGTGAACTTCAGGACTTTGCTTCGCGGGAAGGCAAGTATCGATTTACACCGTGGTCAGAAGTCAGCACACCGGCATTAATTGAAGACGAAAACGAAGTCTATGTGGCCAAAGTCGACGATCGACGTGGCGTTTCGATGGATGCTTATCAGTGGATGACCGAGACGGGCATGTACGTTCACGGACAGTTTGAAGGTCTGGATCGCGGCGACCGGATTGCCAGATGGACTAAAGAAGTCACCAGCAGAAAGCGGGGAAGTGAAACGGAGATCAAAGGTGGAATCACGACCGAAGTTCTTCGTCCCTCAGCCGGAACATTCATGGAAGAGCAGATCGACTTTGTAACCCCAAACACGCTGGTCGACTTCAACCGGGAAACGCTGCTGAATCCCGAAGATCACCCCGATCTCGAACTGGCAACGAAAAAGCTACCGAACGTCCTGCAGGAGGTTGTGGTGGTGAATCGCTTTGGTGACCTGGTACGACTCGACACAGTCGGCAACGAATCAGCGTACGAAAGAGCCAAAAGCCGCATGAGTCTACAGGATGAGCTGTGGGCACATCTGAAACGCGCCGCCGTAGGTTCGGGAGAATCAACCCCGACGACGAACGCCAAACGTCGTCGAAGTTCTCTGAAACGAAACTCTTCAATGATGCAGATACCCCCTCAGCCGCAGACAGCAGTCCCGCCTAAGCAAGGACCGCCTGTATCACAGCTGGCAGCACCTGCATCGCAACCGGAGGTTGTCACGAACAGCATCGGGATGAAGCTGAAGCTGATTCCGTCGGGAGAGTTTCAGATGGGGTCGCCCATTGGAGAGAAAGATCATGGAAATGATGAGCAACAGCACCAGGTACGGATAACACAGTCGTTTTATCTCCAGACGACTGAAGTGACTCAGGGGCAGTGGGTATCTGTTACAGGGACGCCTCCAGCAGAGTGGCCAAATACAAAAGTTTTCGTGAACGCTCGAGTGAAAGAAGGGCTCGATTACCCGGCTACATACGTGAGTTGGACTGAAGCAGTCGGATTCTGCGAGAAACTTAGTTTGAGGGAAGGCATTGAATATCGGTTACCCAGCGAGGCTGAGTGGGAATACGCATGCAGGGCAGGGAGCAGTACGGCATACAGCTTTGGCGACGATGCAGCACTGTTGAGTCGCTACGCATGGTGGGGTGGAACTGCACCAAATAACGGGAACGCTAGATATGAAATGTACCCGCATCGCGTCGGTCTATTGCGGCCGAACAACTGGGGGTTGTACGACATGCATGGAAATGCGAGTGAATGGTGTGATGACAAGTATGCTCCCTATGACGACAAGACGTCGTTGGTGGTTAACCCGCGTGGTCCATCGTCCGGCTACCAAGTAAGTCGTGGCGGCAGTTGGAGCCGCCCCGCCGGGCACTGCCGGTCGGCAATTCGTGAGCGACAGAGGGGTATTGCGTCGGGCAGTATAGGGTTCCGGGTGCTCCGCTGTTCTGTCAAGTAAGGTCACCCGAGGGGAAACGGGCAGAGAACATTACTTACGTGAACGTGATCCCGTATTCCGCTCACGATTTTTTGTCGAGACCGATAGTTGGCTGTAATCACCGGAGCTTCCTGGACACAACGCTATGGCACGTAAGGACGTCGACAGTCTTGATGCAGCCTCAACACGCGGAGGATCGTTTGCGGATGCTCCGTCTAAGAGTCTGGGTGATGCGTCGACGTTTGGTGACGGAGCAGAGT
>JABMPE010000403.1 GCA_013203845.1 Rhodopirellula sp. | reverse complement strand
GTTTCCACCTGAGTAATGTGGAACGTTCCTTCGTGCATATAGACGCCGCCGCCCGGACCCCAGACGAACGCTCCGATGGCGTGGTGGCTATCGCCGGAATCGAAACCGCCCATCACGATATTCCGTTCGTCCGCTTTGTCGTCACCATCGTTGTCGATCAGGTGGACGAGGTTTGGTTCCTGCGCAACGTACGCTCCGTGATCACCGACTTCGAATCCGGTTGGAAGATGCAGGCCATCTGCAAAAACTTTCTGAGTGTCCGCTTTGCCGTCGCCGTCGGTGTCTTCAAAAATCAGCAGTTTGTCGTTTGGCTTGTGTGGCGGCTGATACTGAGGGTAGCTCGGCATCGTCGCGACCCACAGCCGGCCCTTCGCGTCGAACGTAAAGTTGACTGGATTTTCGAGATCCGGAAACTCCACTTCGGAAGCAAACAGGTTGATTTCGTAGCCGTCCGCGACGGAGAATTTTTTGATGGCCTCTTCAGGCGGCAGAATATTGACTGGCTCTTTGAAGTTGGTCGGAACGTCATAAAGCTGACGCGTTCCGCTGTAGTCAACCGGCCCGGACATTGGTTTGCCCTGTGCGGCGGCCCAGATTCGCTGGTCGACAACCTCGCACATTTCGTCGAGCTTGCCTCGCTCGTTTTCGAGCACGTACTTATCGGTGAACGGCGGATTGCCGTTGTCTCGCTCTGAACGGCCCCCGTAAATGTAGAAACCATTCACGGCCCGGTAGCGATGAAAGTATTGAAAGTCTTTCTCGGCGATTTCTGCTGTCATTTCGGGAGTGATTGCCGACACTGACGCCGACCTTCCAAATACGGCTGTGGCGAATGCCGGGGCCAGGACTTTGTAGCCGTCTCCGCTGAGATGAATTCCGTTAAACGTCAGCGGCTTCCTGTTGGCGGCGTAGAGTTCCAGGCTCAGAGCAAACAGATCGACAAACGGCGTCTTCGTTTCCGCGGCGACCTTGTTCATCGTCTTTGTGTAAAGCTCGATGTTCGGGTTCGATGCCGAGCCGTCCGGCAGGTTGGTGTTCTTCAGATCTTCGTGAGCGATGGGTGAAAAGAGAACGACGCGCGGCGCACCGTTGCCCGAGTAATTCTGCGTTGCGGTGTGCGCAAGAAAGTCCCGCAATTCCTGTTCGAATGCCGCCAGGCCAGCCTCACCGTTGAACGATTCCGCAAATCCAAAGAATGCAAAGATCACATCCGCTCGTGCCAGAGTCAGGTGCTTGTCCGGCTCGCCGAAGTCCAGCGACCGCGGTCGGAACCGAACTTCGTCGGCGGTGAAACCCTGATTACGGACCGAGATATTCAGCTGCGGATGCAACGCCTGAATCTGCGCTTCGATGTGACCGAAGTATTGCTCGCGTTCAGCCAGCGATCCCCCGATGAAGACGACGTTGTCGCCTTTCTTCAGCTGGATTACTTCAGCCGCGTCGACTGAAGAAGCCACCTCATGAACCACCATCGCCGTCAGAGCGACACTCAGTATCACCGATCGAGCCAGCAGCCTCTTCATCGCAACAACCTTCCTGTGTGTATCGAGTATGAAATCGCGGCAGCGGAGTTTCGCCGGATTTATCAGTGGAGGGACATGCAGGTCGAACCCTGAAAGCAGGGAACCCGATATGCTAGCGACCCCTGCCTGCCAACGACAATCATGGCCAGCGACCACTGATAACGACGCCACGTCTCTGATTCATCAGGCCGAAACTGCTGCTGCGGCATCCTGGCCAGTGTCCTGAATCGTCATCGCAGAACCGGGTCACCACCTGCTCGTCAGCAACCACTGGAACATTCCACAGAACCGGCGAACGAAAGATACGCTCTGGCTATGCGGAAACGGACCTGCTGTGCAGTCATGACGCTGACCGCTGTTTCTACTTGCTCAACATCCGGAAGTGATGCAGGAACTTGTCAATCAGATTCCCGAAATTTCGCAAGACATCGTCGTTTGCAGTAATGAGTGGAAACGTCGGTTTTCCGATGGCAGGATTGCGAATACTCTTCCGCACCGACTGGCGAACAGTATTTTGAGAAATCAAGACTTCCACTGCGCCCGGAGCGAGTGACCGGTAAGACGGGCCAGTGGATGAAATTCAGGCTGCAACAATATTATCGATTCAGCTTCGTGCAGGCTGAGGGTGTCACCAGCAGGTGGAATCAATTTCTGTGAGGGCGTGATGATTGCATTTGTCTGTAGCCACTGCGGTATGAAGTATGAAGTCAATGATGAACTCGCAGGTCGTAGCGGCGAATGCCAGACCTGCAAGCAACCCGTCACGGTGCCGCAAATCGATCGACCGACCGAGCTGCCTCCGACGACTGGCCCTTCCGATGAATCGTTGAGCGGTCAGCAACAGGGCGGGGTGGACCTGGGCGAGACGATCGTTACGCCGAAGAGCGGCTCAGCAGCAGAGCACTCGTCGTCGGCCAACCTTCTGGCCGGACAGTCGCGTCAGGGCAGCCGTTATGTGATTGAAAATGAAATTGCCCGCGGAGGCATGGGTGCCGTTGTGCGAGCTGTTGATTGCGACATTCGCCGCGAAGTCGCCGTCAAGTACATGCTCGACGAAAGTGACCACGACAGAAAGGCTCGCTTCGTCGAAGAGGCTCAGATCACTGGACAGCTTGAACATCCCAACATCGTGCCCATTCACGAACTCGGGCTGGATGACGAGAAGCGGCTTTTCTTCGCCATGAAGATGGTACATGGTCGCAGCCTGGGTCAGATCATTAAGGAACTCCGCGATCAGCCCGCGATGGCCGAGAGGGTCTGGCCATTGAGCCGGCTGCTCAACATCTTTGTGAATGTCTGCCATGCAATGGCCTACGCTCACTCGCGCGGAGTGATCCATCGGGATCTCAAACCGGCCAATATCATGGTCGGCGACTTCGGCGAAGTTTACGTGATGGACTGGGGCCTGGCGAAAGTGATGAGTCAAGTTCAACCGGCCCGCGCTCCGGGTGAGGCCACTGCGACTCCTGAAGCCTTTTTCGCGAGTCTGGCTGGGGAAGCAGACAGCACCACCTCTGGCGGTGGTGCTGTGAAGGTTGAGACGATACGCGAGTCGGATGAGCTGACGCAGGACGGTTCAATCATGGGAACGCCGGCCTACATGTCGCCCGAACAGGCTCGCGGTGACGTGCTGATGCTTGACCAGCGAAGCGATCTCTATTCGCTGGGGGCGATTCTTTACGAACTGTTGACCCTGCAGCCACCCATTGAGAAAGGCGGCGGGCATGTGGCGGTGCTGCGGCGAGTGACCAGCGGTGAAATCATGCCGCCCGAGAAAAGGACACCTCAACGATTCCGGCAAGGCTGGATTCCCCGAGAATTGGCTGCCGTGGCGATGAAGGCGCTCGCGACGCAGCCCGAGCAACGTTATTTAACCTGTGAAGCGTTGCGACGTGACATCGAGCGTTTTCAGGACGGGCGTTCGGTCAGCGCCAAAGACGACAAGCCCTGGGAAGCGGTCGTCAAGTTTGCAAAACGCAACAAAGGTTTCAGCGCGGCAGCCGGAGCGGGACTGCTTGTCCTCAGTGTCGTGCTGGCGGTGGCGTTTAATGTCAACAACGCCGCCCGAGTGCGGGCTGAAAAGGCGCAGCAGAAGGCGGAGTCAAGCCACAACAACTATCTGAAAGAGCAGCAGGCGAAGACCGACGCGATGCTCAAGTCGATTCCCGGCACGCTGCTGGCGGCACGACAACTGGCGAACGATGGAGCCGTTTCCGAAGCCCTGACACAGATCGCGCTCGTGCGAAGTTACGATCCCAAAAATGTCGAAGCCCGCCTGCTGCTGGCACATATTTATCTGGCGGAACGACGCTGGCGCGAGGCCGCAGAGGAGCTGGCCATCTACATATTCCATCATCCCGAGGATCGCGACGCCGCTGCACTGCACAAGCTGGCCTCCAGAAACAGGACCGACGACCTGGTCGTGATGTTCGCCATCGCAGAGATACTCACTCGTCACCGGCTGTTTAATCTGACGACACGTCTGCTGAACGACGCACCGAAGTTACGCGAGGCTCGTGAACCGCTGCGAGCACTGTACGACAAGCAGGTCAAAACAGTCTGGCCCCGTCACAGCGTTACTCTTACGAACGACGGTCAACTTGAGCTGAATTTAGGAATGAAGAATCTGATCGACCTTAAACCGATCACCAGTATGAAACTCGACATCCTGAAGATTGGCGGCAGCGAGATGCTCACCGATCTCGAACCGCTGCGGGGTATGCCCTTAACAACACTGTATGCTGAGCGAAATGCTGTTCTTAAAAACCTGGAGCCGCTCAAGGGTATGCCGCTCAAGAACTTCATTTGCTACGAATGTCCGCAGCTCAGTGATCTGGAGCCGCTGCGAGGCATGCCGCTCGAAGAACTCAACATCACCTCCACGCCCGTCGGCGATCTCGGACCGCTGGAGGGGATGCCACTGAGAATACTCGATGCTTACGGGTGTCCTCTGGCTGATCTGGGACCGCTTCGCGGATTGCCCCTTGAATCGTTTAGAGCTACCAGCCCATCGATTCGCGATCTGGAGCCACTACGCGGCGCTCCCTGTACCCGGCTCGATTTGGTGAGTTTTGCAGGCTCCAGCCTGGAACCGCTGCTAGGGATGCCTTGCGAGACGTTGGCATTTTCTACGTCTCCCCAGATCGAGAATCTTGAGCCGCTCCACGGCATGCCTTGCACCTCGCTCAGCCTCTATCGGTGTGGCAAGGTCGCCAATCTCGAGCCGCTCCGGGGCATGCCGCTGACGTTTTTGAATATCCAAGCAACTGCCGTGACGGATCTCAGCCCTTTGGCGGATATGCCGCTGATTGAGCTTCGGTTCGAAGCGAAGAAGATCAACCGTGGTCTCGATGTTTTGAGAGGCATGCAGAACCTCAAGAAGCTGGTAACAGCAGGTCATCCAATGATTACTCCCGCCGAGTTCTGGCGTCGTTACGACGCGGGCGAGTTCAAGAAGTAACGGGTGCCTCAGCCGAACACTCGATGTATTCACCCGCTTTTTCTCAAATCAGAACGGCTTCGGCTCGAACCGCAAAAACGGAAGGACGTTTCGGAAATTACTTCCCGAATTCCAAAAGTCCTGGCAGGGCCGGTTCACTTCGGCTGGAACCGGCCCTGCAGATTTCAAAAGTGCGTTACTTGCGGATGTCGTAGCAGAGCAGCGAGTTCTGATCGCGGGCGTAAAGCAGGCCGTCGACGATGACCGGATGTGGCCAGCTCTTGCCGTTGTTGGTCGCCAGCTTGAACTTACCCTTCAGCTGGTAGGCTTCGGGAGTCGCTTCGATCAGAGCCATCGTGCCGTCTTCGTAGCGGAAGTAGAGGTGGCCATCAGCGAGCAGAATCGCTGCTGATCCGCCACCTGGGCCTCGTCCGCCCGACCAGACTTCTTTTCCGGTGGCAAAGTTGATGCACAATGGAAATCCGTTGTTGTGGCCGTGTCCACAGTAAATGTGGTCGCCAAACACGATCATTCCGCCGTGGTGATTCTGCATCTTCTTTGCGTCAAGAAAGTATTTTTCCTCGGCCACCAGGTGATCGCCTTTCCGGCTGACGTGCAGCAAAGCCGCTCCGGTGCCGTACCCGGTCGAACAGAAAACGTCATCGCCTTTAACCAGCGGCGTCGAAATATTGGCGACTCCGTTGGCGATGCGGTTGTAGGACCAGAGCTGAGTGCCGTCTTCGGCGTCGATTGAAATGACACCGCGTCCGGTTAACTGAACGTACTGCTTCACACCCGCCGCATGGCTGATCACGATCGACGAGTAACCGGCTCCGTCTTTACCACGCGTTCCAATGTCGTCCGGCATGGCTGACTTCCAGATCGTGGCTCCGGTCTTCTTATCCAGCGCCACGACAACGGCGTCTTTCGCGCCAGGCGTACAGATCAGCCGGTCGCCATCGATCAGCGGAGATTCGCTGTAGCCCCAGCCAGACATCATGCTGCCGCCGAAGTCCTTCGGGAAACTCTTCTGCCAGACAATTTTTCCGGTCGCAACGTCGGCACACACAAGCTGACCGTCTCGACCAAGTGCGTAGACCAGTCCGCCATCCACCGTGGGAGTACAGTTCGGATCGCCGCCTCCAACTGGCGCCGACCATAGTTCGCGTCCATCTTTCAGGTTGAGCGCGATCAGTTCGCAACCGTCCTTGCGTTTGCCCATCGTGAAGATTCGCCCGTCCGCAATGGCGATCGACGAGTAACCTCGTCCCAGGCCGTCGATTTTCCATTTCAGTTCAGGACCAGCCTCGGGCCAGTCGGACAGCAGTCCGTTTTCGTCCACCGCAATTCCATCACGATGTGGACCACGCCAGGATGGCCAGTCGTTGGCCGAAGCCGATTGAAACTGCTGCGATGTCAGCAGCGCCGCCATACCGAGAAGAAGGGCCGGACGCATTCTTGCGAAAAGCATGAGCATAAACCTGTGTTTCAAAAGGGCGGGAAGAACTGCCGGTTCCGGCAGCGAGGGACGCAGCCACGAGATGAATCGCCGATTCCTCGGCGAAGAGTCGACTGATCGCGCGCGGCCTGAATATAGTCCGAGTCGCCGCTGTCAACAATTCGTATTGATACAGTCCCGGTATCCGAGTGTCGTGGCGGAATGATTGCGTCACTGGTGGTTAAGGCCAGGTGAGGTTCTTCCTCGTTAAATCCGGAAGCTCGTCAGGACTCGATCATCAGCGACCCGGCACCAGCCATTAGCAATTAACGAACCTTCATAACGCCTTCGCCGTCACCCATCAGATTTGCATAAGGGAATTGAGCATGTCGACGCCTGACCGAAAACTCCTGCTGACGCTGCTGCTGGCCGCAGCCAGCTTTTTCGTGGTTCAGCCAGCACAGAACGCTCTGGCTGCAACCCTCATGGCCGGAGTCGCCAAAGTCGACATCACCAACCTCGATGCCGGACCGGTCAACGATCCGCTTTATGTGAAGGCGCTCGTTCTGAAATCGGGCGAGACGATGACGGCCATCGTCACTGTCGATGCGGTCGCTATCGGGGGAATCGGCGGAATCAAAGACGACTACTTGGGCAAGGTCCGAGGAATCGTTGAAAAGGAACTCGGCATCCCGCCCACAAACGTGATCGCCAACGCCAGCCACTGCCACGGAATTGTCTGTAAAGATGCCGATGACCGAACGGTGCGAGCGATCAGACAAGCGGCCAGCCATCTGGTACCGGTTAAAGTTGGAGTCGGAACCGGCTACGAAGATCGCATCATGGAGAATCGTCGTCTGAAGATGAAAGACGGACGTACGATCGACGTTCGACATGCTTATTCGATCCCGCCTGATGACGAGATCGCTTCTGTCGGTCCGGTCGACACGGAAATCGGCGTGCTCAAACTCGACCGACTTGACGGAACCACGCTGGCCGTTGTTTACAACTTCGCCTGCCACCCGATTCAGAATGTTCCCAGTCGCGGCAACAGTGCGGACATCACCGGCTTCGCATCGCAGGTGATTGAGGACAACCTCAGCGAAGGCACCGTTGCTCTGTTCTTGCAGGGCTGCGGCGGCGACATCAACCCGATCCGGTACAAAGACGTCGACTATCCGCGAGACGCCGAACCGCTGGGCAACATGCTCGGTTTGAGTACGCTGAAAGCTGTCAGAAAAATCACCACCGCAGAAGACAACCGACTGAAGGTGCTGACCGAAGTGATCACGCTTCCGCGAGCCGACACTGCCACTCGCATGGCCGAAATGGAGTCCGAGCAGGCTCAACTGCTGCGATCGCTCGGCGGAACGTCGCTCAATCTCAAAACCTTCATCCCGCTGTTTGTGAAGTACAAAGCGTCGGAAGAGTTTCCCGCCAATTACCCCTATCGCTATCTGCACGACCGAGCGATGGGCCGCAAAGATCTCGACACACTCGACGCGGAAAACCGAGCGAACATGGAGCAGTACATTCGCAATATTCACACGATGGAAAAGCTGACGCGTCTCAATACGAACCTGAAGCTGCTGCAGAAACATCACGCCGCAGGAGTCGCCGCTGGAAAACGCACGATCGATGTCGAGCTGACCGGGCTGCGTGTCGGCAACTTTGTGCTGACCACCTTTCCCGGCGAACTCACCGTGCAGATCGGCCTGAACCTGAAGAAAAAATCGCCCCACAAGCCAACGTTCGTGGCCGGCTACACCAATGGGTACATCTACTACGCCCCGACGACCGAACAACTGCTGAACGTCGGCGGCGCTCAGGAAGACAGCGATTGTGTGCTCGGTCCGGACTGGCAGAAAATCTACGAGGACAAGGCGTCTGAAATCCTCAGCCAACTTTGAGCGACGTCACTGTAATTTGTCTGACGCCCGCATCCGCATTGCGTTCCTGTACCAGTCGGATCGGCAATGTCCGTCGATTCTGTTCTGTGCGGACTGAAAGCGGGAACGGACAGGTCACTGTCATGAGCCGAAATCTCCGCTGCGCGTGATAATGTGGAGGATCGTTGTGGGGAGCCCGTTGCAGAATCCCGACTTCACCGAGTCTTACCGTCGCCGCTGGTTTTGGAGCATGTTGCAAGCGATACGCGGCGTGTTAGAGATTTCGGGTTATGCGGATTCGTCGGCGTCTGGTGTTCCGGAGTCTGAACGAGAACACGCCTGACCGGGATTGGTCAAATGGGATAGTCCAATCATTCCGATTCTTCTGAAGCCTGGACGTTTTGACGTGCAGTGACATCCTGCCGCGCGGCGGGGGAGAAATCACATACCTCGCGGATGGTGACAAGGATGTCCCGCAGCCGCTGCATCAGATTGGTGGCCATTATCGGCCTCGGCGCGGTTGCGATGCCGTGGTGCCGATCTTCGTGCCTCGATGGCCTGACGGCAGCGGCTCAGGCCGCGCCTCACACCATCAGCGACATCCAGCATCCGTACGACGCCGACTGGCCTGACGTCCGGTTGATGCTCGCTCAGAAATGCAACGCGTGTCATCGCCCCGGTACCGATCAGACCGACCTGACGAGCTGGGAAGCGATCATCGACGCACAACACACTCACGGAAACCAACTGGTTGTTCCCGGCAGGCCGGAGTCGTCGTTGCTCTGGCAGTACGTGGTCTGGAATGTGTCCGAACAGGCCGACTCCCGTGAAGCCGCAGAACCGCTCATGCCGCCTGAGAAATCCGAGTGGCTGACGGCGGGTCAGCTGGAGACACTCGATCGGTGGATTCGAAACGGGGGACTCAAGTACCGACTGCCGGACACCTGCGAAACGTGGCCGCTTACCGAGCTGGATTTCCCATCGGCGAAAGAATGCAGCACGTGCCACCCGAAGCAGTTCGCTGAGTGGTCACGTTCCATGCACGCATACGCGCAACACAGCCCGGCGTTCGAGGCGTTCAACCTGACTCTGCAGGAACGAACCAGCGGCACGCTCGGGACGTTCTGTACCCGCTGCCACACTCCGCTGGGAACGGCTCTGGGTGAAAACGGACAACGTCGCAACGTCAACCGTTCGCGGTTGTCGATGGAAGGCGTCACCTGCGTGACCTGTCACCGGGTCGACCGGTCGTACTACAAAACGAGCACGCGTCGCTACCTCGTTCCGGGCAAGCTTTCGGAAGGCTGCATGTACGGCCCGTTTCATGATGCGGTTTCTGTCGACGAGAATTCGCATGGCGCCGCGAAGTCGGTGTCAATTCGGTCCAGCGCTTTCTGCGGATCCTGCCACGATGTTTACAGTCCGCAAGGCATTCGCCTGGAAGAAGCTTTCAGCGAGTGGCAGAACAGTCCCGCAGCAAAGAACGAGCACACCTGCCAGCACTGTCACATGGGACCGGTTCAGGGCCAGCCATTTCGAGAGTGCGAGCGGCCACTTGGCCGCGCGGCAACGGTGCCCGGCATTGATCCGGAAAAGATCCCGATACGACCGCTGTCTGACCACACTTTTGCCGGGCCGGATTATTCTCTACTTCCGGATACCGAGTTCCCGCACAAACTGGACTGGATGTATGAAACCGACTATCGCCGTACGGAACGGCTGACGCTGCATCAGAAAACGACGCTCGACCAGTTGCGACGTTTGAATCGAAAGCAACTGAACATCGCGCGCAACAAGCGTTACGAACTTCTGCAGAACGCCGCTGAAATTCTTGTGGCGGCACCGGAAACCGCCGCGTGTGGTGATCATGTCGCCGTTCGTGTTGACGTCCACAGTCTCGTTACCGGGCACAATTTTCCGACCGGTTTCACCGAAGAACGCCAGCTGTGGGATTCTGTGGATTTGTTTGACGAATTCGGCAGGTCCGTCTTCACGACTGGCAATTTCGATCACAACGGTGACCTGCGGGATGAGCACAGTCATGCGGTATTGAGCGGGCACGCGCATTGGGATCGCCACCTGCTGAACTTTCAGAGCAAGTTCGTTGGCCAGGCAACTCGCGGTACCGAACGGCCTCTGATTCTGTCTGTAAACCGGCAACTCACACCGCTGAACATTTTCCGGCCAGCACCCGTACCAACAGCGGCGTTTGGCCGCCCGGCATCGTTTCGAATCTCGAAGGGCAGCATCGCTCCGCTCAGTACCGTGTCGCGGAAGTATGCGATCACTATTCCTGACCAGCCGGGCGATTACTGCCTGCGAGTCCGGCTGAATTACCGACACCTGCCACCGCACCTGATGGATGAGATTGGCGTACCGCATCTGAAGCCGCTGCTGGAAACGGTGAATATCGACCAGCATGATTCCGTGATTCGAGTGGGGCAACGAGCGGGAGGTCGCCTGTTTCGATGACCGATCCGGATCCGTTCTGGCTGCTTTCTGTGGCGACGTCGCTCAGTCGTTGCGGTCGCATTGCGCTCATCGTGCTGGTACTGCTTTCGTTGATTGAGGAAGCATCCGCTGCCGACGACGTCGGAATCGTGCGTCTGGCCGATGGTCTCTTACCGGTCCCGTCTCCAATGATCGGGGCAGACAGTCTGCTTCCGTCTGCAAGTGCCGGCTCGGCGGTTGCCGTCCTGTTCGACTCAGAAAACAACGAGCCATTGCCGTCGCTCGAAGAAGAACTGATGCGGGTCGGTGGTTCGTCGCTGTACGAGGCTGAAGGTGGATACGGCAACGCGACTTCAGAGCAATACGGCAACGACGGTGTGAAGGTCCTTCGGCTGCCGGAATCCTGGGAAAAGCCACTGCCACCGGTCACTGCGTTTCAGGAGTTCCTCGGAGCTGATCCGATTGGTTCCTGGGATGGACTGAAGTGGTTTGGAGACGCTGGATTCCAATGGGAACCTCGCCTGGTGACTTATGGTTCGTACCAGACGTTCGGACTGTTTCTTGAGCAGGGTGGCACTCGTCAGGACAGCATTGGTCATCAATTGATTGTTGACGTCGATCTGCAGTTGACCGGAACCGAACGTGCTCACGTCCAGTTTCGACCGTTTGGGCGTCGCAATACAGGCGGCTCGTTTTTTCGACTCGATGATCCGACAGGTTACAACGACAATTCCACCGGTATCCCCGATCGCTGGTGGGTCGAGGGCGAGATCTACAGTCTGTTTGGCGGCCTGATCGATGACCAGTTCACGCCACTGGATTATCACATTACCGTCGGAAAAGTTCCGTACGCCGTTCACAATTCGCTGCTGATCAATGATGAAGTTATCGGAGTGATCGTCAACAAGAATACGTTGCTGATTCCACCGCTCAGTAATCTGAACGTTCAGGGTTTCTATTTCTTTGACGATGTCGACACCGCAACGCCGCACTCGACTGAGCTTGTTGGGATGCACGCTTCAGCCGACTGGCGCAATGCATACATCGAAGCGACCATCGCTTATGTCAACCACCCGGCAGATTCTGGTTATGACTCCCGTTACGCCGCCGTCAGTGCGACACAGTTCTTCGGGCCGATCACGCTGGCCGGGCGAGCCCTGTTCAAAGGTGGAAACGAAAGTGGAACCGGTGATGGCGCCTTGTTCGTGGCCGAGAGTAATCTGACTCGAATCATGCCTCACGAAATTACCTGTCACACCGGAATCGAGCACGCGGTCGTCTACGGAAACTTCTTCAAATCAACGAGCGGCTGGAGTCCGATCAGCGGCGCGAATTTCAATCGCCTGCGAAGTTCGTTCGCGGTCAACCCGCTGATCCGCATTGGCCAGGGAATCAACCCTTCCGACACCATTGGGGCGTCTCTGGGCGTCCAGCTTTTCCGCAACCACGAGGACGAGTCGATCACTCCTGAAATCGCCTGGGAGCAACCCCAGGGCGATACCGTCTGGGGTGCAGGAATTCGCTGGCAACGAAAGCTTGGCCCGCGGATTTACCTCGACGCATCCGGACTTATTTCCCGGTCAGGCAACCGCTTACTCGAACGCGAAGGCGTCTTTGTTTCTACCTTTGTCGTGTTCTGACCGAATGGATTTTGGGGGAAAAGAAGACGGCGGGATTCCGCAGTGGCACACCTACGGACAACGGCCTGTCAGCCACGGATGCAACTTTGAGTTGCCATAATCCGGGTTAACGCGTTGCGGTTGATCGGCTTGGTCAACGCATCGGGAACTGGTTTCGGGACTGGTCCAAAGACGATTGATGGTCGGCTACAAATCCCCGAATTGCCGCGACGAGTCTTTCAACGTGTGCCTGCAGGGGCGTCAGCAGTCTGCCGGTTCCTTTCAGGTTCAGGCTAAGACCGGCCAATTCCAGTTTCAGACACAGGTCGGCAGCTGTCGCCTGATCGTAGCTGCTGACCAGACCTTTGAGGCGGTGAGCAGCCGACTGGAGCTGAGGCCCGTTGTTCATCGAGATTGCTTCGACCAGCCTGTTAACGAGCAAGGGGGCGTCGTCGAGAAAGAACTGCATTTGATCAACAAGCAGTTCGACATCGCCATCCATGCGGTCCAGGGCTCCCTTGAAGTCAACAGCGGTGGACGTCTCACCATTGTCGGGAACGCTGGCAACATAGTGATCCGATATCGTTTGATCAGAGTCACCGGTCTGAACTGCGGTGTTTGAAATCGTCTCGAATCTTGCCGCTGTGACGGGCTCGCACAGTTTTTCGACCAGCAAAATCAGGTCTCGGGCGCGGAGCGGTTTTGAAAGGTACGCGTCCATTCCGGCTTCGAGGCACTTCTCTCGATCCCCCTTCATCGCGTGAGCCGTCAAAGCCACAACTGGAATGTGAGTACCGGTCTCGACTTCGAGCTGACGAATTGCTGCGGTGGTCTGAAACCCGTCCAGCTCGGGCATTTGAACATCCATCAGGATCAGATCAAACGATTCTTTCTGCAGTCGTTGAAGCACTTCGCTGCCGTTGACTGCCTGGCACCATTGATGTCCTCGCTTTTCAAGGATTTTCCCGGCAAGCTGGCGGTTTGCTTCGTGGTCATCCGCGATCAGAACCCGCAGAGAAATCGAAGCCAGTTCCTCGTTCGGACCGGCAGTCTTTCTGGCCGTCTTACCGAAACTTTCCGCAGAAGTAGGGTCTTGTGGCAAGGAATCCACGCTACCAGGAAACGTTTCGCCGGCAAGTGCTCCGAGTATCGATTCCAGTAGACTCGATTGTGACACTGGCTTGACCAGGTAGGTCCGAATTCCGAGTTCGCGGCAGCGACGCGACGAATCTGCACGATCCGAGGAAGACAGCATCATGACCGTACCAAAACGGAAGTCATCACGGTGCTGGATTTCTTTGATCATCGTAAACCCGTCGCGTCCTGGCATGACGGCGTCGACCAGCAGCAGATCGAACGGTCGGTCGAAGAAGGCCGCCGATTCCAATTCCTTCATCGCCGCGTCGGCATTTTCGGCCAGCCGTGGCCGCAGCCCCCAGCTGGTCAACAGCTCTTCCAGAATACGGCGATTGGTGGCATTGTCGTCAACGACCAGAACCGTGCGTCCTTCAAGATGTTTCCGCGAAAACGACACGCGTTCTGTAAAGGGCATCAATGGCTCATCCGCCAGTCCAAACGGTACGGTTACGTGAAATGAGCTGCCGACGCCGAACTCGCTTTGGACATGAACGTAACCTCCCATCAGGCGCAGGAGCTCAGCGGTGATTGTCAGACCAAGCCCTGTTCCTCCAAACTGGCGCGTCGTGGATGTGTCGACTTGAGTGAACGATTCGAAAATGCTTCCAAGCCGGTCGGGAGGTATTCCGATGCCCGTATCTCGAACGTCGAATTTCAGATGGATGGGCTCGTCGCGTTCGCCAGGCAGAATCTGATCGAACTCGACGACCACTTCACCATGCTCCGTGAACTTGATCGCGTTTCCGACGAGATTGATCAGGATCTGACGCAGCCGCAGCGGGTCACCGTGAAGAAACTGTGGCAGGTCAGGCGGCATTCGAGTGGCCAGTTCCAGTCCTTTGCTGTGAGCCTTGACGGCAAGAGCTTTCAAGGAGTCTCGAACGACTTCAGACAGGTCGAAGTTAACTTCGTCCAGCTCGACCTTACCGGCTTCGATCTTTGACAGATCGAGGATGTCGTTGAGCAGTTCAAGCAGCGCTTCAGCCGACATCCTGACGGTGGTGAGGTATTCGTGCTGCTCTGGTGTCAGTTCCGTGCTAAGTGCCAGTTCAGTCATGCCGATGACCGCGTTCATTGGCGTGCGGATTTCATGGCTCATGTTGGCGAGAAACTCGCTCTTCGAACGGCTGGACTGCTCAGCCGCATCGCGGGCGGCCGCAAGCATGTCATGGGCTGATTTCTGCTGAGTGATATCTCGAAGAAGAACAATCCAGCGATGCACGGTGTCTGCTTCATCAAGAGATGGCGTCAGCGACACACCGGTCCAGCGACCGCTATTGTCCGCCTGCATGGCGAGCAGTTCGACGTAGTCACTGCTGCCAGTCTGCAGCGCCGAATGAATTCTGCCAATCGCCGATTCGTCAGAATCATCATGTCGGATGAGTGTCTCAAACGACTGCCCGGCACACGCACTTAATTCGTAACCCCACTGTGCAGCGAACGCGTTGTTAACCCAGGCCACGCACGCGTTTTTGTCCAGAATCGCCACGCCGTTGTCTGTCTGGCTGGCAACCAGCGATAACATACTGACAAGGCCGATATCTCCGGAATCGCAGCTGGCTTCTTCCAGGAGTTCTTCCTGAAGCCGAGACATTCGCAGCTCTGATGCGAGTATTTTTCGTCGGCGTTCGAGGCGACGCAATGCTTCTTCGATCTGTGTCTCGCCGAGTAACGCGGACCAGTCCGCTGTGTCGGCATCGACGAATTTGAATCCCGGAGACGCCAACATTCTGAGTGAAGCGGCTGTTCCTGGTCCCGGCCAGTCCTGGAGTGTAAACCCGTCAAGAAGTTCACCGACCCGCCGGATTGCCATTTCAGGAGCCGTTGATTCACGCGAATGCTTTGCCGCTGATCTGGCGTCGGCCACAGCGACAAGCAGTGAATCGGCCTTTCTGGCTGCGGTTGCTCTGGCATCTTTGGAGCCCTGCTCGCGGCCATCGGGCTTCAGCCACTGAATCGATATTTCAACCGTCGTCTGACCGTTAGGAGTGATCAGTCCGAATTCAATGGACGCTGTTCCGCCAAACGAAAGAATACTGCGACAGGTTTCGGTCAGCGCCTTACCAAGGCGAATCCGTCGTCCATTCTCGATGTCCGCGAACGCTGCCAGCATTCGAGCTTTTCTCGCAGCGACGGTTACGTCTGCCGATTTGGTTACCAGAAAGCTGGCGAGCTGCAATTCGCTCATGCGTGGAGCCTGGCGTATCTGTTGTGTCAGGAGCGTTCGAGTTGAGGCCGCCGAAACTATTCTGGTTTTTCCAGGCTGGCCTGATATCGGAGCACCTTGTGCCGTGTGACTGAAAGTGCTGAAGATCTTTCCGGACGATTTATGACTTTATCGACTTTGCATCCGGGCAGGTCGTGTCCGTACCGATTGAGCCGACTCGTTCTGGTTTCCTTTTTGGTCATTTGGTCATAACGACATGGCATCAGAAAACGGCTTCTTGTGAGTCCATGCGACAGCGGAGTCTGAGACACCGTTCAAACCTGATGCATCTCTCCGTCTTCCGTCCAGTTGACCTGATACAGATCAGTGCGACGGTCATTCCAGTTCTGCACGCTGCCAGACAGCTTGTGCTGGCGGATGACTTCCAGATCGACATCGTCCATCACAACTGTTTCGATGTTCGGATTGCATTCCGCTCCGACAGCACCTGGTGCGAAACCAACGTCGGATGGCGTCAGGATGGCCGACTGAGCGTAGTGAATATCGGCGTTTTCAACGGACGGCAGGTTGCCCGTACAGCCCGCGATGGCGACGTAAACATGGTTCTCGATACAGCGTGCCTGAGCGCAGTGCCGGATACGGAGATAGCCTTCGACCGTGTTTGTGTTGAACGGCACAAAGATGATCTGTGCTCCCTTGGCTGCAGCGATGCGGACCAGTTCCGGAAACTCGACGTCGTAACAGATCAGCATCGCCACGCGACCGGAGTCCGTGTCGAATACATTGACCTTGTCGCCTGGACTGACGCCCCACCACTTCCGCTCGCTGGGAGTGATGTGCAGCTTGTACTGCTTGTGAATCGTCCCGTCGCGACCAAAGCAGTAGGCAATGTTGTAGAGAACGTCGTCTTCGACCACGAAGTGCGAGCCGGCAATCAGGTTCACGTTGTACTTGATTGCGCACTCGGCGAAGAATTCGAGGTATTGCGGAGTGAACTCGGCAAGTCGCCTTGCGGCCAGTCCTGGCCGGGAAGGTTCGACACAGGACAGCAACTGGGTCGTGAAAAGCTCGGGAAACATCACGAAGTCACACGCGTAGTCTGACGCAACGTCGACGAAGAACTCGCAGTTCTGAGCGAATTCGTCGAAGCTGGAAACTCGCCGCATCTGGTACTGCACCACGGCAATTCGAGTCGATTCCACCGGTCGATAATGTCGGCGTTTGGCAGCCGGGCGGTAATCAAGATTCCGCCACTCCAGAAAAGTCGCGTACCCTCGCGAGGCTTCGTCGCTGGGAAAGTAGTTTGGAATCAGCCCCTGCAGCGCGAAACCGTTGGAGATCTGTGCGGTAAGAACGGGATCGTGGATCGCCTTAAGGACCACCTGCTCGACGTACTCACTGGCAGACATTTTGTCAGCATATTCGCCGTAACCTGGGATGCGTCCACCGATAATAATGCGATCAATATTCCGTTCCCGACAAAGTTTTTTGCGGGCATCGTAAAGACGGCGTGCCAGCTTCATGCCGCGGTACTGTGGATCAACCATGATCTCGATGCCGTAGAGTGTGTCGCCTTTCGGATTATGGTTTCGGATGTAACCGCTGTCGGCGATTTTTTTCCAGTCGTGCCAGGCGATGCCCTGCTCGTACTGCAGCATCACGCTGCTGGATGACGCTGCCAGTTTGCCATCAATCTCAATGACGATCTGCCCTTCCGGAAAGAGCGCGAGCTGACTTTCGATCTGATCGTGCCCCCAGGGCAACAGCCCTGGAAAACACTTCGCCTGCATGACAAGCAGATCATCAATGTCGTCAATACGCAACGACCTGACCTGTAAGTTCCACTCGTATTCCTGAAGGTCCAGTTCTGCCATGTTGGGGACTCAATCGTAAAATTCTGTAAAGAGACGGTTGCCGTACGGAGACAAAAACATCAACGTCGCCGTGGTATAAGCAGTCAGACACTCGCAGAAAAGTAGATCGGCATCAGGAAGTGCTCACAATTCGGAATCTTTCAGCGTGAATACCAGCCGCAAACTTCTTTTCGCCAGTTTGTATTTGAGCGAAGGCGCTCCGATCGGTTTCCTGTGGCTGGCGCTGCCGACTCGCCTCAGAGCAGCGGGTGTGCCAATCGAACAGATTACCTGGCTGACGGCGGTGCTGGTTCTGCCCTGGACCTTCAAGTTTGCCTGGGCTCCGCTGATCGATCTGCTGCAGAGTCCTCGCTGGTCGTTAAGGAGCTGGATCGCCTCCGCGCAGACGCTGATGGGCCTGACGCTGCTGTCGCTTCTGGTCTTTGACCCGGTGTCGGACTTCAGGCTGCTGGCGACGTTTCTGATCGTGCATGCGTTCGCGGCAGCGACGCAGGACGTCGCAATTGATGCGCTTTGCATTTCGGTCACGGCTCCAATGGAACGTGGCGAAATCAACGGCTGGATGCAAACGGGCATGCTGCTGGGACGTGCAATGCTCGGTGGCGGAGCCCTGGTGGTTGCGCCCTATGTCGGCAACGTCGGCGTCGTCGGATTGCTGGTTGGTGTCACGATGTCTTCGATGCTGCTGGTCCTGTTCATGGCGACCGACCTGAAATGCCACTTGGCCGACAGCGAAGCAGAGCGATCAGACAGTCGGCTGAAGGCTGTTGGTCGATCAGTCTGCCAGGCGATTCGCGAGCGGAATACGTGGGTCGGCCTATCTTTTGCCTTGATCGGCGGAGCGGCATTCAAAGCCCTGGAAGCCATTTACGGTCCGTTTCTGATTGATCGAGGCTTCACGGAGTCGGAAGTTGGTGCATTCGCTGCGCTGCCGATGATCGGCCTGATGGTGGCTGGAGCACTGGCCGGAGGCTTTCTGTCTGATCGCTTTGGCCGGCGACGATTCGTCGCGATGTCGCTGGTTCTGACCTGTTTGTCCGTCGCAGCACTGGCCATCTGCGACATGACTTTCGAGGTGGAGCGTGGTCGAGCGTTGCTGGTCTGCCTGGCGTTTGCCGCCTTCGGCATCGGCCTGTTCACGTCGTCGTCGTACGCTCTGTTCATGGACATCACTCATCCGGCGGTTGCGGCAACTCAGTTCAGCGCATTCATGGGCCTGACAAATGGTTGTGAATCGTGGTCGACCTGGTTGTCTGGTCGGATCATTCCTGACTACGGCTATCCAGTGGCGTTGCTGGTTCTGTGTGTCGTTTCGCTGCTGTCGATCGGTATTCTTCCATTTTTCAACGTGCGGGCCAGGGACTGATCCTGGCGCCGACTTCCCGACCGATTGAACATCGCCAGCTGATCACGAATTGCTCAGTATGGCTGGTGGCTGCTCATGCTGGATGCGGGCCGTAACGGGAGACCGTTTTTTGACGCCGCTGGCTTCCGAGACGAAACCGGCGAACGTTGTCCGTGACAGAATTAGCCAGAAAATCGGTGGCAACCGAAAATTGATTCGGCACACAACATGCTTTGATGCATTCTTTACAGGGCGAACGAGCATCCCGACAGGCAGCATTCAAATTGCCTGGCATGTCAGGGAGTGATGTTTCGGCTGGTCGTCCGATCAAGTAACAGGTGGCTCAATCCATGGCTCACACAATTCCGCGTCCTCGATTATCACCCGCTTCTTTGGGATGCAGGGCAGGGCGTATGTGTCGCCAGCCTGCTCGTCACGCATCACGCAAGGAACTACTGGCTCACGTACTGATCTGGCTGATTCTGGCGTTGGCGGTAATTCTGACGCTGGCTTCCGCCACGCCTCTTAATGAGAACGAACCAGTGGCAACCAGCATTTCGCTGATTGTTTCGAACAGGTAACCGGACTGCGTTAGAGGAGTTGTCTGGGACCAGGGCGAATCGACTGGAATTCGATGCCTGCTCGATTTATGTCGTCGACCTCGATATTCCACCAGGCACGGCTGCGATCTGAAAAACAGTATCGGATGGGCTCACCACTATCCTGGTCAGGCATGATCACCTAACTTCCGGCGCTGCGTGTTCTGCACTGCGTGGAGCAGTTCGGATTCAGGGAACGGGTCAGATTGAGTGCCGAGAAGCGATTGAGCACAGCGAAAACGGAAAACAGAAAGCCGCAGGGATTCGGGACGTTCGGGGGAGTCTTTACCCCCTGCACACTGACGATTCTCGGCGTGATCATGTTTCTGAGGTACGGGCAGGTCGTCGGACAGGCCGGCGTCATCTACGCGCTGGTGATCGTGGCTGTATCCAAGGTCATCACGACGCTGACGGCGTTGTCTCTGTCAGCCATCGCGACGAATACCGAAGTCAAAGGCGGCGGAGCGTATTTTCTGATCAGCCGCAGTCTGGGTGTCGAATTTGGCGGAGCGATCGGCGTCGTCTTTTTCCTGGCGCAGGCCATTTCGGTTGCGATGTACGTGATCGGTTTTTCCGAAGCGCTTGTTGATACTTACGGGTCGGCATTCGGTTCACCGGTGCTGATCGCAACGGTCACGAACGTGGTCGTGTTCGTCTGCGTGTTTATTGGCGCCGGATGGACCATCAAAGTTCAGTATTTCATTCTGGCGATTCTGGGCGCGTCACTGGTGTCGTTTTTCATTGGAGCGGCAGGCGACTTTGATCCGGCGTTACTGCGTACCAACCTGCAGCCGAGCTATCTCGCCGGGCAGAACTTCTTCACAATGTTTGCTCTGTTCTTCCCAGCTGTGACCGGCATCATGGCCGGAGCGAACATGTCTGGAGACCTCAGAGATCCCGGTCGTTCCATTCCCAAAGGCACGCTGGCGGCAGTTGCAGTGACGGCGGGCGTTTACCTGCTTCAAGCGGTTCTGCTGGGCGGTTCACGCAGCAGCGACGAACTGATCGGCAATAACCTGATCATTAAGGAAATTGCCTGGTCCGGCAGCCTGATTACGGCGGGAGTCTTCGCCGCGACGCTGTCTTCAGCGCTGGGCAGCATGATGGGATCTCCAAGGATTCTACAGGCGCTCGCTCGGGACGACGTTTTTCCGTTTTTGAAGTTTTTCGGCAGCGGTTCCGGGAAATCGGTCGAACCACGGCGAGCCACCGTCGTGACGTTTGTGATCGCTCAGACGTGCATTCTGCTTGGCGATCTGAACGCCATCGCGCCGGTCATCACGATGTTCTTCATGATCACTTATGGAACGCTGAATCTGGCGACGTTTTACGAGGCGATCACAAAGAACCCCAGTTATCGCCCGCGTTTCCGTTTCAGCCACTGGTCGACGTCGCTGCTGGGAGCGATCGCGTGTCTGTCCGTCATGTTTCTGATCGACTGGGTCTGGGCGATCGTCTCGCTGGTACTGATGGCGGGACTGTGCTGGTACGTGAGTCTCCACGAAATCGAAGTCCGCTGGGGCAACATGCAGAGTGGTCTCAAGTTCGAACGAACGCGACGCAACCTGTTGAAGCTCGAAGCCGAGATGTACCACCCGAAAAACTGGCGACCAATCATTCTGGCCCTGAGTGGTGGCGCTTGGACGCGACCGCACCTGGCCGTTTACGGGCACTGGCTCTCGGCCGGGCACGGGATCCTGACACTTTCACAGATCATCAGCGGAGAAGTTGAAGATCGACTGGCTCAGCGAACCAGTGCGGAACGAATGCTGCGATCGTTCATCGAGAAACAGAAACTCGAAGCCTTTCCGGCGGTGGTTGTCGCGCCGTTCGTGTCGGACGGCATCGAGTCGCTCGTTCAATGCCACGGCATTGGAGGTCTGCGCCCGAACACCGTGCTGCTGGGCTGGCCGAATGACTCGACCAAGTCAGAAATCTTCGGCGCAAACCTGCGTTTGATTTCCCAGCTCGACCGCAGCATCGTCGCCCTGCGTCTGAAGAATCTCGTCGGAACTGACGACTTTGATGACTCTGAACCCGTTCACGATGATCCGTGGAAAAGCCCGTCGGGAACGATCGATGTCTGGTGGCGAGGGCATAAGAACGGCCAATTGATGCTGCTCCTGGCTTATCTGCTGACGTTGAATCCGGAATGGCGACACCGCACCATCCGGCTGCTGCGCGCCGTCGACAATGAAACGGCGGCGGAAGAAGTCGAAAAGCACCTCGTCAAACTTTCCGAAGAGTCACGTATCGCGGTGGAAGCCAGCACGATTGTCGTCGCGGAAGGCACCGATGTGGCCACCACCATTCAGACCCGGTCGCGATTCTCAGCCATCGTGATCATTGGTTTCGAAGCGCCGGACGAAGGTTGTGAGCGTGAGTTCTTCGAGTCGATCGAAAGTATCGCCGGTAATCTCCCGCGAGTCATTCTGGTCGACAGCGCCGGCGGCATGGAACTGAATTCCTGATCTTGCAACGCACCCCATTTTCATTCCGCATACGTAAAACTCATCCATGCCTCCACACGTAAAAACAATCCTGTTGCTGTCCTGCAGCAATGTCTTCATGACCTTCGCCTGGTACGCGCATCTGAAGGATTTGAAGGACAGGCCGTGGATCATCGCGGCGCTGGTGAGCTGGGGGATTGCTCTGTTCGAATACCTGCTGCAGGTTCCAGCAAACCGCATCGGACATCAGGTGATGAGCGTCGGGCAGCTCAAGATTCTGCAGGAAGTGATCGCGCTGACGGTCTTTGTTCCGTTCGCCGTCTGGTATCTGAAAGAGAAGCTGACGTGGGACTATCTGTGGGCAGGCCTGTGCCTGCTGGGAGCTGTCTTTTTCGTTTTTCGTCAGCACTGGAATTCATAGTTAACCGGGAACTCTTACGTGACGAACGGGACCGTGATAGAACTACGCCCGGCTGCGGTTGCCTCGCGTGCTGGAGTTGCTCCAGCCACCAACGAAGACGCTCGCGGCTGAATTCGTCCAGCAGGACCACCGTGGCAAACCGACTGACATTTCCCATTCTGCCGCAACCAACCGATTCGACCTGCGGCCCGACTTCGCTCCACGCCGTCTACGGCTATTACGGAGATGACCTGCCGCTTGAGCAGGTCATCGACGAAGTCGAGACCGTTGAAACTGGTGGAACACTGGCGGCTTTGCTCGGTCAGCACGCGCTGAAACGCGGCTACAAGGCGACTCTTTACACCTGCAACCTGTACGTGTTCGACCCGACCTGGTTTGATCCGATTGACCAGCCGCTCGTCGAGTTGCTGCGGGCTCAGATGGAGTTCAAAAAGGATGCGAAACTGCAGACAGCTTCGCAGGCTTACATCAATTTCCTGCAGAAAGGCGGCAGAATCCGGCTGGAAGACATGTCGCCCGCTTTGCTGCGTCGTTATCTGCGTCGCGGAATTCCAGTGCTGACTGGGCTGAGCCTGACCTGGTTGTATCGTGACCCGCGCGAGACTTATCCCGAGTCTCAACCGGATAACATTCGCGGCCTGCCGGTTGGCCACTTCGTCGTGCTCTGCGGCTACGACCCGGTCACTCGCCTGGTGCTGGTCGCGGATCCGTACGAAGCCAATCCTCATGCCGAAGGTCACCATTACGAGGTTCCGCTGGAGCGTGTGATGTGCGCGATCCTGCTGGGAGTGGTTACCTATGATGCCAATATGCTGATCATTGAACGGCCCGATCGTTCGGCATGAGTTGTGCTTGCTGCTGTCTGTTACCACGTCGAGGAGTGCATGACGATGACCACGTTGAAGGCCCCTGAAGGAAAACCATGTCAATTCTGATTGTGACCAGCTCCCCTGAAGACTGGCCGTTTGACGTTCCCGGAGTGGACGTGATGGACGCCTGGACTTACCTGACCGACCCGAAAATCAGTCAGCAGCGCGGCGTGAAGATTTTCAACCTCTGCCGCCGCTACAGTTATCAGAGCACGGGCTATTACGTGTCGCTGCTGGCCTAAGCGCGAGGCCACAAGCCTCTGCCCAGCGTGACGACGATGCAGGACATCCGCTCGCCGTCACTGTTCCGGTTGCTGACTGACGAACTGGATGAGCTGATTCAGTCCAGCCTTGCGCCGTTGCAGTCGGACGAGTTCACACTCAGCGTCTATTTCGGTCGCAACTCGGCGAAGCGGTACGACCGACTGTCTCTGCAGCTGTTCAACCTGTTCCAGGCGCCGCTGCTGCGATTCCGTTTCGCAAAAACAGAGAATGGCTGGCAGATTCGCAGTATGAAGACAATTGCGGTTTCCGGCGTGCCGGAGTCGCATCGCCAGTTCTTTGCCGAGGCCGCCCAACGATATTTCGCAGGACGGGCCACCAGTCCGAAGAAAAAAACGCGGATGCGTTTCGACCTGGCGATCCTGCACAATCCCGAGGAAAAAGAGAACTCTCCGTCGGACGAAGCCGCACTCAAGAAGTTCATCAAGGCAGCGCGTGACCTTGAAATTCGAGCCGAACTGATTACCAAAGACGACTACGGCCGGCTGCTGGAATTTGACGGGTTGTTTATCCGGGAAACGACTTCTGTCAACGAGCACACTTACCGTTTTGCCAGAAAGGCGGCGACGGAAGGCCTGGTGGTGATTGATGATCCGGATTCTATTTCGCGATGTACAAATAAGGTGTTCCTGGCAGAATTGCTGACCCGGCACAAAATTCCCGTCCCGGAAACAATCGTCGTTCACCGCAACAACCATCAGCAGTTGATTGAGCAACTCGGCTGCCGTGCGTCCTGAAGAAGCCGGACAGCTCGTTCTCCAACGGCGTTGTCAAAGTAAAGTCCGAAGAAGAACTGGATGAGCGACTTGACGAATTCTTCGGGAAGTCCGACCTGTTGATCGCTCAGAAGTTTCTGCCCACGTCGTTCGACTGGCGCATTGGAGTCCTCGACGGACGCGCATTGTTCGCCTGTCGGTACTACATGGCTCCCGGACACTGGCAGATCATCAAGCAGGACCGGCACGGTCGAGGTCGTTATGGCAAGCACGAAACGATGCCCGTAGAAACCGCTCCGCGACAGGCCGTCAAGCTGGCTGTCAAAGCCTCCAACCTGATCGGTAACGGGTTGTACGGAGTCGATATCAAAGAATCGGACGGCAAGTTCTACGTCATCGAAATCAATGACAATCCCAACATCGACGCGGGCGTCGAAGATATGGTACTGCGAGACGAACTTTATCGCCGCGTGATGGAAGTCTTTCTTAAACGTATGGAAGAACGCCGACAGGCTGGCGGACTTTCCAGATAATGTCCGCCGCCGGGACGAATGACGTTTTTCGGGCGGAGTTGTGCTGACGTTGTCTTCACGTCTTCGCGCCTGGTGATTACACGTTGCCGCTTTTTGTTGGACATGCAGAAGTCTCCCTCATGACTGCTTCACCACTTCACTTGTTCGATGCGGTCGGTGTCGAACTTGAATACATGATCGTCGACGACCAGCGACTGAACGTCAGTCCGATGACGGATCGACTTTTCCAGCAGGTCGCTGGCGAAATCGTTTCCGACATTGAACACGACGACATCGACTGGTCGAACGAACTGGTTTCGCACGTAGTCGAACTGAAAACTGCGAGACCAGCAAAGTCACTCGACGGACTTGTCGAGCGTTTTCAGAAACACGTTCAAACAATCAACGGAGAACTGAAATCATTCGGAGGGAGACTCTTACCAACAGCGATGCATCCCTGGATGGACCCGTTCAACGAAATGCATCTCTGGCCGCACGATTCCCACGAAATCTATGCGGCGTTTAACCGCATCTTTGATTGTCGTGGTCACGGCTGGGCGAACCTGCAAAGCATGCACCTCAACCTGCCGTTCTGTGGTGATCGTAAACCCGATGATGAATTCGGACGACTGCATGCGGCCATCCGACTGGTCTTACCACTGCTGCCGGCGATCGCTGCGAGTTCACCCATCATGGATGCAAAGCGGACCGGGCTGCTGGATAATCGCCTGGAAGTTTACCGCACGAACGCTCGGCGGCTGAAGTCGGTCGTTGGTTGTGTGATTCCGGAACCTGTTTTTACACGTGGCGAGTATCAGCAGCAGATCTTTGAGCCAATGTTTGCCGAGATTGCTCCTTACGATCCGGCGGGAGTTCTGCGTGACGAGTTTCTCAACGCTCGCGGAGCCATTGCGAGGTTCAGTCGTGGTTCCATCGAAATTCGCGTGATCGATATTCAGGAATGTCCTGCCGTCGATCTGGCTGTGGCTCAGGCGACCGTTGCAGTTCTGAAGTCGCTGGTGAGTGAACGCTGGTCAGCACTGGCGGAACAACAAAGCCTGCCGGTCGAGCCGCTGCATGAAGTTTTTCTGGCAACGCTGCGGGATGCTGACGAAGCGGTGATCAGTAACCCGGATTATCTGAAACTGCTTGGCTGGAAAGGATCGTCTGCGGTTCGGGCAATCGATCTCTGGCAGGATTTGATTTGTCGAAGCGAAGTTTCTGTCACGAATGACTCGACCGGCATCGATCCGTTGCAGATCATTCTGGACTCAGGCCCACTCGCTCGCCGTTTAACGGACGCACTGCCGGACGAACCGTCTCACGAGGAATTGTTGATGGTTTATCGAGAGCTGGCGGACTGCCTCGCCACCGGGCGAGTGTTTGTGAGGTCGTAAATGGCAACACAATTCGTCATCACTGCCGAACATGGCGGTCACGAAGTGCCCCCAGAGTATCAGCCGCTGTTTGCAGGTGCGGACGACGTACTTGCGACTCATCGCGGCTGGGATCCAGGTTCGCTCGACCTGGCGAAACTGTTTGCTTGCCAGCTGAATGCTCCGCTGATTGCTGCAACAGTGACGCGACTGCTTGTCGATCTGAACCGCAAACCGTCGAGCCGATCGGTCTTTTCCGAGTTTACCAGGTCGCTCACCGGGGAAGCTCGCCAGGTGGTTCTGGATGACTACTACTCGCCGCACCGATCGCAAGTGGAAACGACCGTGAGATCACTGATCGAAGCCGGAAACCGGGTCGTCCACATCGGCATGCACAGCTTCACGCCTGAGCTTTACGGCGAAGTAAGAAATGCTGACATCGGGTTCCTTTACGACCCGTCACGATCCGGCGAGCAGTCAGTCAGCCACGAGTGGAAACGGTCCCTGAAGTCTGCACGCCCGGATCTTCGCATCCGCATGAATTACCCCTATCTGGGGACATCGGACGGACTGACTACGGCGCTGCGCCGCCGGTTCTCGGCAGAGGACTACGTCGGCGTTGAAGTCGAGGTGAACCAGCTCTGGCCGCTTAGCCGGCTCAAGGAATGGCCAGCGTTGCAGACGTCACTGCTGGAAAGTTTCGTGGCGGCTGCTGAGGCCGCCTGAGCTACTCCACCGTTCGACCAATAATGATGCCGTGCTGCTTGATCTTGTTGCGGAGTGTCGTGCGAGTAATGCCAAGCATTTCCGCAGCCTGAACCTGATTCCCCCCAGTGTGGTTGAGGACTCGGGAGATAACGTGCTTCTCAGTCAGGCTGATCGCGTCGTCGTACATCGACCGGCTGCCGGCTTCCAGCTCTGTCGCGATAAAGTTATCCCAGTCCACCCACGCAGCGACTGGCGACGTTGGACGTAACCTCTCGGAGTCTGGATCGCTGTTTCCAGGCGTCAATACGGCATTCGAATCAGAAAACTCGTCAGACTCCAACGTCGTCGTCGACGTCGCAACTGATATTGATTCGCTGGCAAGGTCTGGCAGAAAGTCGGGAACCAGAACGGGACCTACTGACTTCAGCACTGCCTGTTTGATGACGCTTTGCAGTTCGCGAATGTTGCCCGGCCACTGATAGGCAAGTAGCAGGTCGAGTGCTTCCTGACTGACAGAGCTGACGGCCTTGTCGAGTTCCAGGCGTGCGTGCCGCAGAAAATATTTAACGAGTAGCGGCAGATCGTCGAGCCGTGCCCGCAGCGGCGGCAGATCAATTTCAAAGACATTCAGGCGGTAGTAGAGGTCTGACCGAAACTGCCCCGCTTCGGCTGCTGCTTTCAGATCGTGATGCGTCGCGGTGATGATACGGACGTTGGTTCGGATTGTTTCGTTTCCACCCACGCGCTGAAACGACTGGTCCTGCAGGACTCGCAGCATCTTGCTTTGCAGACTGAGTGGCATGTCGCCGATTTCGTCGAGAAACAGCGTGCCACCATCGCACTGTTCGAACTTACCAATGCGGCGGTGTTCGGCGCCGGTAAACGAACCTTTCTCATGACCAAAGAGTTCACTTTCCAGAAGCGCTTCAGGAATGGCCGCACAATTCACCGCCAGAAATGGTCCGTCGCAGCGTTCGCTGTGCTGATAGATGGCTCGCGCAACAAGTTCTTTGCCACTGCCGCTTTCACCACGAATCAGGACCGTGACATTTTTGGGAGCGACTCGGCCGATGGCCTTGTAGACTTCCTGCATGGCTGGACCACGACCGATCATGATGTCGCCCGATTCCGGATACAGCTCTCCGGCTTCGCCCAGAGCAACCGGTGCGTTCATCAACCGTCGAACTTCCAGCGCGCGATCAACAAGTTCCCGGACTTGTCGAATATTGAGCGGTTTGGTGAGATAGTCGAATGCGCCGAGCTTCATTGCATCAATGGCCGTCGCACTGGTTCCGCCGGACGTGATGAAAATAACCGGCAATCTCGAGTCGACCTGTTTTACCTCTTTCAGCAGGTCGAGGCCCGACCAGTCGGGAAGCATGAGGTCGAAGATACCCACGTCGGGCATCTGCTCACTTGCAACTTTCAGGCCTCCGCGAGCCGTGTCGGCAGTGAGCACTTCGATACCCTGCTTCTCGAAAACGCTACGAAAAAGCTGTAGCACGGAAGGTTCATCATCCACGACCAGCAGACGTCGCTTTCTCATGTCCGAATTTTTCCTGATCAACTGATGCCGCTTCAAGTCATGCCGCAGGTTACTGAATTCGATCCAAAGCTGCCTGTCGAGAGAGAGAATTCAGCCGTTGCCCTGAAGAATTCCGGCCGACGTCACTGGTTGCATGTGCGGGCCTTCGGTCGTCAAAAAACCGTCGAGCACCCACCGCAGGCGGCAAATGAACAGGCAATGGCCTCTTTGAGCAGAGAATGCTCACCGTTGTGGGCTATGACTTTAAATCATGGTGATTTAATGACATGGCACACTTCCTGCGATATGACTCTGTCTGATTTGGCTCTGTTGGAAACGGGTTGTGCCCCAGCGGCGAAAGCAGTCTTGATCTGATGGGCCGTATCACGTGGATTGCCGTTGGCCTCGTTACACCGCTGGAAATGATCATCATCCTGCAGAACACCCAGGTCTGTCGGCGCTGTTGTTTTTCGACGCTGACTGTTCCGTGAGGCGTTGTATTTGTCGCAATGCTGATTGGCTCGACAACGTGTGAGCTGGTTATGAATCGGCTTTCGTCATACAACCACGACGACTGACGCTCGAAGGATCGCATCAATTCGACCAACTGGTCGTTGAAGTCGCGGCATAAACAAGACGGTAGTTTGACGAACCGTGTCGACCTCGAACTATCTTCAAGGAGTATCACATGCAACCGATCGTTCTTTCACCCACTCAACAACCTCCGATTGAGTTTGACGGAGAGTTACTGTTGTCGGTGGATGGCCAGGACGCTGATGGCCAAACCGGCGGGCGTTGGCACGACATTTCAGTCTATCGGACCGGATCCGGCGAACTCGCCGTGGAAATTTCGTATCGCACAACGGCCGCTGGTGAATTGGAACACCGCTCTGTTGAGATGGCGCAGGACGTATCCGATGTGGATGCAACTCTCAGCCTCTACGATCCCAAGGAACTGGTGGTTCAGGAACCAGGGCCCGCCCGGACTCGTCTGGTGGATGTCCTCGTCAGACGCTACGACGTGGCAGTGAACGACATCCTTAGCCGCCTCCAGGATGTTTCCACTACGCCTGACACACCAACAAAACCACGCTGAATCTTCCTGCCAAACGCAGGCGATTTCTCCTGACACACCTGCCGGACGCCCCTCGTCCACTAAGGATCGTGTTCAGAAATAAATTCCCGGTTTTCCAACAACGTCATTCCCGTGCAGGCGGGAATCCAGTAGACCAAGGGAAAACTGGTTTTCCGCCTGCGCGGGAACGACGAAAATCTCCGCTCTCAACGCATCCGGAAAGTAATTTCTGACGCGTTCCTGAACAGGCGTCATGCGAACTTTGAAGTTGTAAGGGTTATGCGATGAAACTGGGAATTCTGTCCTGCAGTACCAAGTGTTACAGCACCCGGAGACTTCGCGAAGCCGCCGAACAACGCGGCCACAAAGTCAAGGTGCTTAACACACTCAAGTTTGCGATCGATCTTGAACAGGGCGAACCGGACCTCTACTACCATTCGAAACAGCTCTCCGCATACGACGCAGTTTTACCGCGAATTGGTGCCTCGATCACCTACTTTGGTACTGCGGTTGTTCGCCAGTTCGAGCAAATGGACGTGTTTTCTGCCAATTCATCCGGCGGGATTTCGAACTCACGCGACAAACTCCGCAGCATGCAGATCCTCAGTCGGCACCAGATCGGCATTCCCAAAACGACGTTTGTCAGAGATAAGAAGGACGTACTTCCAGCCATTGAACGCGTCGGCGGAGCCCCGGTAATCATCAAGCTGCTGGAAGGGACTCAGGGAGTCGGCGTGATTCTGGCGGACTCGGTGAAAATCGCGGAAGCGATTATCGAGACGCTGCAAAGCACGAAACAGAATGTGCTGATCCAGAAGTTCGTCTCCGAGAGCAAAGGACGAGATGTGAGGGCTTTCGTCGTCGGTGATCAGGTGGTAGCGGCGATGCGGCGTGTTGCTCAAGGACAGGAATTTCGCAGCAACGTCCATCGCGGCGGCAAGACGGAGGTCGTCGAGCTGGATGACCGCTACCGTGAAGCCGCAGTCCGATCAGCTCAGATCATGGGGCTTCGCGTCGCTGGCGTGGACATGCTCGAAGGTAAAGACGGGCCACAAATCATGGAAGTCAATTCGTCCCCCGGCCTTGAAGGCATCGAGACCTGCACGCAGCTCGACATTGCAGGAGCCATTGTGGACTACATGGCCGCTCAAGTCGATTTTCCTGAGATCGACCTGCGGCAGCGGCTCACCGTCAGTAAGGGCTATGGCGTTACTGAAATTCACGTGCCGGCGGGCTCAGAATATGTTGGTCGAACGATCGCGGAATCGGGACTTCGTGACAAAGACATCAACGCCCTGACGCTTTATCGAGCCACAACCGTTATTCCGAATCCTCGCAGTGACCGAATCCTGGAACCGGGTGATCGATTGCTGTGCTTCGGCAAGTTGGAGTCCATGCGGAGCATGGTCCCCAGGAAGACCCGTAAGCAGCGGCAGCCGGAAGTTCAGGAATTGCCGTCTACCGAGGTCTCGTGATGAAGAACACGAAAGCTGCAGGCATCCGGGGTGCCAGTTTGCCTGAGTGCCCCCCGCCAGAAGTCGTGAAAGTGTGTTACGCCGGAAACACACTTTGTCAGTCCGCGAATCGGTGGCAATTACGCCAGGATGTCATGCACGACATTTCCATGCACGTCGGTCAGACGGAAATCGCGTCCCTGATGGCGGAAGGTCATCCGTTCGTGATTGATGCCTAACTGTTGCAGAATCGTGGCGTTCAGATCGTGAATGTGGACCGGGTTCTCGTCGATGTTATAGCTGAAGTCGTCGGTTTTTCCGTAAACGGTTCCGCCCTTGATGCCGGCTCCTGCCATCCATTTGGTGTAACAGCGGGGGTGGTGGTCGCGACCGTAATTTGATTTGGTCAGGCCACCCTGGCAGTAGATCGTGCGACCGAATTCCCCTCCCCAGATGACGAGCGTGTCTTCCAGCAGGCCCCGTTGCTTCAAGTCCTGAACCAGTGCGTAGCACGGTTGATCAATGATCCCGCATTGCCGACGAATGTCGTTCGGCAGGTTGCCATGCTGATCCCACTGGCGAATGAAGACCTGAGAGAAGCGAACTCCCCGCTCCGCCAGACGACGGGCGAGCAGACAGTTCGCCGCGAAAGTCCCCGGCTTCGTCACGTCCGGGCCGTACATGTCGAGCGTCTCTTTCGTTTCGCCGGAAATGTCGGTCAGCTCGGGAACTGATGTCTGCATTCGGTACGCCATTTCGTACTGAGCGATTCTCGACTGGATTTCCGGGTCGCCGACTTCGTTGAAACGTTCGTGGTTCAGTTTGCTCAGTTCGTCCAGCATTCGTCGGCGCATGGCGGTCGACATGCCGTCCGGGTTGGACAGGTACAGGACCGGGTCGCCGGTCGATCTCAGGCTCACCCCTTGATGTCTGGTCGACAGAAAACCCGCTCCCCAGAGACGTGAGTAAAGAGCCTGCCCACCGAAGCCTCCATTGACGGTTGAATGCAGCACGACAAACGCCGGCAGATTCTGATTCATGCTTCCCAGCCCGTACGACAGCCATGCGCCGGTACTCGGTCGGCCCGGTAACTGACTGCCCGTCTGGATGTACGTGATCGCCGGGTCGTGATTAATCGCTTCAGTATGCACCGTTTTGATGACGGCCAGATCGTCGACCATCTTCGCGGTGTACGGCAGAATCTCGCTGACTCGTGTGCCGTTCGCTCCGTGCTGCCCGAACCTGAACATCGACGGAGCAATGGGAAAGCGTTTCTGTCCGGAAGTCATTGTCGTGACTCGCTGGCCATTGCGGACCGAATCCGGCAGGTCCTTGTCGAACCAGTCGAGCATCTTCGGTTTGTAATCCCACATGTCGAGCTGCGATGGCGCTCCGGACATGAAGAGATAGATCACTCGCTTGGCTTTGGGAGCAAAGTGCGGCAGCCCTGAAAGTCCATTGGACTCCGCAGACGCACCGGGCGACGTTTCAGCGAATAGATCGGGGTTTACAAGTGACGCCAGAGCCGCGGCACCAATGCCCGTCGCAGAACGACCAAAAAAGTGGCGTCTTGTTTCAACGAGTGCTGATTCACGAAGTGGATTCATCGCTGGTTACCTTGATGTGTCGTTGTCGTAAATGTTGCAATGGGCTCTGCTTCAACCCTTGGTGACGGACTCGCTGAGGTTCAGCAGCAGGTGAGTCACCATCGTCCAGGCGGCCAGTTCGTTCGCATCGAGTTGTTCATTTCGAGGAGACTCGCCAGCCGATAACAGCTTTGCCGCAGAATCGGGATGACTTTTGAATTCGCTCAAGTATTCCGTCAGCAGCGTCGTCAAAGTCTGCAACTCGGTGGCGTTTGGAGGTCGAGCGACGACGGACCGGAACGCAAAGATGACTCTCTCTTCGACGCTGCTACCGCCTTCGCTGATGACTCGTTCCGCGAACTTGCGTGCCGCCTCGACATACTGCACGTCGTTCATCAGGACCAGAGCCTGCAGCGGCGTATTTGTGCGGGCTCGACGAACGGCGCAGGTCTCGCGGTCAGGAGCGTCAAACGTGGCCATCGACGGAGGCGGCACGGTGCGCTTCCAGAAGGTGTACATGCTGCGGCGAAAGAGTTTGTCGCCCTTGTCCTGCACGAACACCGACGTGTTGCTGCCTCCAAATCCGACCGGCTTCCACAAGCCGGCGGGCTGGTAGGGCTTCACGCTTCTGCCACCAATCGTATCAATCAGCAAGCCACTGACGGCGAGGGCCTGATCGCGGATGGTTTCAGCGTCGAGCCGGAATCGCGGTCCGCGGGCCAGTAATCGGTTGCTGGGATCAGCCGCCAGCTTGTGGGGCGTCACACGCGATGACTGCTGATATGTGGCTGACATGACAATCTGCTTCAGACACCGTTTGACGTCCCATCCTGATTCAACGAAGTCGATCGCCAGCCAGTCGAGCAGTTCCGGATGCGAAGGCTGTTCGCCCTGGACACCGAAATCTTCTGACGTCTTGACCAGACCGGTGCCGAAAAACTGTTGCCAGAACCGGTTGACGGTGACGCGTGAGGTGAGCGGGTGACTGGGCTGAACGAGCCATTGGGCGAGTCCCAGTCGGTTTGCAGGGGCGTCTTTAACTGGTGGAGCAATCCACTCGGGAACGGCTGATGAGACCATGTCGCGCTTCTCGGTGTACTGGCCTCGTTCGAGGATGTAAGCCTGCCGCGGATCCTTGCGATCTTCCATGACCAGCGTCGCGGGGATCGCTTTTTCAAGGTCGGCCAGTTGCAGAGTGAGTGTTGCCTGCGCCTTCAGTGGTTCGGCCAGCATCGCGCGCGAATCCGGATGAACGTTCTGAATGTAGTAGCGCGTCAACTGCTTCGTCTGGTCGTCAGTCCGCTTCGCTTTTTCGACGTCGAGCAGCTTCTGGATTTCGGCGGGCAACGCCGGCTGTTTGACCTTCGCCCGAAACTGTTCCCAGGCGAAGAGTGATTGCTTCTGATCTTCTGACAACGACTTCGATGTCACGCCAGCTGCGTCCCAATGCACCGTTCCGCCGACCTGAGTGAACGCCCAGCCGTTCAACTCCGAGCCAGCCTTCAGACCAACCAGGGTCGCGTCGACTTCGAGGCGGATCCATTTTCCGAGTTCCGGAAGTTTGCCCATGAGCCGGTTCGACGCATCGTTCCGTCCAGCTCCGAAAGCCTTGTCGGCGCCCCACGACGCGCGATGCTCCCACGAGCCATCGTTAAACTGCAACTGAATCGTCTGCGGCGGATTCTGTTCGTCAAGGAACACCCAGGCGACGAGTTTGGCATTCTCGTCGAGCTTCAGTTTGTTGGTCGCTCCCGTGAAGAAGTGCTGCGTGATTGCTTCACCTTCGCCGGTGCGAACTGTCGATTTTGTTCCGCTGTGAACCGGATGGTTGGGAGCTTCGACAAACTGCCAGGGGGGCGTGCCGTTGCCCTGAGCGACAGCTCCGGCGGGAAGTTCATCGTCGATCCAGACGAATGTTTCTTCACTCAGCTCGCCGAGCGGCTCGGTGGGTTCTGGATCGGTGTATTGAAAGTCTGCCAGCAGTTTCTCGATCTGCTGATTCGTTGCGGCGAGGTCCGCGGTGTATTGCTTCTTCTGTGTGGCCTGTTCTTTAGTCGGAACCTGGACACTCGGCGGCGGCAGCAGAGCGTTCCCGTCCATCGCCCGCTCGGTGAGACTGAAATAATACGAAAAGAGCTGATAGAACTCCTTCTGCGTCAGCGGGTCGAACTTGTGGTCGTGGCATGCGGCACAGCCAGCGGTCAGACCCAGCCAGACCGTCGCCGTTGTTTCCACCCGGTCGACCGCGTATCGCATGTAATATTCGTCATCGATCGAACCACCTTCGCTGGTGGTGACGTTACATCGATTGAAACCAGTGGCGACGCGTTGTTGCAGCGTCGGTTCCGGAAGCAGGTCGCCCGCGATCTGTTCGATCGTGAATTCGTCGAACGGCTGATTGCGATTAAACGAATCAATGACCCAGTCACGGTAGGGCCAGATGGACCGTTCATTGTCCAGATGCAGACCGTGAGTGTCTCCATACCGTGCGGCGTCCAGCCAGTAACGAGCCATGTGTTCGCCGTACGTTGCGGAACTCAGCAGCCGATCAACGACGCGTTCGAACGCCTGGTCCGAATCATCCGCCAGAAACGCATCGATCTCCTTGATCGTCGCCGGCAGTCCCGTCAGATCGAGCGTCACTCTGCGGATTAACGTTTCCTTCGACGCTCGATTTTCTGGTGTCAGCCTGGCCGCCGCCAGTCTCGCATTCACAAACTGATCGATCGGATTGTTGGTTCGCCAGTCCGGTATGGGCGATGGGATTTCCGGTGGCGTCGGTGGTTGAAAGGCCCAGTGCCCCGACCATTCGGCACCGTCGTCGATCCACTTTCTAATCAATGCGATTTGTGTTTCAGTCAGTTGTTTTCCGGAATCTGGCGGTGGCATCCTGACGTCAGCGTCGGGGGAAACGAGCCGTTTGAAGAGTTCACTCTGGGCACTCATTCCCCGCACGATCGCGGCATGACCGGATTCCAGTCGGGCGACGGCGTTCGCCTGCTTGTCGAGTCGCAGGTCTGCCTCACGATTGGCTTCGTCGGGGCCGTGGCATTTGAAGCAGTTGTCAGACAGCAGCGGCAGAATGTCGCGACTGAAGTTCACTTCACCGTCAGCAGCCGAAGCGCCGCGCGCGAAACACAACGCCACGAGCAAAGTCAGAATTGTTCTTCGAATCATCATGTGATTAACCAGGATCTATTCAGAAAGACGGAGTCCAAGAAGTCGACTCGAGCGATGTCAACAAAACCGGTGATGCCGTCGTAAAATGTCACACTCTGCGGAACAACGAATGAGACCGGTTCCGGAGGGAACTGGGGCTCGCTGCGCTCGACCGCCAGCCCCCCAGCGGTTCGTTGATGTTAGACCGCGGAGAAGATCGAATTCCGGAGCACGCCAGTGCTGTCGGAGAACGATTCCCGCTCGATCTGCATGGAGCGTAGAATGCTGAGATACACATTCGACATCAGCGTCTCGCCATCGCGCCAGTAGGCTCCATGTTTCAACCCCATGTTTGCTCCTCCCGCCAGCAGCGTCGGCAGATTCCTGGGGTTGTGAGTCGTGCTGGCACCGCTGCCGAACAGAACGATGCTGTTATCCAGCACGCTGCCTTCGCGGTCCCTGTAAGACTGCAGACGCGCGAAGAAGTAAGCCAGTTGCTCGCTGAGGAAGCGGTCGTACTTTGCGAAGTCCATCTGTCCGTCCTTGTCGCCAGCATGCGAGAGGCTGTGGTGCGTCCGGCTTAAACCGAGCTTCAACGGGAACGTGTCGCTGATCCCCATTCCGTCTTCGCGGTTCAGCATGAAGGTCACCGAACGTGTGATGTCTGCGTCAAATGCCAGAGCGATCAGGTCGAACATGTTGCGGTAGTATTCGGCAGGTTCGCCTTCCGGGGTGACGTCCAGATTCAGGTGCGAGTAATCCTGCGGCTTCACTGGAATGTCGATCCATTTTTCGGAAGCGATCAATCGTGACTCAACTTCGCTCAGCGAAGTCAGGTACTGATCCATCTTCTGCTTATCAGACTTGCCCAGCTTTTGGTTGAACGTTCGCGCGTTTTCGAGAACAGCGTCCACCAGTTTGAGTCGCTGCTTCAGGCTGTCGCGTTTTGTCTCCAGCGATGCCCGGTCACCTCGAAACAGACGATCGAAAACTCGGCGCGGGTTGTTCTCGGCGGGGATCGGTTTGCCATCGAGGCTGTATGAGATCGTTCCGGTTCGCGACAGAAAACCCGTACCGGCGTCGATTGACAAAACCAGCGAGGGCTGACGGCAATACTGTTTCGTATGCAGTGCGATAATCTGGTCGAGGCCCACCGAGTTGTACTTGCCAGGTTTTGAATCGTGTAGCGGCGCACCGGTCAGCCACATGTCCGAACAGACGTGCGGATCGGCTTTCGGACCGCTGGGATGGTAGAGTCCGCCCATGAAGCTCAGCTGATTGCGAAAACCGGCGAGTGGTTCTGTCGATTTGCCGAAGACGAACTGACCGTCGTTTTCCGCAGTCGGAAACCAGTGCCACTCGGGGATCTCGTTCTTCTGATTCGGCAGCGACATCCCGTTAGCGGTGTAGAGAGCACAGAACCGGCGAGGCGTCTGCTCGGCAACTTCGGTTCCCATGACATCGAGAACCGGCAGAGCCAGCGTCGCTCCAGCAAGACCTTTAAGAACGGCGCGGCGGTCAAGTTGAACAGAGTGGGCCATGAGGAATTCCGTGGTGGGTGAGGAGTGGAACTCGCGAGGAAGGTACGGCTTACGAACCGTTAATCGGCGGCGGGCTGTGTCTTACTTCTCCAGAAACATGTCACTCGTCACGACAAACCGAATCATGTCCTGCATTCGGTAGCCGTTCGCCCTCAATCCTACCCCTTGTTCCTTCAGAAACTCAATCTCGTTGTAGGTGAGGCTGCGACCGATCGCGTAGGAAGTCAGATGTTTCAGAAAACTGAAAGCGACCTGATCGATCCGATCTTCCGCAAGATATGTCTTCAATGCGTTCAAATCTGCAATCTCGGTTTCGTCAGGAAGTGTCGATCGCGCATCAACAACTTCATCCTGCTTAAACAGCCCTCCGGCATCAAACTGTTCGAACGGGATGCCCCACGGGTCGATTCCCTGGTGACACTTGGCGCACCCTTCCTGATTGCGATGCTGTTCCAGCTTCTGACGCAATGTCAGATTCGAGTTCTCTTCAGGCAGCGCTGGAACGTTCGGCGGTGGATCATCGGGCGGTTCGGCGATGATTTTACGAGCGAGCCAGGCACCGCGCTTGACCGGATTCGATTCTCGACCATTGGAAAGTCCGGCGAGAATTCCAGCGCTCGTCAAGACGCCTCCCAGATTCTTACGGTGATGAGGAATCACGACGAATTCAAAACCATGCTCCGTCGCTTCCGTCAGGTCGTAGTAACTGGCGACGACCTCGTTGGCGACGATGAAATCCGATTGAACGAGATTCCTCAGCGGCAGGTTCTGCTGCATCAGATATTGGACCAGCTCAACCGGCTCGGCTCGCAACTGCGTTTTGGTGTCGCGGGTCAGCCTGGGATACCGGTTTCGATCGATCTCGACGACCTCGAACTTTTCGAGCTGCAGCCATTGCGAAACGAACTCGCTGGTAAACTGCCGGAACTTTGGATCATGAACCATTCGCTCGACTTCGGCATCAAGCGACTCTGACAGAGTGTCTGTCGCGGCCAGTTCGCGCAGTCGGTGATCAGGAGCCGTGTTCCACAGGAAGTAAGATAACTTCGACGCCAGCTCGTGACCGTCGAGCGGTTCGCCTTCCGGACCGCTGCTGTTTTCCGTGAGAAACAGAAACTGCGGCGACGTCAGCGCGACAAGCAACGCGTCTTTGACGCTGCGAGTGAAATCGTTCGTCTCGGAGAAAGTGCTCTCGAACACAGCGAAGAGCGCCGCCTCTTCTGCTTTCGTGACCGACCGACGGAATGCGCGAGTTGCAAAGTTTCGAATAATCTCTCTGGCGTACGCAGGCTGGTCATCTTTGTGGTTGGAATCGATGAAAATCTGCTGGTGCGTTTGCGGCGGCCAGGTTTCGTAATACGGGCCTTCGAACTCGACCGACCGGATCAACAGTCGCGGCATGTCGCGACCATCCGTGAACTCACTGCGAACTCCGATTTCACGCACACCGGCCAGGTAGTTGTCGTTGTCGTCCTGCACGTCCGGACTGGGGAAGTTGCTGATCGCTCCTTCGAAAACGTAGCTGGCCAAATCGCTGTTCAACACCGACTGAGCAGCGCCGACCTGACTGAGCGTGCTGCCGCAGTCGCGGCGAAGTCCAACGTGTACTCCGATTCTCGGCGACCGTCTTTCGAAAGTCGTGAATCGTTTGCCGAGTTCCGAAGCGGCGTCGATCTGAGAGAAGACAATGCGGTGCGGAGTTTCAGCACCGGCGTACGATGTTCGGACTTCGACTGAACCAGCCGGGAGTCTCACCGCCAGAAAAGCCGGTTGCCGAAGCGTCGCCGCGAAGTTCCGGTCACCGATCTGCAGACGCAATTCCTTTGCTTTATCAACCGGAGGCGGCACTGCAAACTTACGTCCGGGTTCCACGAGCGCCTGAATCTCAGCGACGCCTAACGCGCGGCGGAAGAAGTGCACCTCGTCAATTTCGCCTTTGAACTGCTGGGCATTCTGGATGCGTCCAATATTCAGGCTCACAGCGGGGTTGTCCAGGTTCGTCGGCGCGATCGTTCCTGAGGCCACCTTATAGCCGTTGACGAACAGTTCGGTCGGTGCCGCTCCGCGACGAACCACCGCCGCCACATGCTGCCACTTATTCTTTCGGATAATGCCTGGCCGCGACGCGACCGTACCGTTCGCCTGGTTGGCCGGACTGGCTGTTTCGATTCGCAGCACACCCTGATTGTTGGGCATGTCGAGATACCAGCCGTGAGTCCAACTGTACTTGCCCAGACAGACGATACCTGCCTGCCGAAGTTCGCGCGGGCGGATCCAGGCCGCGACGGTGAAATCTCCCTCGCCCACGTTCATGGTTTTATCGCGAGGAATCACGACCGCGTCGCCGTCCCCGTCGAGTGCGATCGCCTTCCCGAACGGAGACTTTTCGAACCGGGCATCACCTTCCAGGCGGCCCGTCAGTTCTGGTCGCTTCGACTGACTTTCCGTGCTGCCGTTGAGCGACCAGGCACCGACCAGTTCCTCAGTCAGTTTCGAATTGTCCGGTGGAATCAATTCTGTCGACGGCGATTCGAGGTACACATCCGCCTGATAAATTCCGGCCTGCTTCACAGGGAGCGTTTGCGACGTCGAAAGATTTTTGAGCGTCAGCGTTTCCGTCGCGTCTTCAATTGTCGGAGCGTCGGCGTCGAGCAGCAGGCCATCGTCATATTTCGCCGCTTTGACGGTCACACGAAATCGTCCACGGTCCGGCAGTTCACGCAGCGAAATCTTGAAGTTGGCCTGCGGTCCGTACGTACTTTCGACCTGAAAGAGTTCCGCACTTGGAATTGCCGGACGCAGCAGCAAACCATCCGCCACGGTTTGGTAAGCGAGTCCTTTGGGATATCCCGGATTTCCCCGCATACACGCAAAAACGGCGTGGTAGATGCTGTCGTAGTCTCTCCAGCCGCGGACCGTCGAGTTCCCTTCGTACCCCTCGTTGAACCGATATTTCGTGCGCATGAAGAACGGGTCAAACTCGAAAGGCTTCTGAGCTGTCAGCTGAGTCACCATGAAATCCTGATTCGGCAGCAGATGATTCAACGCGCCCAGAATCAGCGGTTCGGGATATGGATCGGGATTGATGCCCGCTCCCAGGTCCATGCGAAAGTTCTGGATTGATGGCCTGGACTGTTCATCGACGATGCAACGGTCCAGAGCTTTCGCAGCAACATCGAAGTACGCTTCGATCAGCAGCGGCGACAACTCCATGGTCTGACCATTGTTGAGGAACCCGTCCTTCGAGACACCGTCGGCGGGCAGCACATCGGCAAGGTTGTCTTCAAGCCCCAGCAGATCGCGCAGCGTGTTCCGATACTGAGCGACGGTCAGGCGACGCACGGAACCGTTCTTGTCGGTGTTGCGGGATCGAGCAGTGGTCAACGCCTGCTGAATCCACTCGACCAGTAGCTTTCTTTCATCAATGGTCGGCTGCGGTTCGTCTTCAGGCGGCATCGCCTCGTTGTCGATCTGCTTCAGGATGCCCTTCCAGAGAAAAAGATGCCGGTCCTCCAGAGACCCGTCCAGCTGGTCGACTCGAATGCCCGACGTCATTTTGTCGACGTTGTGACATCGCTGGCAGTATTTTTTGACGAGCGGCTGGACGCTCTCTTTAAACCTCGCCTGCTCGGATGCGTCGACGCAGCTTCCGAAAAGCGCGATCAGAAACAGCGGAGCTAAAAAAGCGTTCTTCATACTCTTGCCAGTAATTGTACTTTCAGGAGTGTTACTGAGGAAAATACGCGCCATGCTTGCGTCATCTGGTGTGGTCTGTCGGTTCTCTTTGGTTGCGGCAAACCAGCCACGCCGGGAGTGGATGACCGACAAAATCCGACTTCAGTTCTAAATGATCCCTGCCGTCCGAGCCAGCTACTGCTGCCAGCGTTTTGTGCCACGCGATCAGGATTTGAGGTTACTTGACTGCTACAGCCAGCGTGGCGAAGGACGACAATGTGGTGAAAGGAATTCTGTTGCTGGTTCATTCCAGTGAAGGAGCACGTTTCGTCGTATCTTAAGTAGTGAACGTCGTCGGGGCAGAGTGGCGGTTTCTCCGGTAGCCGAAGGGTAATGGAGTCAATTCACCGGTCAGTCGTCGGAACATGACGTCGGCATCCATCAGGAGGGCTAATCATGTCGCACACACCTCAGACGCAATGCGAACTGACTCTGGAACAACGGAATGAGATTCTGGCCAGAGCCAATCGGCTGTACTCGGCTGGCCTGATGCCCGGCATGATAATTCGGGCGATGTCCCGCCGCTTTGCACGACCGCTTAATGAAATCGAGGAACTGCTCAGTTCGCTGTTTCCTCCACGTGAGCTTCCTCCGCGATGTGCTCGCTGAGCGAACTCGATCAGGAAGCAGGAAGCCCAGAGGAAACCGCGGCGAGTGACTGATTTACTTCAGCACCTCTCCGATGGCCTCTTCATTAAATCCGACGATCAGCTTCTTGCCGACTCGTAAAACCGGTGCTCGCAGTGTTCCAGAACGCCCCAGAATCAGTTCGGCGATTTCGTCCGCGTCGTAGCCTTTCTTCAGGTCGAAGTGAACGACCTTCCTGCCTCGCGCCACGTAAAGGTCATTCATTCCGTTCAGCAGTTTAAGCGCGTCGTCACGCTCATAACTGACTTTCCGAGCGTTGATTTCCTCGACCGTGTCGACACTGTTGTTCGCAAGAAACTCCTGCGTTTTTTTGCAGGACGTTCAGCCAGGGCGGTGATAGCTCCAGTCAATCTTCGGCATCTCAAAAACCTCCAGTTGTTTGTCGGTGTTGTTAGTAATGGTCAACGCAACTCGTGTGAAACGGGTGGCTGGTGATCGAGCTTGCTCGCCCCCGGTGTCTGGAATTGAGGGTGAGCAAGCGCGCCGCTTGCGTCTGGTTATGCATCATCAGTGAGAATCCGCTCTACCCGACTGACAATTCGGCCCTGTTCAAAACAGGTCAGCACGGAGTGACCGACCTCAACATCGCTGGCGTTGCGAATCAGATGGCCTCTTCGTACCGCCGAAGTCTCGCTGGCGTCACCGTTTTCCACGTCGCAGCCGTAGGTTACTGAATAGCCTCGCGAGAGCACGCCCAGCGGACTCAGCGAACTCAAGCTCGCAGAAAGCTGAGCGACTTCCTGCCGTGATCGTTCGACTCGGCGGCGGACAACGGCATTCAAGCGGTCGCTGATATCGTCAACGCCTTCGACCAGTTGCCGGACTCGCTGCAGAGGATTCGTGAAGACTCGACGCAACGCCAGCGAGTCCAGCTGCAAACGAGCGTTTACGGCTCGCTGGGTCAGCGAATTCTGCAGCCGTTCGCGCAGCTCCGCCAGACCGGCAACCAGTTCAGCTCGATGTGGAACGACCAGTTCGCCGGCTTCGCTGGGAGTCAACGCTCGCCGGTCCGCCACGAGGTCCGCAATGGTGACGTCGATCTCGTGTCCGACAGCGCTGATAACAGGAACCCGACAGTTCGCGATCGCTCGCGCAACGATTTCTTCATTGAACGCCCAAAGGTCTTCGAGACTTCCTCCGCCGCGACCGGTGATGACCACATCGACACCGGGAATCAGATGAACGACGCGGAGCGCCGCCGCGATTTCCGGAGCCGCGTTTGGTCCTTGAACCGCCACCGGCACGACGACAATATCGGCGTTCGGCCAGCGGCGAGTGATGACCTGAATCATGTCCTTCACAGCGGCGCTGGTCGGACTCGTCACCAGCGCGATGCGTTTGGGGATCGGCGGAATTCGCCGTTTCCTCGCGGGATCAAACAGACCTTCGACTTCCAGTTTTTCTTTGAGCTGCCGCAGTGCCAGTTCCAGCGAACCCATTCCCTGCGGAAAGGCTTTCTGAATGATCAGCTGATAGCTTCCGCGCGCAGCGTAAACTTCGACGCGTCCGACAGCGACGATCTCCATGCCATCACGCAGTTCGAAGCCCATTCGCGCGGCTGTCGTTCGCCAGATCACTGCCGCAATCTGAGCTTCGTCGTCTTTCAGTGTGAAGTAAACGTGTCCCGATCGAGCTGGTCGACAGTTGGAAACTTCGCCGCCAACCCACTGCGTTCTCAGGTTGCCTTCGACCAGTTCCTTCACTTCATACGTGAGTTCAGAAACCGATTTCACGTTCTGAGTGGTTCCGATGGGAACCGCACCGATGGAAGCGGCTCCCATCGCAGGAGTGCCGGTCGGTTCATCATCAAAGTCTGCGTACGGATTCCCGTTAGACATGCTGAATTATTCCCCCGCCGCCACGGCCCGGATATATCGAATGGCTCGAGCCATATCTCCCTGCCTGTCGTCTCCTGAAGACCGGGTGGCGACCAGCCAGCCTCGGAACGAACCTTCTTCCAGCATCGCCAGCAGTTCGTCCCAGACGACTTCTCCGCGACCGACAGGGACTTCCAGTCCCTGACCATCGACATCCCGCAGTCCGTCGCGAATCTGAACCGACAGCACGCGGTCGTAAAGCACGCGGTACGTTTCCACCGGATTCCCGCCGCTCATGATCAGACCAGCGGGGTCGAGGTTTAACCCGAGCGGCCCGTCGGTGACCCGTTCAAACAGTCCTTGCAAACTTTCGACAGAATCGCTCGACGGCGTAATCGCTAACGTCGCCCCGACGCGATTCGAATGTCGCGCGAGATCGTTTAACACTTCGCACAGCAACTTGTATTTCGGCAGTTCCGGATCATCGGGAATTCGGCCAACGCGACCAACGACGACTTTCACGCCCATCGAGTACGCGAACTCCAGCGCTCCTTTCAGACCGGCAATCCTCGCATCCAGCGACTCCGCGTCATGTAACGCTCGCCGCGTCGGATATTCGAACGACGCCAGTTCCAGTCGCTGCTCGCCGAGCTGCCGGATCAGATGCCGTCGACCGGTATCTGAAAGTTCCGCCGGTTTCAGCTCATTACGAACATCAAACTGCACGCCAGTTGCTCCAATCGACGCGGCGGTGTCGATTGATTGCCGGACAGGCTGAGCAAAATGGCGGGTAGCGGCAGCAAATCTGAGGATGGGCATTTTCGGCGGATCGTCCTTTGAAACGCGGGGCGGCAACTGCTGAGGCGTTGTTTACCGCCCTCGCCAAATGAATCAAGGCAGTTTCCCACACTCTGCATTTGAGAAGCCTCGTTGCTGCCTGACGCAGCTCGCCTTCTCGCCTTTGCGGCAAGCTGGTAATTTGTCGCTGTCCTCCGAGGTCATTCGGCCAGATTCTTCAGACTCTTCCGACCTTCACCTCCGCATTGGCTGAGAAATTACACATGTCAGACTTCACCGACAGCTTCGAACTCAAATGGCACGGCAGCACGGTCGTGATCACTCCTGCCAGCGATATCGAGAACCTCAAATGGGATCTGATCGAACAGGCCGCCGAAATCGTGATGGGGCCAATCGGTGAGCAGGATGTGCCGATCGTGATCTTCGACC
>JABMPE010000402.1 GCA_013203845.1 Rhodopirellula sp. | reverse complement strand
TGGTCTACGCAGTATTCGGCTGAGCCTGCGGCACCTCGGGCAGTTCAAAACACAGTGGAGAGCGATTTTACGAGCGGCTGTTCATGGCGATATCCGGATCATGTTTCCATTGGTAACGACGCTTCTGGAGCTGCGACGAGCCCGAATGATTCTGTCGGACGTGATCGAAGATCTCGAAGAAGAAAATGCCGAATTCCGGCGAGACATCCCCGTTGGAATGATGGTCGAAGTTCCTGCAGCGGCGCTGCTCGCTCACAATTTTGCCAAAGAAGTCGACTTCTTTTCGATTGGCACAAATGATCTCATTCAGTACACGCTGGCTGTCGACCGCGCCGAGCCGTCCGTTGCCAGCTTGTACCGTGCCGGTGATCCATCTATTCTCCGTCTGATTCAGATGATCGTCGACGCGGGGCGTGTCGAGGGGATTCCTGTGACCGTCTGTGGTCAAATGAGTTCAGATCCGAAATTCATTCCGTTGCTCCTCGGACTTGGAATTCGAAATGTGAGCGTCACGCCGATCTCGGTCCCTGAAGTCAAAGATGTGGTCCGGAACTTTTCGATTGAAGACGCTGAACAAATTACCAAACACGTACTGTCACTCGATGTCGCCCGCGACGTCGAGAACTACTTGAGAACCGAACTCAACAGACACTGCCCGGATCGAATTTCGGACACAACACAGACACCGTGACGACACGCATATAGTGAGTACACAGACTGGTGCTCTTGGCTTTTCTCATGGCCGGGCATCATTTAATGAATAAATTCGACTTTGAAACCAGACACACGAAACAGTTACGGGCGATCGATTCATTCGTCGTCTACTCACGAGACACATTTAAAACCACACAGGGTATTACCTCGCGAACTTTCAACAGTGACCTGAAGAACCGAAAGGCAAAAGTTGTCGTCTGCACGATTCCGACCTGTAGCCCTGCAGTCGCCTGAAATAATGGCTTCCTGCTGGACATGCAGACTAACTGGGCTGTCACCCCTCAGGTTGTTGCCATGCTTAGACTCAATCCATGTCAGGAAACTGCAGCAATGCTGTCTCCTGACCGACGTACAGTCTAAGCCGGTGTTTTACGCTGGCCTGAATACCAGCATGGCATCAGAAGCGACATCCCGAACGGGCTTCTCCGACTTCCCGGCAAAATGTCTGACCTCTGAAATCGTTGGACCGTCAGCTTATCGTCACACTAATTTCGGAAGTGGACAGCTTACACGTCGTAGACGTTCATCAGGACTGGGATCGTTGACTGACAGATCGAATGCCGGGCTTATTCGACAAAAGGTCCACGCTACAGAAAGAATCGCGCAAGGAAATGCCCCCAACATCGGGGGATCCCATGAAAAAAGAAATGTTGATCAACGTTCGCCAGCCGGAAGAGAGCCGGATTGGCGTTATTGAGGACGGCATTCTTGAAGAGCTTTATGTTGAGCGAAACAGTCTTGAGAGCTGTGTTGGCAACATCTACAAAGGTCGAGTTGTCAATATTGAGCCCAGCATACAGGCTGCCTTTGTCGACTTTGGAGTGGGGCGTAACGGCTTTTTACATGTCAGCGACGTGGAGAATCAGTACTTCAAGCATCTGATCGACGACGAAACTGAAGCCAAACAGAAGAATGGTCGCCGTTTCAACGAGCGAAGTGTCCGTAATAAGCCGCCAATTCAGGAAATCTTCCGGAAGGGCAGCGAAGTTCTTGTACAGGTCATTAAGGAAGGCGTTGGTTCAAAAGGACCGACACTTTCAACCTACATCAGTATTCCTGGCCGCTACCTGGTGCTTATGCCAGGACTACAGCGTGTCGGTGTCAGTCGCAAAATTGCCGACGACGATGCTCGCCGAAAGCTCCGGCGGCAACTCGTTGATCTGGATCCGCCTCCGGGACTCGGGTTCATTATTCGCACTGCGGGACTCGAACGCTCGCAGGAAGATCTCGAACGGGATTTGCACTACCTGATTCGACTCTGGAAGGTCATCTTCCAGAGAATCAGCAGCACGTCTGCGCCTGTCGATATCTATCAGGATAGAGACATGATCACACGGACCATTCGCGATATTTTCAGCAGCGATATCGATGCGGTGTGGATCGATGAACCAGAAGCCTATGAGCGTGCCTGTGAGTTCATGAAGGCGGTGCTGCCGAATCGCGTAGACAGAATTCACCACTATGCCGGTCAGGAATCGATTTTTCATAAATACCTGATTGAGGAAGAGATCTCGCGGATTCAGAATCGCACCGTCCCACTGAAAGGCGGCGGTTCGATCGTGATCGATCAGACGGAAGCCCTGGTCGCGATTGACGTCAACAGCGGAAACTTCCGGATAGACGACGACGCCGAGGAGACGTCCTACCAGGTCAATCTGCGAGCCGCAGACGAGGTGGCACGACAGATTCGGCTTCGCGATATGGGCGGCGTCATCGTGATTGACTTCATCGACATGCGTGACGAAAAACACCGTCGCGGAGTCGAGAGAGCCCTCCGAAATGCAATGCTGCGTGACCGGGCCCGCTCGAAAGTGCTGAGGATCAGTCCGTTTGGCCTGATCGAGATGACTCGTCAGCGGATTCGTCCATCACTGAGACGGAGCATTTACAGGGACTGCCCGTGCTGCAATGGGACGGGCCTTGTAAAAACTGCGGAGAGTGCGGCGATTGAGATTATGCGGGCACTGATCACGGCTGCATCTCGAGAAGGAATTGAGCATTTGACGGTCGAGGTCGATCACGAAGTTGCTGATTACCTCAGCAATCGAAAACGCCGTGAGATCAACGCCATTGAGGATAAGTGCCAGTTGGCCATCAGTATTCGAGCCCGTACCGATGTCACTCCAAACCATATTGTCATCGATGCCAAAGACGCGGCGGGGCATCAGTTCAGGATTCCAATCCCGGGTGACTCGCAATCAGGAAGATGAGGCGGTATCCTGCCTCGCCAACTGGATTTTGGGGCTGCGCCTCAATCTGGACAATTTGCTGTAACTCGTTTCAGAACCGGCAGTTCTGACCGGGCATGGAAGGCCGACACGAGATTATTCTGCTCGAAAGCGGCGGTATCAGTATCGGCTCTCAGGAGCCAGTCAAGTGAGTTCACTAATGTTTGCAATCATTGAAGACGGTAGCCATCAGTATCGAGTCGCTCCAGGCGAAACGCTTGTCGTTGATTATCGCGACGAAGCCAACGTCGGCGATTCCCTGACGTTTGAGAAAGTTCTTCTTGCCAACGGTGGCGGATCAAGCACCATCGGTCGACCTCTGATTGAAGGTGCGTCTGTATCTGCTGAAGTCATTGACGCAGAGCTAAAAGGCGAGAAGCTGGAAATTCAAAAGTTCCGTCGCCGAAAAAATTCGCGACGTCACAATGGGCACCGCCAGAAATATACAGCAGTCAAGATCACGGAAATTAATGTTCCGGGACTTGAAGTTGCTGAACTGGCAGGCGTCGGGGCCGCTGAATAATCAGCAGACGATAGGTACAAAACGTACAGAGCTTTCAAGAGCCCGGAATTCTTCCGGGCTCTTTTTTCGTGTCCGAGGTTTACTTTCCAGCAGTGTGTCCGGCAGGGCTGCACAGTTGACAGTGCGGAAGACCAGTGAAAGTGGACACCGAAAATATGTTTCAGCCGGCGAGTCTGGTTCGGTGTTGTTCTTCGAATTCGTTGGGTGTCTGATCCCCGCGTGTCTGATGAATTCTCTTTGAGTTGTAGAAGGTTTCGATGTACTGGAAGACGCTGCATCTGGACGCTGTGTGATCTCGCCGCCCGCCACTCTCCGCCGCCTGCTTTGTTATCTGACTGCCGTATGCACTACCAGGCCCGCCGCAGGAAGTCTATGGCGTTGCGATGCATGAATCCCTCGATGTCGTCCTCTGAATATCCACGGGCGCGGAAGAGACCTGGCAGGGTCTGCAGGTCGGCGATGGAGTTCAGGTCCATTGGTGTCTGCTCGGTGCCGTAACCTCCGTCGAGGTCCGTTCCAATACACACATGGCTGGCGCTGCCTGCCAGCTGGCAGATGTGATCGACATGGTCGCAGATTCGCTCGATCTTCAACTGGAAGTCCTCTGGCCGGCTTTTGAGATACGTCCAGCCGGGCACCATCATGATCGCATCAAACGCCATCCCCAGCAGACCGCCTCGCTCGGTGACGGCCTTGATCTGATCGTCCGCGAACTGACGATTCCAAGGGGCGAGCGTCCGGCAGTTCTGATGACTCGCCCACAGCGGTCCTTCGTAAACATCAAGTGCGTCCCAGAACGTCTGATCGCACAGGTGCGTGACGTCCAGGATAATCCCCAGCCGCTGCATCTCCTTGAGCAGGTCTTTTCCAGCGGGATGCAGCGGCCCTGCGGAATCCGTACCGTCGGCATAGCGCCCCGGCCCATAGTGAGCCGGTCCGAGTGCCCGCAATCCGTTGTTGTAGCTTCGTTCGAGATAGTCCAGCGTGACGATTGAGTCGGCGCCTTCGAGGCTCAATACAAAGCCAATCGGCAGTTTTCCGGGCTGTTTTTTCGACTCAACGACATACGGCGTTCCATCATCACACGGCGGTGAGTTCTTCCAGAGTTCCATGTGAGCATCGAGTTCGGCGACGTTGGTGATCGGCGTCATCTCGCCGAGTTCCGTCATGACCCGATACCAGGCAAGCTGCCCCTGGGTCTGAGCCCACGCCTGCTCCGGGGAACTCAAGCCGGGCAGCTTGTGAAAGAACGGAGAGTGGCGGCCAAGTATGGTCGCGACACACAGTCCCACATTGCCTTTGTGCATCTCCGGAAAGCAGACCGTGTTGCTTCCGCGGTCGACGCGGTCGGTCATCTGTCCTTCCCAGCGTCGAATGCGCTCCAGCGACCACCTCAGGTCACGGTTCCACTGCATGGCATTCATAGACAGATCGAGATGGATGTCGAAGATCAACGGTTTTTCCATGAGTTCCTCTGGGGCGAAGTGACAATACGAGTGATAACGCTATGAGCCTTGATGATTTAACAACCGCTCTCTTCGGCAGCCTCGGTCGCGGCTTCCGGGACTGGCAGGCTGGCTGCCCAGTAGACGGCGTTCCGCAACAGCAGTTGAAAGTCTCGAAGGTTGAAATCGTCCTGATGACCAAGTGACGTGTAGAAGACTCGGCCGCCATTCGGTCGCTGGTGAGTCCACGCGACCGGCTCAGACTGTTCGACTCCGTCGGCCCGTCCAATCAGCAGGGGCGCGGCAGTGTCGGCCAGTGGACTGGTCCGGTAAAGGGACGCGAATGCTGCAAGATTGTCGTTTCGCACGCCTTTCAGAATCGGATGACCGGAAACACCTTCTGCCAGCGTGACGAGGATGCCGGATTTGTTGCCGTGATCTCCGTTGTAATTTCCACCAAGTATCTGCTGATCGAACTCTGGCCAGTCAGCGAGGCCTGCAGTCGGCTTTCCTTTACTTAAAGAAAAGCCGTGACTGGTCGTCCGGATGGCCACCAATGGTTTGCCGGCAGCGATGAAACGCTGAAATACATCAAGCTGTTCCCGTGGCAGCGCCCGCCGGCGGATCGACCAGATGGCGACATCGGCATCGTCCAGGATCGCGATCCCGGGGACGTCGTTGCGGTTCTCAGAGTTCGCGTAAACGAAAGAGACTTTGAAGTCCGGGCCCAGATGCTTCAGGGCAAACGGCGGTAGCGTTTCTGCGGTGCCGTAACCTTCTTCAGCCATGACGACAACGACGTGTTTCCGCCTGTCACCGGGGAATCGAAAGGGTTCGTCTCCCAGAATGTCGGCACTGGTGATCGTCGGGCACCAGTAGCGTTCGATGTGCTCAAAGACGAGATCATTGCCCGTGAAATGATTCACGAACGGTTCGTCACGGGGGTTGTACATCGTGTCGGTCATGTCGCGCATCAGCACAACGTTCTGCCCCTGATAGATCATCTGGCGAATGCCGAACGGACGCCCGAGCACACACATGTTGGTATGCACGCCCATGATGATGATGTTTCGGATGCCGCGCTGTTTCATCAGATAAAAGGCTTCCGCGTTGTCCGTCATCGCGTCTCCGTCGGCGATCTCCAGCGTGTCGATCTGCCGCTGAAAGAACCGGACGCGGGGGCGAATCGCACCGTCATCGTCGCAAGGCTGCTCGACACTGACCGGCATCGCCGCTTCATGCTTATCGTCGAGATAGCACCAGCCCTGCAGCGGGACCTTCGTTTCGACCCTGGGAGCCTGCTGAGCGAGTTTCCGTTGTGGCGTATCCGCATACTGGTCCATACAGCCGCTGGGCGAATGGATGATGAGGACACCCTGCTGGCGAGCTCGCTTGATGACCTCGTTCATGCGAGGTGCCATCTCCGCCACCCGGCGAGCGGCGTTGCGGCAGTAGTGATTGTTCCACATGTCGCAGATGACAATGGCGGTCTCCTTCGCCTGCCACACGGCAGGCCTGGTGACTTCGCGATATTGACCGCTTTCAGGAGAGACCTTCGCACGCGTCCGGAGACGAAGGTTCAAGGAACCGCTGTCGTCCGCGGCGTTTGTGCTGAAGCATGCTGCAAGAACAGACAGAGCCACCATTCCCGTTGCAACGCGGCGTGCGGTCTGGAATGTCATCATTCATCGTTTCCTTTTCGACTGCAGACAGGAGGCTGCAGGGCGATCTGGCTGGGGTCGTTATTCCTTGCCGAATGACTTCTGAATTGCGGCGACGGTCGCATCGGCACGAAAGTTGATAATGCGGTGTCCCCACTTAATGGTTTGCTCGGCAGGCGCGAGGTCGACTCCGTTGATGCGGAACCGGTCAGCTTTGATCCGTTGCTGAGTCCGAACGCTGCTGGGATCGACCGCCATCATCATGGCAGTCATCGCAAAGTCGTCGTGAAATCCTTCCGGAGTCTGCTCGACGCCTTGTTCCGTGAGCCAGTTCGCAACGGATGCGAAATCGTAGTACTCCGGAATGAAGTGGAGACGCGTGCCTGATCCGGCCCACTTGCTGTTGAGCGTTTCGGCAACCGTCTTCAGCCCGGCCTGATTCCCGCCGCTGTCGCCGATCAGCACGATGTGTTCAAAGCCGTGAGTTTTGAAGGACAGGCAGATATCACTGAGCAGGGCCTGGTATGTCTCTTCAGTCACGCTGACGGTTCCGGGGTACTTCATGTGAACCGTTGGCGGGTCGAAGTCGCCTTCCGGAACAAACGGGACGATGGGAGCCACCAGCGCGTTGCCAAGCTTTCTCGCAATGGCTTCTGTCGTACCGCGCAGCACGACGTTGTGCTTGCCGGTGACCAGGTACGGGCCGTTCTGCTCGATTCCGCCCGTCGCGACAATCACGGTTTTTCGGCCGCCGAGCATTGCGTCACGAACTTCCATCCACGTCATGTCTTCGATGAACACGGTGTCGACAGCGTCGATAGGGCGGATGCTTTCCGGATCAGGCGATACAGGATCCGGAATTGCGGCCAGTGCGCCGGCAGCGAGAACGGACGAAACGCATATCAGGCGGAGCATGTTAAAGTCCTTGCTGTGGTGGGATGAGTGACGCAGCTTTGGAGACAGTGATTCTGATACTTTAGTCGTGATGGTGGAAGGATACGCGGCCCGCCGTCATCAAATGGCTTACTGGCTGGACTGCGGCGACGACGTTCGGTCGAATTACGAACGGAGCTGACATCAAATCGTGTTCTGCATGGAGAGACTACTGTGACTCGATACTTTCGTCTGCTGATCATCGTCAGTCTGGCAGCCAGTGTGTGGCCCATAACTGCGTTGGGGCAGACTGGTCCGTTGTCAGAGACGCAACGGAACGTGCTGGAGCAGGATGCTTGGAGATTTCAGGCGATGCTTGACAGGCAGCACGGTCATGAATCGCCAGCATGGGCCGATGCGGCAATCTTCACGAAAGGTCTGACGTGGGCGCTGAAGTACGACCGCGAATTCTCTCCAGCACAGACCCAGTTGCTGGATCGTGCCGTCACTCGGTCTCAGGAACGACTGGCGGCGCTGACTGCGGGAACGTCAGCGTGGAAGGATCGGCGAGGAAAACTCGCGCTGGGCTATGTGTCCAGGGTCGATGGATCGGTGCAGCCGTACGGCGTGATCGTTCCCAGAAACTACGACCCATCAGAATCCATCCGGCTGGACGTTGTCCTGCACGGCAGCACGCGACCGGTGGGAATAAGCGAGCTGAAGTTTATCGCGCGGTTCGATACCGGTGATGGCGAGACGTCGCCAGTACCAGAGCAATCCTTTATCGAACTGCACCCACTGGGACGCGTCGAGAACTGCTACCGCTGGTCCGGCGAGACGGACGTCTTTGAAGCCATTGAAGACGTCTGCCGGCGATACAACATCGACCGCAATCGCATCGTGCTGCGTGGGATGTCGATGGGAGCATCCGGAACGTGGCATCTTGGCCTGAAGTATCCTGACCGGTTTGTCGCACTCGGTCCGTACTGCGGTTATGTGGACACGCACAGGTTCTCGGAAACTCCGCTGAAGAACTTCATTCGCGTCGGTCCGTTACCGGATTATCAGGAACGAGGACTGCACATGCTCGACTCGGTCGACTACGCGGCGAATGCAGGAGTCGTTCCGGCTATCGCCTGCATCGGTGAGAAGGACGTTTTCTTTCAGGCCCACGTCATCATGGGCGAAGCCATGCGGCGCGAAGGGCTGAAAATGGTCAACCTCATCTCCCCCGGCACAGGCCATGTCATCGATCCGGTGACGCATGCCGAACAGATGAAACGAATTGCCCAGTACGTTGCCGCTGCCCCGCGCCGTCCGCGCGAACTTCGGTTCGTTACCTGGACACTCAAGTACAACCGCTGCCACTGGCTGGAAGTCCTTCAGTTGGAGCAGCATTACGTTCGCGCAGAACTCTCCGCGAAGCTGGCGGACGGCGTTCTTGTCGTGGCGGAGCCACAGAACATTACTCGGTTTGCGATCAGATCAAACGAGCTGCCCGAGCGTCCGCGAAGAATTCGAATCGGCGCGTCAGCCAGCGAATTCCCATTCCCCGACGGTCGTGTCGAGCTGGAACACATTGACGGTAAATGGCAGCTCATGGATGAGGGAAGCCATTCAAAAGTGAGTGGCAAACGGCCTGGCCTGCAGGGACCGATCGACGATGCCTTTACGACGCCCTTCCTGTGCGTCCGTGGAACCGGCCAACCCTGGAACGCTGACATGCAGAAGTATGCCGAGGCGAGTCTCCGCCGCTTCGCCGAGGAATGGCATCATTATTTTCGAGGAGAGCTTCCGATCAAGAACGACGTGGACGTCACAGAGGATGACATTCGGACCCGCAACCTGATCCTGTTCGGCGACCCTGGAAGTAATAAGTGGATCGCTGAGACGCTCCCGCATCTTCCGTTGTCATGGTCCAGAGATTTGCTGCACATGGGCGGTCAGGACTATTCCGCCGCAGACCACGTGCCCGCGTTCATTACCCCGAATCCATTGCCCGGAGCAGGGGAGCGCTACGTCGTGCTGAATAGCGGGCACACATTTCGCGAGACGGAACTGGCCAGCCTCAACTACCTGCTGTTCCCACGCTGGGGCGACTGGGCCGTTCTGAAACCGGTGCTGCCCGTCAATGAATCCATGCCGGTCACGGAGCAGGTTCTTCGCGCTGGCTACTTCGACGAACAGTGGCGTTTCTCCCGCACTTCTTCCAGCCGCTGATTCTCGATGCGTGGGCCAGTCGTGTCACAAAATCTCTGCAACCGTGCCGTCGCTGTCGGCAAAACGTTCAGCACCGACGCCGAGTCCCTGCAGCATCGTTACGAACAGGTTCGACAGAGGCTTGTCGATGTGTGTGGCCTTTTTCTGCCACGGTTCCGTTCTGCCGTCCCACGCACCGGCCTGAGCATTGGCTCCCACCAGGTTGAGATACTGACCATGTTTGAATCCCATGTTCTTTCCACCGGTCAGAACCAAGGGATAGTTGCGGGAGAGGTGAAAGGCGCTCGACGCCGAGCCTAACAGAAGCAGCGTGTTATCGAGCATACTTCCTGTTCCAGCCGGTTCCGGTGTCTGCTTGAGCTTCATCGCGAAGCGACCGTATTCCTCGTTCAGAAAACGACAGTAGATTCCGAAGTTCTTCCATCCGTCCGGGTTCTTCGTTTCGTGTGACAACTGGTGGGCCAGGTTGAATCCGACGGCGCGGGCCAGGTGGTCACTTTTCCCGACTCCGTTCTCCCGACCAATCTGGTAGGTAGCGACGCGGGTGGAATCGGTTTTGAACGCCAGATAGATCAACTCAAACATAGTCTGCACGTAAAGACGGGGTTCGTCGGGAGTCAGGTCGAGATTGAGATGGTCGGCGTCCACCGTTGGCAGAGGCGTATTGATCCAGCGTTTCGCCTTCTCCACCTTGATCTCCGCCTCACGTACCGAATCCAGATATTCGTCCAGGTTTTTCTGGTCCTTTGTAGAAAGTCTTTTCCGCATTCGTCGGGCATCGTCCAGCAGGTCGTCCAGCGCGCTCTTGCTCAGTGCGAGTCGGCGAGCCGCATCATCGTCACTCTTCACGAACAGCATGTCGAAGACTCGTTTTGGCCGGTGTTCAGCGGGGATCGCTCGGCCACTTCGACTGAACGACAGCGTGTGAGCACCGCGCGGTGTTCCTGTTCCTCCATCGGTCGACATCACCAGTGATGAAAACCGCGTCTGTTCTCCGACGTTTGCCGCATACACCTGGTCCAGTGAAATCGTGTTGTTGTACGGACCGTCGTATGCAGTTGCGGCGGCGGTCAGAAACTGGTCTGCATTCGAATGGCCGTGAACGCTGCGCACCGCCGGGTGCGAGAATCCGGACAACACCGTGAGGTCATCCCGCAATGGCTCGAGCGGCTCAAGAACCTTCGTGAAAGTGAACTCTTTCCCGTTGCCCAATGGGAACCAGGCCCAGTCCTTGTAGGCCGGGTCTTCGGGGAGTGGCATCGGGACGCCATCCGGGAAGTAAAAGCAGGCCAACCGTCGGGGTTGTGAAGTTTCGTCTGAGGCTCTGGCCAGTGACGTCGCGAACGTTTCAAACAGAGGCAGTGCCAGGGCTAAACCTGTACCTCGAAGGAATCGACGACGATCCAGTGAATTCAGATTGAGAGTCATGTTCGTACTTCTTCTGTTGATTCTTCTGCAGGTTGGGTTTTCGTCCTGACAACACGGTATGGCAGGACGGCGTGCCAATCTGTTTCTACTTTGACCGAAACAATTCACTCGTCGCCACCAGCCGGATCATTGTCGCCAGCCCATCGCCCTGCCGGCGTACGTCAGCTGTCATTCTGTCGATATTTGCGTGGTCGGCAAAGGTCAGTGGTCGACCCAGAGCGTAAGTCGTCATTTTGTGGACCATCGCTCGGACGAACTGGTCCTGGCGGTTCTCCAGCAGAAACCGTTTGAGCCCGTCCATGCCGTCCAGTTTCTGGCTGTTGAATAACAGACTGACGGCATCGACTGATTCCCCGTTGATCTGATCACGCCAGCGACCAATCGCATCGTAATTCTCGAAAGCAATTCCCCAGGGATCAATCTTTGAGTGACAGGACATGCACGCGGCGTGGTTTCGGTGGTCTTCGATCCGCTGCTTCAGAGTCAGCTTCGCGATCTCGGGGTCAGCGAGATCGATTTGCGGTACGGCTGGTGGTGGCGGAGGCGGGGGATCGTTGAGGATGCTCTCCAGCAGCCAGATTCCGCGTTTAAGCGGGTGCGAGTCAGTGCCGTCCGAATTCATTGCAAGGAGCCCCGCCTGAGTCAGCAGTCCTCCGCGTCTCTGGCTGTCATCGAGTTTGACGCGCCGAAAATAATTGCCTTGGACGTCAGGCAATCCGTAATGAATCGCGAGTCGTTCGTTCGCCATCGTGTAGTCGGCATGAATGAAATCCAGCACGCTGGCATCGTGCTGCAGGACCTCATGAAACAGTGCGATCGGTTCGTGCTGCATCGCTTCTTTCAGCAGCGGATCGAAATTCGGGACATGCTGTTTGATGTCCAGGAAGTCCAGCAGTTGCATGTCCAGCCACTGGCGGACGAAGTGCTTTGAAAACCGTTGAGAGCGCGGGTCAGCCAGCATCCGCGTCACCTGGCCCGCGAGGACCTTTGTGTCGTCCAGCTCTCCACGGTCGGCCAGCTTCAACAGTTGGGCATCGGGCATACTGCACCACAGAAACAGAGCCAGACGCGTTGCCAGTTCATGCGCCGATATTTTGTCAGACTTCGGGGGGCCAGGTTCACTCGACTCGCCGCCAGCCTCGTCTCGGACGACGTAGAGGAAATCAGGCGACGAAAGTACGGTCGCCAGCACTTCGACCATCGCTTCTTCGAAACTGTCACACTGCTTGCGCATGGTATGAAAGAGATTGGACTTCTGGTCGATCTCGTCTTCGGCAACGCTTTTTCGCCAGGCACGTGACATGAACGCGGTCAAAACTTCTCGCGCATAAACCGACTCATTGTTGCTGTTCACGCTGTCAATGAAAATCCGCTGGTGAGACTCCGGTGGCCACTGGTCATAAACCGGAGCGGAGACGTCTACGTAGTCGAGCTGAATATCTCCCTGCGAGGCCGAACTGTTAACCAGTCGGATGTACTCCGATGGACTGGGCGTCGCGCCCATGGGTGACGTCTTTCGCACTGAGTTGCGAGGATAAATTTCCCCGAGTGGTACGTCCCATTGATAAACATCCGGATTATCCGGCGAGGCTGTGATGGGAATGTCTTCGGTGCTGACACGGAGCACGGCGCGTCCTTCATTGCTGGCTCGCCAGCCGAACTCAAGCTGCATGCTCGGGATCCTCGTCTCTTCCAAGGAGACCCTCGATGCACGGACACGGACTCGCATGATCCCTTCGTCCGGAACCTGGTTGCCCAGTTCAACAATCAGATTATGGTTTCGGCCCCGAGGAATGACGGCGACATGATCAAACGACTCAGGCATCTCCGATCGGGAATCGGTCGGCTTGAAGGCATACTTCGCGCCATAGTATTCCCAGGTCGCTCGTGCAGTTCGGCCAGTCGATAACTCCTGGTAGTAGGTGTTGCCATGCGGTTTGCTGAAGCTGGCGGTGAGCCGATCGACTTCCTCTTTCTGTTTCGCTGGATCGTCCTTGAACTTCTCCTTGAGCTTTTCGAGCTGATCCGCCTGCTTCGGCCATTCGATTCTGGAGGCATCCTTCATCGTGACACCCCAGTGAAGAACGGGGGGCCTCTCGCCCTGGACGGTCGCTCGCCTGAGAGCTTCGCGAGCAATCTGACGATACGTTTCAAACTGCACGACGGACATGTGCAGCATTTCCGAGCTGTTCTGAAATCCGTCTTCAGAAGTCGGTTCCGGCGGCAGGTCTTTCGCAAAGTCGTATGGCAGTCCCAGGATGTCCTGCAGCGCGTAGTTGTATTCGTAGCGGGTCAAACGGCGGAACGAAGAATGCCCCCCAGTTGCACGACGTACGGATGAAGCCAGCTGGAGTTCGCGAGAAAGCCACGCGACCACTGCACTGCGATCTGCGTCCGACAATTCGACTTCGTCTGGCGGAGGCATCTCGCCATTGCTCAGTACTGCCAGGACTTCAAGCCACCAGTCGACGTCATTTCCCTGCAGCAGGTTGGGATCGAGGGTATCGATCCGGATGTTGCCTTCCTTAGTTTTGGCACCGTGACATTTCACGCATGACCGTCGCAGGATGGGCTCGATGGTCTGTTCGAAACCGTTGAGATCGGCCCTGGGAACCTCAGCGTCGACAGAATGCGGAAGCGGTTGAAGGAACTTTGAGCCTTTCGCCCCGGTCACTTTCACTTCCTCAAAGGACGGGCGTACCACATTCGGTTCCGGGCGGTCCTCGCCAGCGGAGTATCCGCTAACCGTGCAGAAAAGTACGCCCAGCGAAATGAGAGATCGATACTTCACTTTGTCCCGTTCTGTTTCAACGACGTGGGAGGTCTTTTCGAAGGTCCGGCAATCGCTGGCGGAGCTGTCTTCGTTGCCACTCAATCCTACAGGATGCATCACATGGAGTCATTTTCACAATGGACCGCGATTGCCAAAGTGCGGCATTGGCGAATACCAGATCCCTCTGGAGATCGGACGTGCATGCCTAAATGCGAGACTCTGATTCACCTCAAATGCCGACTTCTGGCGTGCTGGTGTTGTCGCAGGAACGGCCCGTTTCCTCGGAGCCAGTCAGGAAACGGCAGATTTACCGAGATCCTTGATCAATGCCGATCGAGTTATCCGGACAGCGGCAAGTGACCGGTGCCTGGATCATCGCCATAGGAGTCGCTGGCGATATCTCGGCAGACGTCTGACTTTCAATACCGAATCAGCACGCCGCGTTGCAATTCGATAATGCTGTCCTCATCGGCGAGGCGCAAATGGGAAGTGACGCCACGTTCGAAGAGCAACTTCACCAGCAACGTGAGTTCTCTGCCAGTAGTCCGACATGCGAGAATGATTACGGTTGGCGTTCGGATATCGGAATATGCACGACCGTCAGGCCGCAGCAGTCCCAGGCACGCGTGCCGCGACTGACATTCCAGGTGATGTAGACCTTGTCGCCTTCCGGTGAGATCGCCGTACTATACGTCCCCTTGGGAATGAAGCCGTACTTCTCCTCGTAGAACGGATGGTGAAAAGCGATTACCTTTCTGGTGTTCGTTTTGAGGTCGTACTGCACGAGCGGAGATCCGTCGCGGTATCCTCCGCCATGAGCACCGGGAACGTAGTAGAGATAGCGGCCCGTCGGGTCGATATCGATTGACGCAACGTACGCCTCGCTTCCGACGGCGATGGTCCCGACTTCTTCGACCTTTTCAGTTCTGGTATTGAACTTCCACAACGTAGCGTCGCCCGTTCCCTGTCCCGTGGAGACGGTGTAGACCAGACCATCCGGCGTTTCGTCGGTGGCTGCGCGAACGCCAATCGTCTGTCCGGTGGAAACGGGAGCGGTATTTTTAGCCGGGTCGTATCGAAACAACTCGCCATCGCTGTTGCCGCGTACGAAGTAAAGCCGCCCCGTCGATTTCGAAAGAATCATGTAGCGCGCCGGTCCGTCTGCCTGCGAGTAGAGCAGTTTGTGTTTCTTGAGGTCGTAGGCAAAGAACTGAATACTCTGCTCGGGCGAATCGGGTCCTGCAGCCGTTCCGCCGTAGAAGATCATCCGTTCGGGATCGAGTACGCTGTTGGGGATGCTGTGCCTGGGAATCGGTCCATGGACGACCACTTCCGAAACGCCCGTTTTCGGGTTTGTGCGAAAGATCCAGTCGCCTTTGTAATGGTTCGCGTCGTTGGCAGCGCGGGGAGAACCGCGATGTGTGCCGTAGTACAACCAGCCGTCGCTGCCCATGTCGACACGGCTATGGATTTTGCCCGGCGTGTAATGGCCTTCCGGCATTTTGAGTAACTTCGCCAGATCAACCAGCGAACGGAGCGTCTTCGTTTCAGGATCGTACTCGTAGACGAACGCTGTGCCCGTGCTGTGCTGAGATTCTCCGCGGCCGATGGCGTAGTGGTCGCCAATGGCGGAGTAGTATTTTCCATTGGCCACGCTACCGTCGCCCCAGTTCGACCATGGCTTACCGGGGTAGTTCTGGTTCTGGTAGAAAGCAAAGTCGATTGTGGGCGCAGTCTTCGCGACTTTCACACCTTCGCGTAGCGTTTCCGGTGCTTGCAGAAACTTTGGAGACGTGTCGGTCACGAGGATTTCGCCGTTCGGAAGTGTCGGAGGATAAGGCAAATCCTCATCGCGAATGACCTTCGGTTTGGCGGTATTGACCGATGTCTTCTTCGGTTGTGCGAAGACACCGGGACCGCCAAAGGTCGAAAGTCCAATGAACAAAGCAATGATGATTGCCAGGTTTGTATGCGATCGCATGAATCGTAATCCTTATCACGAGAGTTACAGGATTAAGGCAAAAGGGTGATCCGCCTGGATGGATGTTGTTGTAACAGTTTCCTTTCCATGCGGCATTGTACGACCATATCGTGCGCGACGCCCGCCCAGGCAAAAGTGCCGCAACAATTTCCGCTACGTCGGAGCGTCCCTGTAATCGTGCGAGTTGGAGAGAATGCCGCGTACATGGCGTGTGTACTTGAACGATCAGCCGACTGAACCCAACATGGACAGCTCACGAACTCGTCCGCAATGGAGCGACTATGAAACTCAACATGCTGTTGATCGTATGTCTGACTGCATCCGTCAGCTCAGCGGCGGAACCGAAGGTCAACGGTCCCGCCAGGACACGAATCCCGGATGCGATCAGAAACAACCTGACGTCGAAGCTCAACATTACGTACGCACGATACGGCGACCGGACACTTGAGCTGGATTTGTATCGGCCAAAGGATGCCGTCAAACCGTTACCCGGCATTCTCTGTATTCATGGCGGTGGCTGGGCGAATGGCAACCGCGCTGGCCATGCCAATCTGGCGATGGCTCTTGCGTCACGCGGATTTGTGGCTGCGACCATTTCATATCGACTCAGTGGCGAGGCTCCATTTCCGGCGGCCATCCACGACTGTAAAGCAGCGGTTCGATGGATGCGTGCCAATGCCGGGGAGTATGGCATCAAGCCGGATGCCATCGGAGCGATCGGGCTCTCCGCTGGCGGTCATCTGGTTGCGCTGCTGGCGACGTCGGCCGGTGTTGAAGAACTGGAAGGGGCTGGCGGAAACGCCAGTTTCAGCAGTGCCATCCAGGCTGCAGTGCCAATGGGGGCTCAGACTGATCTGCAATCTGAGCGAACGCGAATTGTCTCAGCGTCCGACCAGAAGGGGGCTATCTGGCAGCAGTTCCTCGGCGGGACACAGGCCGAGCAACCGGCGACTTACCGGCTGGCGTCTCCGCTCGTTCATCTGGATGCGGACGACCCGCCGCTGGCCTTTATCAGCGGCGAGGACGACGATGCCAGCACGCACGCAGATCTTTTTCGAACGGCGATGACACGTCTTCAGATTTCGACACAGTTGCGGCTGATCCCCGGTGCCCCGCATCCATTTCTGGGGCGTCAGGAGTGGTTTGACGACGCCGTGTCGACGGCAACGGAGTTCTTTGACATTCACCTCAAAGGGCAAAAGAAGTGAATCCTCAGGAATCTCTGGAAATCTGCCCTCTCTGTGTTCTGGATAGAAAACCCACCATGAAAAGCCAACAATCTCACACCGCAGCAGTCTCCATCCATGTGGGAATCTTCCTGCTCTTAATCGCCGCGAATGTCGGCATCGCTCAAGCCGTCGAGCCGATCGACATCGGGAGACGGCGAGAACTCTTTGTCGATCAATATCTGATTGACCGACTTGACGACGTGGAGCTTGAGCTGCATCGCCCGACACGTCGCGAAGTCGTCTTCCGCTCTGATGCCGCGTGGGAAGGAAATGGCAGCGCTTACCAGAGCGTGTTTCAGGACGGTGAACGATTCCGGATGTACTACCGAGGCGGACACCATCCCGCCTCAAAAGCCTACGAGACGAACAAAAGTCCGTGGGAATCGCTGTGTGTCGCCGAGAGCACGGACGGCATCCACTGGACACGCCCTGAAGTGGGTATTGTCGAATTCCAGGGATCGACGAAGAACAACCTGGTCCTCAACCAGGCGATGGTGAGTGAGATCGGTGGCAGCCCGGCGCACACGTCCGTGTTCAAGGACACCAACCCCGACTGCCCGGCAGACGAGCGTTATAAGATCGTCATCGTGGGCAGTAAGCCCCGAGGCCTTTACCTGCTGGTCTCCGCGGACGGACTTCGTTTTGAGCTGAAAAGTAAAAAGCCGTTTGTGACAGAGGGAGCTTTTGACTCACAGAATCTCATGTTCTGGGATTCGGTGGGCAAGGTTTATCGGGAATACCACCGTCAGTTTGACCAGGGCGTGCGTGGGATCATGACCGCGACGTCCAGAGACCCGGGGAGTTTTCCGAAACCGCAGTGGCTCGAATACCCGGACGCGGCGGAGCAGGCCCTCTACACCAATCAGGTCCAGCCGTACTATCGGGCACCGCACATCTTCATGGGCTTTCCCATGCGTTACAACGACCGGGGCTGGTCGCCGTCGATGAAAAAGTTGCCCGGCCTGGAAGAGCGGGAATACCGCGCGAAGAAGCATCCACGATATGGCACGACGGTGACCGACGCCGCGTTCATGACCAGTCGCGACGGCGTCACGTTTTCTCGCTGGGGCGAGGCCTTCATTCGACCAGGGCCGGCAACGAAAGACACATGGGTCTACGGCGACAACTTCATTTTCTGGGGCATGATCCAGACCAAGTCCCATCTGGAAGGAGCTGCTGACGACATCTCGCTCTACGCCACCGAAGGCTACTGGCAAGGCGAGTCGACCAGCTTCCGCCGCTACACGCTGCGTCAGGACGGATTCGTGTCAGCGGCGGCCGGCTGGAAAGGCGGGCGACTGCAGACAAAGCCAATCGTGTTTGACGGGACACAACTGGAACTCAACTTCGCCACATCGGCGGCGGGTTCTATTCGAGTCGAAATTCAGGACGTGGACGGCAAGCCAATAACCGGCTTCTCGCTGGCGGAGTGTCCGGAAATCTTTGGAGACACGATCGCCCGGTCTGTTGTGTGGAAGGACGACAGCAAAGACGTGTCTTCACTTGCCGGCAAACCGGTGCGACTGCTGTTCGAGCTGAAGGATGCCGACCTCTACTCGTTTCGATTCGGCGGCGTTGAGTAACGGACGAATCGACATGTACTCTGACGGAGTCGTCTTGAAACCATGAGTCACCATCTTCGTTGGGCCACTAACTGGTTGTGGTTAGCGCGGATTATTCATGCGTTTGTGGG
>JABMPE010000401.1 GCA_013203845.1 Rhodopirellula sp. | reverse complement strand
TATTGGCCCTCAGCGCCGTGACAACTTCGTTAAAGGTCAGTTCATGGCGGATGAGCTTTTGTGGATCGAGCCTGACCTGAAACTGTTTTTCGTAACCTCCCCAACTGTTGACTTCGGCTACGCCCGGCACACTGCGAAGCTGCGGTTTGACCACCCAGTCGTGAATGGTCCGCAACTCGGTCAGTTCCTGAATGCGGACTTCTTCCGGCAGTTTTGAGAAGTCGACACCGGGCTTCGTCAGCACGTAATGAAACACTTCGCCGAGGCCCGTGGAGACCGGTCCCATCTTCGGTCGCTCGATCCCGACCGGCAGTTCAACGGTGCCGATGCGTTCGTTAATAAGCTGACGCGCAAAGTAGATATCCGTACCGTCTTCAAAAATGACGACGACCTGCGACAGACCGAACTTCGAAATCGAGCGCAGCTTTTCCAGACCGGGCAGTCCGGCGATGGCCTGCTCGAGGGGAAACGTGAGCTGACGCTCCACTTCTTCGGGGCTGAGCGACGGCGCAATGGTGTTGATCTGGACCATGACCGGCGTCGTGTCCGGGAAGGCATCGACGTCGAGGAACTGCAGCGAGAACGCTCCCGCCACGCTGACCACCAGCACCGCCAGGATGACCATCGCCCGGTTTCGCAGAGAAAAGTCAATCAGCCAGTTCAGCATTGGTGAGTCCAGAGTCGAGGGTTCAGAGTCTAGAGGGAATGGGTTTGGTGTCCGGAGTTGAAAGATGTTGAGATGAGGTCTCTGGACTCTCAACTCTGAACTCGAAGCGACCGACCGGTCGCTTTAATGGCCACACAGTCACCCGGCACCGAGGTTGTTCTTCAGGAGCTGTGCCCGCAGCACGTCACTACCAAGCGTCGCGACCACTTCGCCTGGCAGCAGGCCGGCAATGATTTCCGTGTAATCGTCAGCCTTCACTCCCGGCCGGACCGAGCGGGTGTGGAACAGCTTCGGCGACTTGTCATCAAACCACGCCTTGTCACGAACAAAGACGACGGCACAGCTTCCGTCCCACTGCACGGCTGCGTTTGGAACGACGATCGCTGCGGGCTCCTCACGCAGGATGACACGGCCAGCTCCGAATGCTTCGTTCAGCAGGCGACCGTCTGAATTGTCCAGACTGGCGCGGACCATCAACGTGCGAGTTTTCTGGTCGGCTGATGAACTTTTCCACTCAATCGTTCCGCGGACTTCCTGCGGACTTCCATCGGGCTGAAAGACGAGTTGCTGCCCGATGGAGACAGAAGCGGCAGCCTCCAGAGGAATGTTAAGCATCAGCCACATGCGGCTGGTGTCGGCGATGGTGAACAAGCTCGTTGCAGAACTGATGACTTCTCCGGAGACGACGCGGCGGCTGGAGACGCTGCCATCGAAGGGAGCCCGTACCGGGATCAGATTTGACGATGCCGTTTCGGAATTGAGTGCCGCGACCAGTGACGCCGGCAGTCCGAGAAATCGCAAGCGGGTCGCGAGTTGCTGCTCATCCAGGTGTCGCAGTTCTTTGACAGAAACTGGCAGTCCGAGGTTGCTCAGTGCCTGCGCCGCACTCACGACGGCAATCCGTGCCTTGCTGTATTCGGTCTCAGCTTCCTGTGCCTGTCGCCCGGCAGCGATGCCGTCTTTGGCCAGCTGCTGCAGACGCTCGTAGATTTTCTGTTGCAGGGACTGTTGCGCCAGCGCAGCCAGCAGCTCCGACTTGGCCCGCCCCACATCAACGGCGTCGATGACTGCCAGAACGTCGCCTTTCCGGACGGCGTCGCCAACCTCCTTTTCGACGCTCCAGACCGTTCCTGCGACTTTCGATGCCAGTTGAGCGACACGGGTTTCATCGTACCGAATCTCACCGGTAGCAGTGACAGATTCCTCAATCGGAGCACGCAGTACCGGTTCGACATCGACACCGACTTTCGCAGCCGCCTCAACCGACGCAAACTGAATACGCCGACCGGGATTCTGGCAGGCGAAGTTGTTTTCCGGTCGCGGTCTGAGCGCCAGCGCTCGCACTGCTCTGTCCAGATCACGGGCCTCGATCTCTGGAGTCACTTTCAGTTGAGCGACGTCAGGGTGATGCAACGGGCATTCGTGAACTCCATGAACTTTGCACCAGCCGTGAAGTTCACGCTGCGGATACTCATCCGGGTTGCACTCGACGCACATTGTTTCCGGCACGCCGTGTTCTTCGCACCAGTCGTCGGGAAACGCCGCCGCTTCGCCGGTGACTTCGGAGAACTTCGGCAGTGCCCACCCGGTGTGATGTCCCCACCAGCCCAGCGCTGCCAGCACGGCGAGGACGACCGTCGTGGGTATCGAATGCAGAAGCCAACCGGCGAATCGACGCGGCATGGACTTAGTCGTTGGCTGCTCAATCGGTGGTGATGATGGTGAACCGGTCGCTTCCGGCGGACCGGCATCCGGCGCAGCATCCGCGCCGGATGGAAGAATCTGAGTGCTCATAACAAGGCATCCACAACTGAGAGTTGTCAGCGCGGCGGGAGTCGCGCACCGGGGGGCGTTCTGGTTTCGAACAGGAGAGAACAGAGCGAACGGAGATGTTTCTCTGTTTCCTCTGCGCGCTCCTGTTCAGACAGAAGCAGGAAACTCTCAGAGCAGATAAGTCTGCGTCAGCGCGCAGAGCGACGTTCCCGTTATCAGCGGCGGGAAGTGGGGGCAGCCTTCGAGACTCAGCTCAGCCGACATGGCGACGAGCCGCAAACCGGTCTCCGACAGCGTAACCTCCGGCAGAGCAGGAAATTCGCCGCCAGCCAGCAGGTCGGGACAGTCGACATCATTGGCCTGAACGGCTCCACCACACAGGCAGTTGAGCGGGCCGGGATTGTCCGGACATGCCGGATCGTCACAAGAATCAGACCTGTGCTCACACACAGCCGTTGCGGCATCCGACTCGGACTTGCAGCAATCATCACACGCGTCATCCGCCACAACACACCGAGCCGCGCACGCACCTCTGCATTCCCCACAATCGAGGAACGGACAGGCCAGCACCTGAACCAGCATGAGCAGAATGATAAAAACGCGTGTGGTCATACTTTATTGCAATCCTCAGGAAATCCCGGTCATCTCACCCAGCAGTCACATCACGTGGGCGCTGCTGTCGCCGACAGCAAACGGACAGTCACATCGTGAATCAGGTCACCGACGTTTCCTCGCGGAATTCGCCTGATGCCGCGTCTGCGGCCGGTTCGAACCAGCGGTAGATGGCCGGGAGGATGAGCAGGGTCAGCAGGCTCGACGTGAGCACTCCGCCGATGACGACCGTGGCCAGTGGACGCTGGACTTCGGCTCCGGCACTGGTGGAGAGGGCCATGGGCAGGAAGCCCAGCGCGTCGGTCGTGGCGGTCATCAGAACCGGTCGCAGGCGGTCCATCGCTCCCTGATAGACCGCGTTGCTGGTCTCGACGCCGGTTCTGCGCAGGTCGCGGATGTGTTCGACCAGGACGACTCCGTTCATCACGGCGATGCCGAACAGCGCGATGAAGCCGACACCCGCAGAAATCGAGAATGGCATGTCGCGCAGCCAGAGCAGGAAGATGCCGCCGGTCGCGGCCATCGGCACGTTCAGGTAGATCAGGAGTGCCAGCCGACCGGAGCGGAAGGCCATGTAGAGCAGTGAGAAGATCAGGAACATCGCGACCGGCACGGCGATCATCAGTCGGCGGTTCGCTTCCTGCAGGTTTTTGAACTGGCCGCCCCAGGTGATGCGGTAGCCGGAGGGCAGAGTGACCTGGTCCTCGACGGCCTGCTGAGCGGCAGCGACGAAGCCCGCCAGATCACGCCCGCGGACGTTGCACTGCACGAGGATTCTTCGCCGCACGTCGTCGCGGCTGATCAGGGCCGGGCCTTCTTCGACCGCGATATCGGCGAGTTCCTCCAGCGGAATCTGTCGTCCGCGAGGGTCGGCGATTCGCAGTTTTCGGATGGCGTCAATGTCTTTCCGCCACTGCTCGCCGAGCCTCACCTGTAATGCAAAACGCTGTTGCCCTTCGTAGACCTGTCCCACCACTCGCCCACCGACAATCGAGACGGCATCGAGCACGTCGCGGGCGTTGATGCCGTAACGGGCGATCTGATCGCGGCGAACTTTAACTCGCAGATACGCCATGCCGCCGAGTTGTTCGGCCCGCACATCCGACGCGCCGCGAACCTGCTGGACCGCTCGTACGATCTCATCGGCCTTGCGGGAAAGCGTTTTCAACTCGTCACCATACAGACTGATGCCGACGTCCGCTCGCACACCGGCGATCAGCTCCTGCACGCGCAGTTCGATCGGCTGGCTGAAGCTGAAACCCTGGCCGGGGATTCGCTCGGCCAGCGTGCCTTCCATTGCTTCGACGAGTTCGTCTTTGCTGTCGAAGTTTGGCCATTCTTCCTGAGGCTTGAGCAGCACGAACAGGTCAGTCCGGTTGACGCCCATCGGGTCGGTGGCGATCTCCGGTCGACCAATCTTCGACACCACCGTGCGGATTTCCGGGAATTCGGCGAGCAGTGTTTTTTCGATCTGCGTGCTCAGTTCGATCGACGTTTCCAGCGAGACGCTCTGCAGCCGATAGCCCTCCATCGCGATGTCGCCTTCATCGAGTCGCGGGATGAACTCGGCTCCAAATTGCGACGCCATTAAGACGCTGGCTACGAAGACGCCGGCCGCAGTCGCCGTGACCGGCAGCGGATGCGCGATCGTCCAACGCAGGACGGGCGAGTAGCCGCGCTTGCAGAATCGCACCAGCCAGGTCTCGCGGTCACTGATCGTGCGCGCCAGAAACAGCGACGCCATGACCGGGATCACGGTGACCGACAACACGAGTGCCCCGGCCAGCGCGGACATGAAACTGAACGCCATCGGTCGGAACATTTTGCCTTCGATGCCCTGCAGACTGAGGATCGGCAGAAAGACAATGATGACGACCATCCCGGCAAACAGGATCGGCCGGGCGACTTCGGCACCGGCGGAGCGGATGATGGAGAGTCGGTCTGAGCCGAACGCGCGAGCGTCGGGTGTTGCCACGCCACCCGCGGCTAGCGCCGTCGGCTCACCTCTACCGGCAACACTCAACCTTCTAACAATCTGCTCGACCATGACCACGGAACCGTCGACGATGATGCCGAAGTCCAGTGCGCCGAGGCTCATCAGATTCGCGGGGACTCCGGCCAGACGCATGGCGATGAACATGAACAGCGCTGAGAGCGGAATCGAGGCGGCGACGATCAGTCCGGCACGCAGATCGCCCAGCAGCAGAAACAGCATGATCACAACGAGGATCGCGCCGCCGGTGATGTTCTCACTCACCGTGGCAATGGTGCGATCGACAAGCGTGGTGCGGTCGTAGAACGTGTCGATCACGACGCCGGGCGGAAGCGTTTTTTGAATCTCTTTGATCCGGTCATCAACGCGTCGAGCGACCGTGCGTGAGTTCTCACCCATCAGCAGCATCGCCGTGCCAGTCACGACTTCGCCGCGTCCGTCGCGTGTGGCCGCTCCGTACCGCAACTGCGGAGCGAAGCGCACGTCGGCGATGTCGCGGATCATGATCGGTGTGTCGTGGTGGCGACTGTCCAGCACGATGGTTTCGATGTCGGCGAGTTTCTCGATCAGTGCTTCGCCGCGGACAAGCTGCTGCTCATCGAAATGAGCGATGTAGCCACCGCCCTCGTTGGCATTGTTCTGCCGCAGTGCCTCGAACACCTGACTGACGGAGATGCCGTACTTGAGCATCCGGTTCGGATCGACCTGCACTTCGTACGTTTTCAGTTCACCGCCCTGCGTGTTGACTTCGATCACGCCCGGCACGCTGCGTAACTGATACGCCACCTGCCATTCAAGAATCGTGCGCAGGTCCATCAGGCTGTACTCCGAGCCCGGTTCGGCCCGCACTTCGAAGTGGTAGATTTCACCGAGACCGGTGGCAATCGGTCCCATCTGCGGTTCGCTGATGCCATCAGGAATCTGATCGCGGGCTTCCTTGATGCGTTCGCCGACAAGGTTCCTCGCCCAGTAGATATCCGTGCCGTCTTCAAACACGACGGTGACGGCCGATAATCCCGGCAGTGACAGTGAGCGGATTTCCTCGACCCGTGGAATTCCACTGAGCGACGTCTCAACGGGAAACGTGATGAACTGCTCCACTTCCACCGGCCCCAGTGACGGAGCCTGCGTGAGAACCTGCACCTGCGTGTTGGTCAGGTCCGGAACGGCATCGACCGGCAGACCGACCATCGACACAACACCCGCGCCGATAAGAACCAGCGTCAGCAGCACAACCAGAAACCGGTTGTTGAGAGAGAAGGAAATGAGTTGCTGGATCATGGTGAGTCAACGAAAAATCGAGTGGGGAGAGTGCCAGGACGTGGAACATCGCCCCTGCTAATCATCGTCCGCGAACTGGCCTTGCAGCATTTGCGACTTGAGAAAGAACCCGCCGGCTGTCACCACGGCGTCACCGGTATCGAGTCCCGCGATGATTTCCAGACGGCCATCAAACAAACGACCAATGGCGACGTCGCGCCGTTCGAACTGATCCCCTTCCGCATGGATGAAGACAAACGACTTTCCGTCGTGTTCCAGCACCGCACCTTCTGGAACTGCCAGCACGTCCGGAACGGTCTCACCGGGCAGTTCGACATCGACGAACATGCCTGGCTTGAGCAGCCGATCGGGATTTCCGGCCAGCGCGGTCATGGGCAGCGTACGGGACTGTTCATTGACCACGGACCCGGTGGAAAAGACCTGTGCCTCGAACATTCGATCGGGATAGACCCCCGTGCGAAAACGAATCGTGTGATCCTTCAGGCGGGCGAGCGTGCCCATGCGACGTTCGTAAATGTCGGCGGTAACCCACACCGTCCGCAGGTCGGCGATTGAAAAGAGTTGTGTCGCCGGTCCCACGCGTTCTTTCAGCACGACATCTTTTTCGATGATGGCACCGTCAAACGGAGCTTTGATGGTGTAGTGTGAAACGGCTTCCCCTTCCTGAGTGGGATCAGTCGCCGAAGCGGCAGCATCGCCCAGTCCCATGATACGCAGGTTGGTCCGGCTGATGGCTTCGGCGGTGCGAGCCTGTTCGAGCGTCTGATCGGCAGTGAAACGGCTCTGACGGGCTGTGAAGCGAATCTGTTCAAGCAGCGACTGCAGCATCGCCTGATCCGCTTCAAACGCGGCGCGGGCGGCGATCGAGTCTTTACCCGCCGAGATGCCCTGGTCGCTCAGTATCCGCAACCGTTCAAAATCCGCACGTGACTTATGGAGCCGGGCGTAAGCGGAAACCAGTTGCTCGCGCCACGTGCCCATTGACTTGTCGGCAAACCGTGGTTCGATCTCCGCGATGGGAATCTGCTCGGTCAGACTGTGGATCAGAGCCAGCACGTTAGTCTCAATTTCCCGCTGCCATTCTGCTTTGACCTCGGCCAGTTTTGTCGCCAGCCGAGTTCTGAACAGTTCGAGTTTGGCCTGGCCGACTTCCCGACTGTCGATAATCGCCAGCGTCTGCCCCGCCGTGACATTGTCTCCAAACTGCACCGGCACATCGTGGACAATGCCTTCGACCAGCGGATCGATCTGTGCCAGCTTGTCTTCATTGAGAGCGACTTTGCCGGTGACCCACTCCGACGCGGTGATGTCGGAACGCTGCGCCGTTTCGATGCGAATCCCGGCGACCGGCCACTGGATTTCCGGCAGAACAACGACACCTGACGTCGGCTCGTCGTCGTCGGCCGGAACGGCACGATCACCTGGCGAACCCAACTGGTCGGTGTGACCGACCGCAGCTACCGTCAACCACACCGTCAACCACACCGCCGTTCCTCCCAGCACTGCCGACGCCACGCCGACCATCAGCATGATGCCGGCAGCTGAACGTCCCGCTGTCCGCGTCGCTGGCGTTTTTGGGGATGTTGGTTTCGAGGTTAGGAAAAGCGATTCATGGACGATTAATGGATCATTCATGGGACAAAACCTGACCGAGTCAGAAGGCAAAGGACTGGCACACAGCGGGCACCAGCAACGGCAAACCAGAACCGTGAAGCAGTGAGGCCGGAGAGCAATTGCCATTGTGATCGCCACAGTGATCACAGTGGACCGCGGCGATGCTGGACGCAGCGACGGCCGGCTCGGGTCGCCCGACTAAATCTGCATCACGCAGATCAGCGCAGCCCGCGCGCCAGGCGAGCACAGAGAACGGTGACGGTCGGCGAGCGTCGCGTAGATCACTCGCCACAAAGCGGCGGGCAGCCGACTCGGCAACGCCTCGTGATAGGACACAACGTCGCATCCACAAGACGCAACAGGCTGCGACAAAGCCACCGCGCCGGTACTGACGACGAATTCTGCCCCATACGGTGACGTCGATGACGTTGAGCCGTCGTCCGACTTTTCACGAAACGGACCGCGATCGATGTCATCCGGAGCCGCGACACCCAGCAGCATCGGGTGCCAGGCATGTGCGTCGAACACGCTGTCAAACGGCACGCCACGATCTTCCCAGTCCGCATCAAACGACGGAACCGGGCAATGCCCCACACACAGGAGCAGCAACCAGCACAGCATTTTGTGGAACAGCGATTCGACCATGAGTCCAATGTCCGGGCCGAGCGGAGTAGTGTCAAGCGTGATGCGATCTGAGAAATCTCTAATCCCGTGTGGATGGGTCACTCAACTTACTGCGTCGTGCCGGGGTTGAAGAGTTGCAGTCGGGCTCCCTGCTGCTGCTGGAGGTTCTGCAGCACGCCACGTCGCTGATCGCCGCCTTCATCCGCTCCCTGAATTGCCGTACCGATGATGGCCGGATTCAGCCCGCCGGTCAGTAACAGTCCCTCCAGTTGCATACGGGCGTGTTGCGCCTGACTGCGTGCCGTCAACCAGTTCATGGTCATTTCAAAGTATGTCTGCCGAGCAGACAGAACGCGCGGCAGGTCGAACTGTCCCTGCTGATACCCGGTCGTCACCAGTTCGAGGTTTCGCTTCGTTCTCGGAAGAATGTGACTCGCCAGCCGCTGCGACTCGTTACGGGCCGTTTCATAGTCGCGGTACGTCAGAGCAAACTGGTCCCGCAGCACCAGTCGCGTCCGTTCGACTTCCTGTTCCGCCCGTGCCGCATCGTGCCAGGCGTTGTAAATGTTGCCCTGATTGCGATCGAACAAAGGCAGCGGCAGTGCCAGCAGCGTACTGACGGTGGAGGCACCGTTCGTATGATCGACCTCACCGACAACCTGCACGGTGACGTCCGGAATCGGCTGGACTTCCTGCCGTTCCAGTGTTTTTCGAGCGACTCCCACTTGAGCCTCCGACGACCGGAGCAATCCGCTTGTTTCCACCAGTTGCTGCCACAGTGCGTCACGATCCAGTTCGGCAAACTCTTTCGGAAAATCTCCCGCAAGTTCTTCCGGCACCCGGTCCGGTATGCCCACCATATCGACCAGATTCTGCCAGGCCAGTCGATAATTTGATCGGGCACGATCCCGTGATGACTCAAACACCTGAAGCTGAATCTCGGACTGCAGCACATCAGAGACCGGAACCTCACCAGCGTCGAACTGACGCTGGGACGCAGTCACTCCTTCACGGGTCAACGCGACAATTTCGTCTGCCAGCTTCAGTTCTTCCTGCACGGACAGCGCTGCATAGAACCGCTGCCGCACGTCATTGAGCACGCGTTGCCGCTGCGCTTCCTGCTGAAATGCGACATCCGCGATCCCGAAAACTTCTATCTCGCGATTGAGTGTCAGCTTGCCGCCGGTGATAAAGGTTTGCTGCACGAACGCCCCGTCCGAGCGCCCGCCGCCTGATGACGCAGCGTCCGACCGCAGATAGCCGACGGTCGGGTTGGGATACAGCCCGACCTGAGTCCAGTTGCCGCGTTCCTTCTCGATCTCCGCCTCAGCCATCCGCAGCGTCGGATTGTTCTGCAGGGCAAGCTGCTCGAACGCGTCGAGTGTCGCAGGAGAGTCCAGAGTCGAGTGTCCAGAGTTCAGAACTGGTTGAGGGGTGAGCGTTGAGGGTTGAGGGAGGCTGGTTTCGGAATCATCGATCTGAGCCGCCGGTGCAGGTGGTAGAGGGCTGGGTTCCGCCGTTCCTTGAGCACCCGCCTGCTGTACCGCGGAAGACAACGATCTCTGGCCGTCCGCATGGACAACGGAATCGTTGACGTTTTCTGTTGATCGTTGGCTGGATTCGGTCGAAGTCTCAGACGCGGGTTTTCGCGCGACGACTTCTGACGTCAGCGGGGACTCGCTGCGTGATTGAAAACGAGTCTGTGCACATCCACTAACGAGAGCGGCGAGCAGGGTCATGCAGCATGCAAAACGTTTCATCGTATTACCTCGACATCCATGTCTTGACACATCGCGTATCGGTGGGAATCTGGTAGAACTCCAACCGGCAGGGCAAAACACGTCGACCTGTCCAGGATTCTCCCGACTGTCTGCCTACCGCTCCCCGATCCTGCCTGTTTTGACTCAAGTTGATGGGAGTCCAGTGTCCAGTGTGGCCATCGAACTCTGGTCTCTTGATTCGTCTGCTACGCAGCCCGTGCGGCTTCCGCTTCGTCGCTCACCACACCATTGACCAGTCTCAGCGTGCGCTTCGCGTAGCCCGTAGCGAACTCGTCATGAGTGACCATGACGATCGTGCGGCCTTCGGCGTGAAAGCCTGACAGGTAGTCCATCGCGGTCTCGCGGGACGCCGGATCGAGATTGCCGGTTGGTTCGTCGGCGAGAATGATCTTTGGATTGTTGGCCAGCGTACGGGCCAGTGCGACTCGCTGCTGCTGTCCTTGACTGAGTTCGGACGGTCGATGCTCCAGCCGATCGGACAAGCCAACGCGGTCAAGCAGTTCGGTCGCACGTTCACGCTGCTCAGTTGCCGGCTTTCCCGCGAGGCTGAGTGGCACCTGCACGTTCTCGACGGCGCTCAGCCACGGGATCAGATTGAACGACTGAAATACAAAGCCAATCCGGTCAAGTCGCAACCGCGTGCGGTCCTGAACGCTCAAGTCATACAGCGATGCGCCGTCGAGCAGGATGCGTCCCGAAGTCGGTGCGAGCATGCCGCCGAGCATCGACAGCAGCGTTGTCTTGCCGCTGCCGCTTGGTCCGACGAGAGCAACGAACTCACCTTCAGCCAGTGACAGCGTGGAGTCTGCCAACGCCGTGACAGTCTGCCCTCGCCGCTCATAAGTCTTGTTGACGTTTTCCAACTGGTACATCGTTTTGCCTTTATTTGATTTTGCATTATGAAGGTTGATGTCAGGTCGTAACCGACGCCGCTCGTCTCTGGACTCTCAACCCTCAGAGAAGCACAGGCACGGATCGAGGCGTGATGCTCGTCGAGCCGGCAAGTAACTCGCAGCGACAGCAACAACGCAGGCAGTCACCAGTCCGATACCAAGCAGCATCGGCATCGGCTGCACGGAGACGCCCAGCAGTTGCGGTCCCAGGATCGCGGCCAGAATCGTGCCGACGATGAAGCCTCCGACTCCACCACACACTCCCAGGATGGTCGCCTTGCCGAGAAACATTCGAATCACGTAACCGGGAGTTGCGCCGAGTGCCATCAGTGTTCCAATTTCGCGACGACGCTCGGCCACGTTGGCATACATCACGCTGGCGATGCTCGCTCCACCAACCAGCAGCAGAATCGAGAAGAACACCCAGGACATGCGCGACATGAGAGTGTTCACGGCGACCTGCGTTTCCACGACCTGTGCGATCGTGATCACTTTTGTTTCGGGAAGCAGCGACGAGAGATCGCTGATCAGGCTGCCGGCGGCGTCTTCGCAACAGCCCATGATCTCAATGACGTTGACGACGGGGCCGGAGTCTGACAGTCGTTGCACGGAATGCAGATGCGCGAACATCCGACCGTCATCAATGGTTCCGGTCGCAGGCAGGACGGCCAGCACCTGAAACTCTTCGCCAAACAGTTCGAGTCGATCGCCAGGTTTCGTTCCCAGTTGAGCCGCCAGATCAGACCCAATGATGATCTCGTCCTTGCCGAGTTCGTGTATGGTCCTCGTTGTGGCCAGCGAAGCCGGATCGTTGTCGTTCGATACATCGGCACCAGTTGTTTCGCAGCAGCCTCGATCCGAGCCGACGGAATTAGCCAGCAGCGCGAGCCCCTGCCAGGACGACTTCGTCTGAAACTCAGACTTCGGCAGAATCCCGGTCAACGTAATCGGGATCGAATCGACCGACGCGGACACGCACAGTTTCGGGGCGAGATTCTGAACGCCAGGCAGTCGGGCCAGCGCCAGTTGCGTGACGTTCGCTTCGGGCATTGTCTGCCCGTGCATATCGGCCGCGTAGTAGTCCTGCAGAGAAACGGACTGCGGCAGGACGAGTACGTTCGCACCGAGATTTTCCATCTTCTGAGCGATCGCCTGCTCAGAGAACACAGTGATATTCTGAATCGCGACCAGAGCGGTAACACCCAGCGTGACGGCAATCAGGCTGGTCATCATGGGCGTCGGCCGCTGTCTCAGTTCTTTCCAGATCAGCGAGCGGAGATTCATAGCGGGATTCCTTATGGTTTGAAGGCTCAAAATCGAGAGCCAGGAAGTGCGGGGTAAGAGCAACCCGAAGAGTGCAGTCTGCGGGTCGGCATCGAGCCCGACAGAACATCGAAGCCATATTGGCCCCGATGCCTGTCGTCTCAAACTCCTTAACCCTCAGTCCTGAGCCACTCAGCGGGTTGTTGTCGGTGATGCTCCCGTCGCGGTGCGGGAATGGTGCTTGCAGTTCTTGTCGTCACAGCACTTTCCGGCAGCGGCCAGCTTCGTCGCAAGTGCAGCATGAGTGACGTTCGCGTCGTAGGCACCGAGCATGACTCCCGGAGGTGCCATAAAGACGACCTGCGGAGACGCACTGAGGGCGTTCAGGCCGAGCTGCTTGACGAAGAGTGCCTCACCTGGATCGGTCGCACTGATATTCACGACCTGAGTCCGTTCGCGGTAAAGGCGATCGGCCTGGAAGTCCTGAACGCCCTTCGGCACAAAGCCACGCGTTGCAGGCTGCACGCACAGCAGCACGATCTGGCCACTCTGCATCGCCTTGATGCATTGTGCGTAACCTGAACTCACGACCGCACCGTCTACTTCTTCGGGTTTGATCCGCTGTGAGAAGACGCCGGTCACAGCGTCATTCGGCGCGAGCGACACGACTGCCGGCAGTGGGGTACGCGTAATGTCGAACCGTTCGATGAGGCCACGTTCGGCTCGATCATCAACCTGGATTGGGAGAATCGCAGCATCTTTGCGTTTCGAGGCTCCTGATTTGAGCGTCTGATAGGCAGTCTGTGTCAGTTGGTCGTTGGAACGGTAGAACAACAGGAACGTCGTATGTCCGGCCTTCGAGTTGGCCGCGATCTTCTGATCGCCAGGACTCGACTGAGCAGCAGGTGCCCCAGCGCGACTGGCAGTCTGGGCGTAAGTTTGCGATCCGGTCAATCCGATCGCGACTGACAGAACGAGGAGAAGCAGCCCTTTATGGGAGCGGGGCATTGGCATGATTGGCCTTCCTTTCACTGGTTGCGATTCGCTTCCGACATGCGCAGCCGAAAGACATCTTTTGAGTTATGAACTGAGCATCCGAGGGCAGAGGTAACAACAGCTCGCGACGATTCTGGCCCACACGGTTTGGGGGGAACGAAATGTCCCAGTTCAAGCCGAGCAGCGAATGATTCGGGCTGATCAGGTCGGGCTGATTGAGGCGTCTTTACACGCAGACATCAGGATTGCGTGATTTCATGGTCCGACAGAAGCGGACAGAGAATCAGTGCGATGCTGTACTGCGAGGACGCCAGTTGATGGCAAAAGCACGACTATCAACCGGCTGCAAACGCAGCGGGACTGTCAGTTAAAGCAGCCAGGTCTGCGTCAGGATGCAGACGCGTCTTCCCGTAATGAGCGGTGGGAAGTGGACAGAGCCCGTACACGCCAGACTGCGTGCCTCAACTGTCTGTGGCGGACGCGTTCCCAAGTAGAAGGCATCTGGCAGGATGAGAAACAGGCCGAAGGAAGTCGTGTCAGGACATTTAACCTGCTCAGCCCGAATCGCGCCACGGCACAGACAGTCTACGGAACCGTCGTGGTCCGGGCATGCGGGAGCATTCGGGAGGCTTCCCGGAGTTTCGCAACTTACCGGCACGTGAGAATGACTCTCATCGCTGAACTCCGTCTCGCTGCAGCCGTCGTCCTCGTGATCTGTCCCCACGCAGCGAAACGCGCACGCTCCCTGACACTCCCCGCAATGGAGGAACGGGCAGGCCATCGCCTGCGCCAGCATCAACAGAGTCACGAACACGCGAACAGTCACCGAGAGACCTCACATCAGGAACGACTGCCCCGACTATCTCCGGGCATCAAACTGCGTCGACTCTCAATATCGGTACAGCTCAATCCATCACTTGAACCGGAATTGGTGAACTGAGGCGTCTACGCTGAATGCAAAAACCCACGACGTCATTTCTTGAACGGCTTAATGAAGCAAACTCGCGAGTCCAGTCGTCTGACGATTCCCACACGATTGTTGATCGCGCCAAACACCGCCGTCGTCAAATGGGCTGCTGCGGGAGCGTGACCAAAGAACGATGCCCTTCGTGCGTACTCCGATGGACATCGGCTGTCATCAATCGGGTCAGGCAAATGGAATCACAAAGAACAGTTCAATCGGCCACAACATGTTTCTTACCGGTTGGTTATGGCATTCCTGTCAGACTTTGGCATGGCCTGCATATTGTTATGTCAGCAACGCGGCCAGATTGATTCGGCCGCAACGTCTTCCTCTCACCTAACTGATGGAGCCGAGTCATGAAACGCATAGCACTGACACTGATCGTTCTCGCTGCCGCCGCTGTTACTGCAGAAATCGCTGCGTCTCCCTGATGTACCACGTGAGGTCTTTCAACTGGTGTGGTATGAAGGACTGACTCAGGGCGAAGCCGCCAACGTGCTGGGTGTGTCGCGACGAACTGTCATCCGGCAGTGGCGGGCGGCGTGTGTCGAACGTTACCGCGTCATGCATGGAACTCCGCTGGCGATCTCCGGGGAGGCAGACCAGTGAGCCAGCTGACCAGCGACCATAACTGCAACGGCGATCGGTCGTCCGACGATGCACACGTTTCGGGCGATGGCGTCGAGAGCCTCGTTGAGGAATTCATCGATCGCTGGGAGACGGCGCGGGCTGAAGGACGCGACATCGATCCCGAAAACCTTTACCGCGAGCATCCGCAACTGCTTCCCGCAGTCCGTGAGCAGATCGCGGCGCTGAAGTGGATGCCGTCACCGCACAGTGGACTACTTGTGCCTCATAGCGTCTCTCTCGTCTTGTGTTCGATTTTCGAAGTCACACAGTGATGACAGCCAGTATTTTGCCAACTCAATATCCCTCAAGGAATGGCAGTACTGGTCCCCTTCATAATCATGGTACGACTCTCGTCCGATTGAAGTAATCCTGAGCGTCCAGACTCCCATTTCTGTGACCGCTAACACAGACTGTGGCGGTTTCAGAATCGACGGACTGAGGGGGAGACGCGATGGCGAAGAAGGCGGCAGCACTTACTGGCAGGCCGATTGGCATTACTCGGGGACCGGCAGTCGCTGACGAACTGACCCGGTATTACGAAACCGGGCGGAAGATCAAAGAAGCCATCGGGGGTAGGCGCGGGCCTGGCAAGAAGGTACGAGTTGATGGCGAGGCGCGTGAGAAGCTGATGGCAGAGCATGGGGTATCGCGGGATCAGTTTTACAAGACGCTGGATTTTGCTTGTCTGTACACGCAGGAAGAGTTCGATGCCCTGAGCCAGCGTCTGCATGCTGAGACTCAGGAGCCATTGCATTGGACTCACGTGCGGACGCTGCTTGCATTCTCCAGAGATCAGGTTGAGCAACGTACGAAATGCGAGAAGCTGGCGATTAAGAACGGTTGGAGTGCCAGGCTGCTGCTGGAAGAAGTCC
>JABMPE010000400.1 GCA_013203845.1 Rhodopirellula sp. | reverse complement strand
CAGTATGACCACACTCAATCTGCTCAGCTCTATCTTCTGAATGTCGTGATCGGAATCGGTATGCTCGTTGGTGCATGGCTGACTCCAGCAGAAATGACGCAAATCATTCTGGCCAGTAGCGGCGCAGTGATGTTTGTCCTTGCCGTCTCTTTCCGTCAGTTGACGGTCAGTGACGAATTCGACCGGCTGCTCATTTCCTTCGGACCTTTGCCTCTCTTTCGACGACGCATTCGGTACACCGACATAAAGTCCGTTGAGCAAAGTCGAACGACCTTCTTCGATGGTTGGGGCATCCATCTGAGTCCAGGTGGCGGCTGGACTTGGAACTTGTGGGGATTCGACTGCGTGGACGTGTACTTCAAGCAAGGCCGAAGGCTGCGAATCGGAACCAATGATCCTGAAGGGCTGGAAGCGTTTCTGAAGAGGCGAATCGATGAGCATGCCAGTTGAAGGTCAGGCTCGATTCGGGATCATTCCATCGGAATGATTCGCATGAGAACTTCGTGAGCCAATTGCTGAATTATTCCCGGCATCAGCCGCCAGGAAAAGAATGAATCCGCCAAAGCCAACAGCACGAAGCTGAAGACGAATAAAAAAATAACAACGACCGAAAAGATGATCGTTGATTTGGGTTGATCGTCATCGTGGCTAGTCATGGCAAGTCTTGCTGGCTGCTCAACGAGCTTTCGGACTTCATGGCAGCATTCCTTCACGATTCGGAAACGCCAGCCGAGTCATCGTTCTCGCTAATCTCTCGAATGATTCGACAGGGATTGCCAGCGGCAAATACGTTCTCGGGGACGTCCTTCGTCACCACGCTTCCTGCACCGATTACTGTTCTTGATCCAATGGTGACGCCGGGGCAGATGATGGCTCCTCCACCTACCCAGACATCCGAACCAATCGAGACAGGCTTGCCAAGTTCCTGCGTGCGACGAAGTTTGGCGTTCATCGGGTGAGTGCCCGTGTAAATCTGAACGGCTGGACCAAAGAAGGTGAAATCGCCGATTCGCACCTCGCACACGTCGAGAACAACGCAGTTGAAGTTGAAGTAGACCCGTTCGCCGAGGTGGATGTTGCTGCCATAATCACAATAGAACGGCGGCTGCATCCAGACCGAATCACCGCCACTACCAAGCAACTCAATCAGAATCTGACGGCGAGCCTCCTGTTCCCGCTCCCGAGTTGCATTAAGGTTTTGGCAAAGGTCTCTGGCTTGCTCCCTTGCCCCGACGAGTTCGGAGTCGAGAGCATCATAAAGCTCTCCTGCAAGCATCTTCTCTTTCTCGGTCTTCATGATTTGCAGTCCCGTTCGCTTAGCAGGGCGAACAATATTCGGCCATGCTGGTTACCTCCAGCACTATCGTGCTGAAGGCCCAGCAGAACCGCTCCTTCAATGGCCGGTTTTCACCCGCAAATCACTGGCCGGTTTTGCCCAAACTGACAAACTCCATTGAGCGCGTCGTAAAACACATGCCCGATCGACGCTGGCAACTTCGCTGTCGCCATCGTCGGGGACTGCCGGGTGGATGGCAGGTTGCTTCGCACTTCTCTTCAGTCTACTTCTCGACATTCGAGGCAGATCGAATTGCAGATCGAACAACCCGATACTGAGAGCGGTCTGACATCCACTCGATGCGAAGCCGGACGTCTCACAGTCTGGCTCTGCTGACAGCGGTGCTGGTAATCACGTGATTACGGCATAATCTTCCCGGCGGCGTTCTATTACGGAATTGGTTTAGCTGGTACCGTCGTCGAAGAACCTGCCGACTGATTGACTGGGTCGCCAGACGGACTCAGGGCCACGCGGAAGCCTACATGGCTAAGTACCCATGTCGGTTCGAACCCCACGTGGCGGTGTGCCGATCGGCTGGAACGTGCTGGGTCGTTCCAGCTCCCGCCTCGATTGACGTGGGACGATCCCTCGGCGGGTCCTGGGGGGTTCATTCCGCCTGGCAAGGTGTTATCCCAATAGTCAGAGCACCACTCCCTGACATTTCCATGAACATCGAACAGCCCCCAGGCATTTGGCATTTTCATACCGACCGACCGCGTGCTTCCCTCCTCCGGATTTCCCGAATTCGATTTGTGCCACGTGTACTTCTCCAACTGTGACTCGTCGTCGCCGAACCAGTACTGCGTCGTCGTTCCCGCGCGGCAGGCCCATTCCCACTCCGCCTCTGTCGGCAGTCGATATTTCCAGCCCTTTGGAAGGTTGCCAGATTCTTGCTCACGCTCGGTCAGCTGTCGACAGAACTCCATCGCATTGAGCCAACTCACGTAGTTGGCCGGCAGAGTCTCTCCCACTTGTGCGTTTTCCATCCCCTTCCAAGGCTCCGTGCCCATGACCGCCTTCCACTGTTCCTGCGTGACCTCATGGACGCCGAAACGGAATGGGTTCGTCAGTGTGACATCGACAACGCTCTGATTTCTCTCTGCCATAGAGCTCCCATTTCCCTCTCCCATTTTGAAACTTCCCGGAGGGATGACGGCGAGCTTCATTCCGATCGAGTTCGTGGTCTCGACCGGCTCGCCGAGGTGCTTCGCCCATGCCTCCTGATGGGCTTTGGCTTGGGTTTCGTTGAAGGGGGCAATTGCAGGAAGCGGGGCGTTCGCACCGGTGGCCGAGCCACCAGTGGCAGCAGTTGGTGTCTGTGCGGTCTTCAGCTTTGCCGTATCGATCGTTATTGCGAGGCGAAGACCTTCTACTGGTGCCCCAATGCCTGGATCTTTCGCACCTCGGTAGGCAGAGCGAGATTTCGAATCAGACTGCATAGCACAACCGCCACGACTCGATCGTCCCCATCCAGTGATGGATGCGGAGCCGGTCGGATCGTCGGTCGGCGAAGTCGCGTAATAGTCATGCCCAAAATGATCCCTGCACTTTTCATAAACGTTGCCGTGCATGTCGTGAAGTCCAAACGCATTGGCCCGCAATTGTCCGACGGGATGTGTTTTATTTTGGCTGTGAGGATAGATCCAACCGAATTCTGGCAAGTCCTTCGCATCGTTACCGAAATGCCAGTCACTGGTCGTTCCCGCTCGGCAGGCGTACTCCCATTCGGCTTCTGAGGGAAGCACGAACGCCCCGTCTCGACTAATATCGTCTGCGTTCAGTTTCTGCAGGAAATGCTGAATGTCATTCCAACTCACGCTTTCCACAGGATAATCGGGGGAATCGGCGTTCGATGATGGATTCGCACCCATGACGGAATTCCACTGGCCCTGTGTAACCTCACAATTACCAATGTATAAAGGCTTGGTGATACGGACACGATGTTCTGGCGCTTCGTGAGAGATCCTGCTTCGGTTCTCGGTTATATCTGCTTCGAGAAACCGCTTCAGGTTTTCCTCACTCGAACCCATCAAGAACTCGCCGGGTGGGATCAACATGAACGCCATCTTCGCGCCGCCGGGCAGTTCGACTTCCTTTTCGACCGGCAGACCGAGATAGTCCGCCCAGGCTTTCTGATGGGCCTTCGCCTGTGCTGCGTCGAACGGGGCGACGGCGGGCGGTGGCGTGGGGCCGATTGGCTTCGTTACCGGTGCCGGTGCGACGACTGGCGGAGCGACGTGCCTCACACTCGTCGCCGTCGCGATGAGTACTCGCACATAGCGAAAGCCGAAGCTGTGGTGAAGTTTCGTCGGCGTGCTGCCGCTGCGAGACGCAGAGCGACAGGAAGAAGCGTTGTCGTTCCAGTTGCCGCCACGCATCGCACGACGAGAGGTGGAAGCCGGACCATTGGGGTCATTTGTTGGAGCTGCCGAGTACCACATTTCTTCGTCGTAGAAATCGCCGCACCATTCCTGCAGGTTGCCGTGCATGTCGAAGAGGCCGAACGAGTTCGGTGGCTTCGCAGCGACTGTTTTGATTTGGAAGTTGGTGTTTTTGTCGTACCAGCCGTACTGTTCCAACTGCTGATGGTCGTCGCCGAACGAATACTGTGTCGTTGTTCCGGCGCGACAAGCGTATTCCCACTCCGCTTCGGTCGGCAAACGATATCCGTTGTTGTTGAGCAACACCTGCCACGTATCCCCATCCGGGCGATAACAGGGGTCAAGCTTCTCCTGCATCGAAAGCCAGTTGCAATAAGCGACGGCGTCATTCCACGTCATCACTGCCGCCGGCCAATTGTCGTCCACGCCGCGCGGGCCAGGGATCAAATACGTATCGATCCGGTTCGACGGTGGTTGACCGGGCGTGGTCGCCAGCGGCGGAGCGGCCTCGGCTTTGATCTTCTCTTTCTCCGCTTCGGTCTGGTAACTCGTCGCGGCGGCGAATTCCTTGAACTGACCAATCGTCACTTCCGTCGCACCCATCAGCAGCGGCTTGCTGATGACTACCTTGTGCTGGGGTCGCTCGGATTTTTCGATGCGAAACTTCGAACCTTTATTGGCATTGATTTCTTCGGCCACCTTCAACGCTGCTTCGACTTGTTCGTCCGTACTGCCCATCAGGAACTCGCCCGGCGGGATCAACACCATCTTCGCGCCGACGCTGTTGACGGTCTCGACCTGCGTCTCCAGATACGTGGCCCACGCCCGCTGGTGCTGCTTCGCCGTGGCCGCGTCGAACGGGGCGACTGCGGGTGGTGGAGCGTCACCCGCGGCACCGTTCGCCGTCCGCACCCACTCTGCGCCGATGATCTTGCCGTGGTGCCCGTTGCCGGAGGAGTCATGCAGAATGTCGCCGCTGCCTTCCTGGAAGTCGTAGGCGGCGATTATCGTGGCGTCCGACTGCGGTAGGCTGTGAACATCGAACTTGTCCTGGTCGACGACGATTCCCTGATAAAACTTTGTTGAGAAGATCGAACCCTTCAACGGAAAGCCGTCGCCCTTCCGGTTATTTCCGATCGAGACCGCTCTAACCCCTAAGGAAGTGAGCAGGTCGCGAAAAGCAGCAGTTCCCGGCTCTGGCATGTCCCCGTAGGAATATGATTTAAAGTCGACGCGGTTGCCGTCAATCCAGCAGTCGATCGTATTGCCAGTCCACTGATAGAGAATGTGAGTGAGCTTTGACTCGTCGCAGGAGCGATACGCGGCTGTTCGCCCCCAACCTGATTTAGTTTTGTCAGCACCTTCGACGAAAGCACTCCACTGAGTATGACCTGATTGCGGGGCTTTACCAAGCCGAAACGAGTAATCACCGACCCAGAAGAAAATTCGGTATCGGTCAAATGGCTGCGGGGGGGGGGCGCACCACATCTCGACGGCGAACGGCTTCACGTAGTCGATTGGCAAATCGGGGAGTTTGACCCACGACGCTTTATCTGTGAAGGAAAGGCCGTACGTAGGATTAGCTGTGGAAGGCGTCGCGTGGCTGGCTGGTAACGGTGATTCACGCACCCACTTCGCTCCCTCGATCTTGCCATCATGGCCGTTGCCGGAGGAATCTTTCAGGACGCTCCCGGTGCCCTCGTCGAACTTGTAAAGAGCGACGGTGTTTGCATCGCTCGAAAACTGCTGAGGTGGTTCAAAGAGATTCTCGTATTGTGCCGTCTTCGAGATTTTGACCTGGCGAATCGCACCAACAAATTTGTCTCCCAGGCTAATAATTCGTTCGCCCAATCCAGATTTCACGTTCTCTGGAAATTGCCCTGCTTTCATGGGTTTCCCATCCACAAAAAGTTGAATTGTGCCCTTCCGAGAGACTGCAGCCAAATGAACCCAGCTTCCGATCGCTGCCAACTGATGCGCCATCGAGAATTGCCCTACGGTGTTTTCTTTTCCTCGGTGCGCTGTGAAACTCCAACGTCCCCTTACGATAGAGAGGCCAGCTGCATAGTACTGATTTACAATGTATTGATGCACATCGCCATTGTTGTAAGCCGCGTCCGCTCGTACAAAAGCCTCGAAAGTGAATTCATCGTCTTCATACCAAGTGGTTTTCGGGAGCCTTACGCGACTGTCCCCGTCGAATTCAAGAGCGAACTGACCGGACTTTGCAGAGGCCAAATCCGATGTACCAGCTTTTTTCTGAGCGACCTTTGGCTGGCCTTCGCTGATCGAAGCAACCTGTTCCCCGGATGGTTCGGGATCGGGCCTGAACGCCATAATGGCGACGACAATCAGCAGCAGCACTCCACCGCCGATGCCGCCGAGCACGCGCTTGTCCGACAGCCAGGCCGGACGTCTGGAACTTGGACCCAAGCTGCCGCCACCGTGTTGAAGCGTTCCCGTCTGGATCGTGTTCGAGATCGACGACGTGATGATTGTCGGCGTATCCGTAATCATCGTCGGTGTGTCGGTGATGGCCGCTGGCGCATCAGTAATAATGGTGGGCGAGTCCGTCTCTGTGCGTGGCAGCGTGGAAGTGACCGCCAGATTCGCCGCCGATTCTGAACTGCTGCCGGAAGCCAGTACCTTGGACAGTTCTGACCGATCCGATGGTGCTCCGGATCCCGACGGCAAGCGGCTGATGTCGACGGCGGTGCCGGAGCCTTCACCGCGACACTGCTCCAGATCGGCCACCACATCGGTCATTGTCTGATAACGGTCTTCCTGCTTTTTCGCAACCATCTTTTCAAAGACGGACTGAATGGCATCGACGACATCCGGGCGTGCCTCACGCAATGACGGAATCGGCTGGTTGGCGTGTGCCATCAGGCGCGCCATCATCGTGTCGCCTTCGTACGCCGGCTTGGCTGTCAGCAGGTAGTACAGCGTGATGCCCAGACTGTAGATATCGCTGCGTGCGTCGGCAGTCTTGGTGTTCATGGCCTGTTCGGGAGACATGTAGTCCACCGTGCCCATCACCGTTCCGGTGCCCGTCAGTTCTGCCTGCGTACCGACGTCTGCCGAATCACTGAACCGAGCCAGCCCCATGTCCAGAATCTTGACCGTGCCTTTGGCATCCAGCAGCAGGTTGGCTGGCTTGATGTCGCGATGAATGACACCCTGCTCGTGTGCAAACTCCAGACCTCGCGCTGCCTGAATCACACACGCCAGAGCCTGTTCGACCGGCATCGGGCCGCTGCTCTTGACGATCGACGACAGGTCGCGACCGTCGACGAACTCCATCACGAGAATCTGCTGCCCGTCGATCTCGTCCGCGTCGTACGCGCCCACGATGTTCTGGTGCGTCAACTGCGAGGCGGCAACCACTTCCCGCTGGAACCGTGCGATCGCATCAGCGTCTTCGGTCATCTTCGCCGGCAGCACCTTAATGCCGACGTACCGCTGCATCCGCTTGTGCCGAGCCTTCAGCACGACACCCATGCCACCGCGGCCCAGTTCGGCTTCGATCACATAATTGCCGAACGACAGCTTGCGGCCTTTGTCCTTCCAGATGGCCTGCGCCTGATACGCCGTCAGCCTCTCGTTCTTGACCAGCAACCGGACAAACTTCTGGGCGTCACCATCGGCTGCTGCGGCATCACTGCGCACCACTGCCAGATCGGCATCATCGAGAATGCCGCTGGCCTCGATCCGACTGATGACGTCGTCAATACTCGCCGCCACAAAGACTCTCCCATACATAACGCGCAGCCGTAGATGATCGTCACCCGTGGCTCATTATCAGATCGGCTCAGCAGCGCTCAGAACCGTCCGGTTAAGACTACCCCGCAGAATCCCAAACAGCCAGCCTTTTGAGGCAAACGGAGACGGAGTGGAAATCTCCAGACTGTCGGGTCAGCGGCTGTGCCAGATCAGGCATCGAAGTGCCGGAATACTGCACCATTCTGGCGTCCGTGGTCACACGCAAAGTTCAAGGCCTACTTCACGGCGGGCCTGCACGAGTTGTCGTGCTCTCTGAACCGTCCGTCCGACTCGACGGTCCCCGAGAACGCGTTCGGTCGTTCGATGCACAACAGCATTACAGGATTGCTGGACGACAAAGGGGCCACCATCGCTGCTTTCGAAGGAAGCTGGGGAAGGTCATCTGTTCTGGCAAGATTCGAAGGGAAGGGCGAAACTCCTGCTTGGCAGGAGACAGTATGGGCCGCAGGGCGAGGAATCACATGGGATGTACCTTAAAGCATTTGACATCGTGACAGGTCACTGCCTTTTCCGATTCTGCAGCGGATACTGGTTCAACTTTTCTGAACAATGGGAAGGACACGGATAAATCAGTCCGTAGATCTTTGATGGTCCTTACTGATGTCCAAGCGACCTGATAAAGCTCATCCCGTGCTGCCGGTTTATTTGTCCGGCGGCGTGAAGTTCATCCAGAGGCACTCTATTTTCTTCTGCTTCGTCTTCTTGCTGCTGGCTTTGTTGTCGATTTCGATGTCAACTCGCTGCCAATGCCCCGCCCGCTCCCATTCGTCGTAGATGCCGGATGGATAACCGCTCAAGATGAACTTGCCCTCAATGTGGCAAAGTAGCTCCAGTAGTTTGCTGTGATCACTCTCGCTCATCTCGAACTCGTAATCGCTCGTCGTGACTCTGGTGTCGTGCAGGTAGGGTGGATCCAGATAGAAAAACGTGTCCGGGCCGTCCTGCTGTCCAATTACGGCGAGTGCGTCACGATTCAGCACCACAACCCGCTTCAGTCGCTCATGTGCTTCTGGCAGACCTTCGACAGCGGAAAGCCAACTGCTGACCTGCTCGTTCATTCCACGACGTGTGCGGCGACGTGATAGCGTGGCGAAGTCTTTGCCGAGCCCCTGTCGGGATTGTCGGTACTTGATGAAGAATGCCCACGCCTGCTTGACGTCACGAGTTGTCCGTACTGCTTTGCAGGCTTCCATTTCCTGGGCGGAATTCCATACCTCTTCAGAGAATGGAGTTGCTTCGCAAATCCTCACCAGCTCGCCAAATGACTCACTGCGAGAGAGAACGTCCCAAAAGTTGACCAGGTTACCGTTCAAGTCATTCACAACCTCGCTGTGCCCTTCGATCAGCTCGGCAGGCTTAGCGAATAGCACCGACAGCCCACCCGCATACGGCTCAACGTAGTGCGTGTGTGGCGGAATCAGGCTGATGATCCGATCGGCGAGGTAGTGTTTGCCGCCATGCCATTTCAGTGGTTTCGAAACTGTTGCCATCTGGTCTCTTTCCTTTACTCAGGTCCGTGCACCTTGAATCCGTCATCCCACCATGCCGTAGTCCGAAAGCGTGGGTAATCCGGACAGATTCAAAAGACACGTTTATCTGATATTCTGTGGCTCGTCACGGATCCGATTCACTCGCCATTTTTACTTAAGCCAACGCTTGCCTGAGCCAGCAACTACCACCGCAGAGTTCGCCAGAGCCTTCTCGCGTCAACGGAGACCGGCTGGCGAACGTATTTGATCGTTCGCTTCAGCCGGTCCCGACGCATTGACCTTCTCGGGCGATAGTTTCCCCGCTGATTAAGGTCAGTCGTCAGAAAACTACCAACCCCAGAGGACTTTTTGGGGACCCGTCCAGCGACCTGGCCAATGCCATACCGGTCCCAATCGCACCGCATACACCGAGATCCCCTTCCAGGTCCAGCGAGATGCCGGCCACTCATTGAAGAAATGGGCAGACAGTCAGTCTGTTTCCGCCACAGACGATGCAGTCGCCGACGGTAGCCGAACTTTGATATTGCGAAATTTTCTCAGCTCGGCAATTGCCTTCAGATACATTCGCTGAGCTCCCTTTGTCTGGTCCGCGGTAAACTTCAGAACTTTGGTGCCGGCATTGCTTTGGAGTGAACGGGCTTCAAAAGAGATCCAGTAATTGTGCCGCAACCACGAAAGAAGAACCTCCTCGATCAGGAGTCTTTCAATGGGCGAGTTGCCTTCTGCCAGATGCTGTGCACGCATCTCAGCGAGATGCATCTTGAGGTGCTCACGGAGATACAAATTCATCCGGCAATGAACATCGAGCCATTTATCGACGGCCATCGCTCCGAGGTCGCCGATCTGCCGGAAACGAGAGGGGAATTCTCGCATCATCGGACGCAGCCTACTCATCGCCGCAGAATCGCCCTCTGTCGCAGCGGCAATCAATTCTTCAGGGCTCATCTCTTCAACAGGTTTGGCTGGCGGTGCGATTTCCACCTCAACCGTGTCAGGGCTCTCGCTGTAGCCGACGTTGTCACTAAGCGATATCGCTGACTCCATGCGGAATCCCTCCGCCGCATCACGAACGGCTTTAGCCTTTGCTTCTGACCTTTGAGCCGTTGAACGTACCGGCGATGCAACAGCGGACCCACTCGAATTCTTTGTCGATCCAGCCCTGTTCTTCGATGCCGGGCTGGATACTGGCTTTGATTTATTGCCTTCTTTTGCGGTAGTGCCTTTGGAACGTCGTGGCTTCTTACTGACACTCACTGCAGAGTCTTTTGCCATTTCTTTCTCTGGATTCAAATCCGTTTTCATCATCTTTCTCCAGCCCCGCGAACGGGAGTTGTGATATCCGACGGCCCGCATTTCAGCCGCCAGAAAATCGGAAACACTTTCAGAATAGTTATTCAACAGCTCGTCAGCCTCTTGAGTCTCAGCCCTTAACTCGCTCATGGCCTGACGAAGCACGCACTTCGCCATCTTTCGCAACTGCAAAAAGTTCGATGCTATATGGGCATCAACTCCCCGACCAAAATACTCTTTCACCTTTCGACCGTCTCGTAGTCGATGATGCAGATAGAAATAACTCTGCGATTTGCGTTTTTCCCAGCCCATCTAAGAATTGACTCACGAGATCAGGAATGTTGATTGCTGACTGCACGAGGTCGCCAACAGAACCAATGCATCGGAACAGCAATTCAGGATCCCGTGGGCGATAACACATTTCAGTTCTGCGGCAGCCCTTTCAACTGTCACGCAGGTTCCCCGAGTTAATCAATGGCTCCCTGCGATCTGATTCAACAAAAGGCTGCTAATAGTCACATAGTTACATCAGAGACGTCTTAAACTCCTCAAAACGACACGGAATCGCAGTTAGCGTTCGTGTTTTTTCATCTGTAGAACACTCTTGAAGAGCATCAGGTTTACCGTTGACTTCATAAATACCGTGTTTTTCGGATGTTTGATTGAGCGAGAGCATTAGGAATGCACCCCAAAGACGCCTGAATCGCTTCCTTCGTTGTGCGGCACTCAAAAATTGTCCCGCCTTCAGGGCCTGTGGTCAGCCTTGATGACCAACGCGAGTTATTCCACCGTAATGATAACTTGTGATATCTCGTTCCGTCAGTCTAACTCGACATCAAATCCGGTTTTTACGCAGATCCAAATCATGCAACCGGGAATTGATGTGCCTTCTTTTTCGGCCTGTTCGATGCAGGAGAGGCCCGCAGAACGCTTGAGGCCAGAATGGGGCGTCAGAACGCGACGCAGCGTTATAGAGCCATGCAGGGCATCTGTGATGACTCCGCTACTCCGGAACTCCGTCGGTCTTGTTCTGTCTTGAACACTGACCAAGGCAATCGTGTAGTCAGCAGAGGCAATCTATCGGCTGTACTGGATTCAAAGATGTAAGCTCTTCACACGGATTCCCTCGCTCATTCGTCGGCGTAAGCTCAGACCGTCCTTGGCGAAGGAGTCTCACGTCGGTCCGGGAGTTGAGTTCGGCCAACTCAGGATCGAAGGTCCGTTTCCCCGCCAGTGGCATCCGCAGTCATTTGTCACAGCGTATGATTCCAAGGCGATTCCTGATCTTGAAAACAAAACTGCATGTGAGTGGCTGGTCGGCCGCTTGGCAATGTAAGCCTTTCGCCACCCGGGAAGTCGCCATAAAATAGTTCCCTATTTCAATTTCTTAAGCAAGGACCATGCCGCCCCGGCGTCTGGCATGAGGCGGTGATTCAAACGCTTGCAGCAATGATGTCGTTGCCCGGCTTTTTGTACCTGCGAGAAGAACAAGGTGAACTCGATACTTTCCTGCTACTAAGTCGCTTGCCGTATTTATTCTGGAGCACGGCAAGCATTTAAAAGCAACCGAATGGCCGAAAGACGATTCAGTTCATTCATCCGGTCGACAAGAAGCGAAAGAGCATCAGGCTTGGCAAAGTGTCAATGAAGCAAGCGGAGATGGTCGACCGTTACGCTCATGCCAAACAGTTCAAACGCATGCGTCGGCAGTTGAAGAAATTACGAACGTGGCTGGGGCGAGTCATCCGTGATATCCGTCGCAAGGTGTCGGCGCCAGATTCCGCTTTGGAAGAACTGCTGCAGTTGTGCGAACGGCTCCACGCTCAGCAACGCACAGATAAGAAGAAACTCTACAGCCTGCACGAACCCGAGGTGATATGCATCAGCAAAGGCAAGGCT
>JABMPE010000399.1 GCA_013203845.1 Rhodopirellula sp. | reverse complement strand
TCAATCTTGCCAGCACGGCGAATACGGTCGTTTACGAAGCAATCCGACAATTTGGCGGGCTGCCGGAGTGAGCCGTTCATCGTGTCAGGATCGCGTTTGCTTTCGATCAGGCCTCCGTTTCGGTAAAACGCGGCCAAACAAAACCCACAATAAGTAACGAAACTCCAGATAAATAAGAGCGGTTATGAGCACTGAAACTGCTGAGACGTTCCCCATTGATTTGTCACAATTCAAAGCCCTGCCACTGGATCCGTCGCAGCCGACGTTGACCGATGAGCAGCGAGCCACACTGGCGGCCAACATTCAGCTCTGCCGCGATGCCATCATCTTTTTCACAGCAGTTGCCGATGCCAAGGGACTGGGTGGTCACACCGGCGGTCCTTACGACACGGTACCGGAAACGATGATTGCGTATAGCTTTATGCTGAACGCTCAGGCTGGGGGAGCGATCGATTGCGTGCCGGTCTTCTTCGACGAAGCCGGCCATCGCGTCGCGACGCAATACCTGATGGCGGTCATTGAAGGCAATCTTCCGGTCGAACGACTGTTGCACTACCGCGAGTATCTGGCTCATTTGCCAGGTCATCCGGAACGAGATTACACGCCGGGAGTCAAGTTTTCGTCCGGTCGACTCGGCCACATGTGGCCTTTCGTGAATGGCGTTTCCATTGCGAATCCTGACAAGGTGACCTTCATGCTGGGGTCGGATGGCTCGCAGATGGAAGGCAACGATGCCGAAGCCGCTCGCTTGTGCGTCGCTCAGAATCTGAACGTCAAACTGATCATCGATGACAACGACGTCACCATTGCCGGTTTTCCATCGGTTTATCTGCCTGGCTACAGCGTGGCAAAAACGCTCGAAGGCCACGGCATAACTTGTGACATCGGCGACGGAGAAGATCTCGAAGGACTGTACGCTCGCATGTGCAAAGCAGTGACGACTCCAGGGCCGTACGCGTTGATCAATCGTCGCAAGATGTGTCCGGGAATCGATGGTCTGGAAGGTTCCAACCACGGTCACGACGTCATCAAAACAGCATTGGCCATCGATTACCTGGAAAAACGCGGTCGTGATGAGGCGGCAGCGTTCCTGAAAACCGTTCAGAAGGGGCCGGGTGGGCCGTCTTATCGAGGTTCAACCGGGGCTGGTAAGAACCGCTCGGCGTTCGGTTCGATCGTCAACGGCATTCTGGACGGCATGTCCGAAGAAGATCGCATCCGTAAAGTCCGTGTCTTCGATAGCGACCTGGAAGGCTCGTGTGGATTGGACAGCATTCGCAAGGAGCATCCGGAAGTCGTCGTTCGCGGCGGAATCATGGAACGAGGGAATTTCTCGGCCGCAGCGGGATTCGGTTTCGAAGCAGGCCGGCAGGGTATTTTTGGAACGTTCTCTGCCTTCCTCGAGATGATCGTTTCTGAAGTCACGATGGCACGGCTCAACAAAGCCAACGTACTGAGTCACTTCTCGCACGCTGGCTGTGACGACATGGCCGACAACACGTGTCACTTTGGCTTGAACAACATGTTCGCTGCGAATGGCCTGCCGGACGACGGCCACGATACGACGCGGCTATACTTTCCGATCGACCAGCACCAGTTCAAAGCATGTCTGGAGCGGATCTTCAACGATCCCGGTTTGCGGTTCATTTTCTCGACTCGTTCTGCCGTGCCGGACATTCTTGATGAAAACGACCAGCCGTTTTACGGAGAAGGCTACGAATTCGTGGCCGGCAAGGACGACGTCATTCGCGAAGGTACAGCCGGATACATCGTTTCGTTCGGCGAAACATTGTACCGGGCGCTGGACGCGGTTATTCAGCTGAAAGAAGACGGTCTGGACGTCGGTCTGATCGGCAAAGCGACGCTGAACGTGTACGACGAAGAAGTCATGCAGAAGCTGGCCGCTGCTCCGCTGGTTCTGGTGGCTGAGTCGTTCAACGTCTCGACCGGTCTGGGTTCACGATTCGGCAGCGAGTTGCTGAAGCGAGGCTTCAAAGGCTCGTACTCGCACATCGGAACCAACCGCGAGGGTTCCGGCGGATTGTGGCAGCAGATGGGATACCAGGGCCTTGATTCCGCAGGAATTCAGGCTGCCGTCAAAGAACTTGCTTGAAGCTGAGAATGCTTCAGTCCGTGTTCAGAGCTTGGTCTGAACCCGCCCGCATAGCACAAAGACGTAATGCGATAACTACTTGGGTGGTTCATGCATTCAGAAATTGAAATCCTTCTATGTCCAAGGTGTGGAACAGAAATCAGCCACACGATCCGACACAACGGCTTTAAGGCGGCTTCAACTTCTATCGGGCCACCAATTCTCAAATGCCCGTCCTGTGAAACATTCAGCCTCACGGGGCAGAAAGAGTGGGATCAGCAGAACTCGCTTCAAAAAATCTGGTTTTGGTTATCACGCCTGTTATGGCTAATCGTCGGCTCATTCGTCATCTGTGGTGGAGCAGCTGGCGTTCTCAAAATGCTGGCCTTGCACCAAGGCTGGATTACCAGTCAACAATCCATACCATTTGCAATCACATGCTATGTGATTGGTACAGTGCTACTCAGTGCCGTTGTGATTCGAAATTCGCTCACTGAAATCAATGACTCAATTGTACGTTCGCAGTCAGACGAATCGCGTGCAATGTGGACCGCCGCCAATCCACTGCCGAACTTTCAGGAGTCGGACTCGAAAGTCGAATAACTGGTGTGACATTGGGCTGAGGTCATCCAAAGCCCGCACGTGAATTCTCTGGATTTGAAGTTCAGATCGACGGCTGGAAGCCCATGACCTGGAATCTGGCCAGTTCCATCGTTGTGGGAAGCCGCACGGCACAAATCTGGTCGTACGACAGGATGACCTTACGCGTTCCGAACTGGTCCGGCTTGTCCCGCTCCAGCAGCAGCAGCCCGCCTGAAATCATGAAGGCCTGAAACGGAATGGCCTCGCCAAACGACGTGACCACCATGCCATTGCGTTCGATGGCGTCCGGCCATCCTTCGAACAGTGCTTTCCAGGCTGTCGTCTTTTCCATACCGCTGCTCCCATTGCCCGTCGTGTTGATGTGAAGTTCGCCCCGTTCAATTACGACTGTCAGGTGGCGTTTGCTTCATCGGAAATAGTGGCATGCGGCAACCAGGTTGATGTCCGCGCACAAAAAATGCCCGAGTCGCGTTGACTCGAGCATCTTCAAATTGACCCCAACGGGATTTGAACCCGTGTTACTGGCGTGAAAAGCCAGTGTCCTAGGCCACTAGACGATGGGGCCGTCGCGTGGGAGCGTACATTACTTTTCGACGAAGAGGTGTCAACGCTCCAGCGAAAGTCTCTTGGAAAAAACAAGACTCACCCGATTAGAGGTGCGGTCATTCCGACCGTTCGGGAGTTTCCTGCTGGCTTAGAGCCTGCTCGATCGCTTCCTGAATTTCCTGACGATGAATCGGAATATCTCGAGGAGCGTCAATCCCGATCCGTACCCGGTCGCCGCGGACATCCACGATGGTGATCACGATCGAGTCGTTGATCACAATCTTCTCATTCTTTCTTCGTGACAGAACCAACATGGCTGTCTCCTGACGACCGCTTGCGTATCTTTCAGCCTGTCAGAGGCTTACAAAAGGATGCTCGCAGCTAGCGAATTTCGTGCCTAAACTACCCCGGCTTTTTCAGGACGTCAAGCGCCGGTTTGAAAAGCGCTCTTCTCACTACGAATTCCACAACCAGACAGCTTGAAGAGTTCGAGTGTTCGACGTCGTTTTGCCCTGTCCGCAACTTTTAGCCCGTCCGGCCACTCATGAAGAACCTGCGACGTCTCGCGCTGAGTCGAATCCGCGACGATTCGACACTCAGCCGTCAGTACTGGACGGCCAGTGGCGGCTGGCGACGGCGGATTCTGCGAACGATCGCGGCGTATTTCGTGCTGCCGCTGTCAGTGACTGTGATCGGATTTCTGATCGCCTTTTTTGGGTCAGTTCTCGGTGCCGCTGGCCTGCAGCCCGCCGCCTGTGACCTGGTGTTTGCAGGCGTTGCCCTTGCGGTCTCAGTGGTTCACATCGGCTGGGTGCTGCGTGAACTGATCAGCTCACGCAGCCTGGCCGTCGTCAGTGTTCTGCCGGACGCGGATCGAGACTTTGCCACTGGCCGGCTCGTCAATTCGTTACAGAAGACACTGCTTTTTCTCGCCGGATCGCTGCTGCTGGGTGGCGGGATCGCGTTTGGGGCCGAGCTGAATGTGGCCGATACGGTCCAAGTCATGCTGCTTTCGATTTTGTTTTGGTCAATGGTCGCGTCGCTGTCGGTCATTGTCCCTGCGTTTTTTCCCGTGCTGGCCCGACAGGAAGCATCGTCCGCAGTGATGGGTTTCGCGATGCTGTTGTTTTTCTCTGGTGCCGGGCTGGCTTCAATCGGAGTCGTACGACACGAAACTCTGGCTTTTGCGTCGCTGGTCATTCTGCCGACCGGCTGGCCGATTCTGATGATCAAATACGGAGTGATCCTGAAACAGCCCGAATACTGGCGTTTGTTGATCCCGTCCGGCTGCGTTGTGCTCTTCGCTGGATATTCCTGGTTCCGGCTTCTGAGACGCTATCGAATTCAGGAATTCATCTACCAGCCCGGTTCTGTGGCCATTGCCGAGTTTCGTCCAGCCGCTCACCGGGAAACAGCCGATGCCGGAAATTCCGCTGGTTCGGAAATGTCTGCTACGGGCACCGCCAGTTGGATACGAGATTGTCAGCGACGGCTGCGACGCTGGCTGAAGCTTCCGGAAACTGACGGACCAACTGCAGAACTGACCCGTGACGAGGCAATCGCCCGAATTCGTGAATCCGGCCTGACCAGACGCTTCGATTGGTCAGGAGCCGGTTTCATCGAACGTACTTTTGCGAAAATTCTCAACGACGAGGAGCTTCTGGCCGCAGAAGTGCTTTCCTGCGGCGAGCCGAAGTGGAGCCAGAAAATGGCTCGATGGCTGGTTCCGGCGTCAGGGGCGATTGCGGTCGTCGTCGTTGCCGCTTTTCTTGTTCACCGTCAGATCGCGGTGATCGCCATGCATCTGGGGCTCGGCGGACTCATCGGATCGCTCATTGGCAGCCGATGGGCAGGGCTGTGGAAATCAGCATCCGGAGAGCACTGTGCAGCGATGGCACTTTTGCCCATCGACGCCAGGCATGTTGCGAGGATGTCGATGACTCTTGGGGCGATTCTCAGCCTGCTGATATTTCCGTTCGCCGTCGGAGTCTTCCTTGCCGTCATGTGGGGACACAGCGGACAGTTTAAGTTCGTCGACGCGGTCGTGTCGGCAACGAAAGTCTCGCTTGTTCTTGCGGCACTTCATCAATGGTGGTTTGTTGTGATGCAGCCCTGCTCCAATACACGGACCATCTGGAAAACCATTCTTTCTGTGGGTGTTGTACTGGTTGTCGCCGTGCCGATGATTACAGGATTGGCGATGTTGCTGTTTTCCGGTCGATCAGAATTCTGGGTACTTGCCGGCGCTGGATTACTGTTTGGCACCGGCTGGGTGGCGCAACGAATTCAGAAAAACGAAGTGCTGCATGCACCGTCGGATTTCGTCGTACTTCGAACCGTACGGTCAACGGTCACGCAGTCTCAGCAGCAGCGTAATCAGGCCGGCAGAGGCCCCGTATTCTGGCCGAGAGCAAGCGAGCAAGCAGAGCTGTTATCATGAATTCACGCGATCGCCGGAGCAATTTTCTGACAAAGCTGCTGGCCGGCCTAAAGCGATGTGGTTTCGAAGACGGGCGCGTTCTGGTTGGAGTCTCCGGCGGTGCCGACAGTGTGGCCCTGCTGCGCGGCCTGGCTCATTGGAGAGATGCCAGCTCGCGCGAAGCTTCCTCGCCCCCGCACCGGCTCGAAATCGTTGTCGCGCATATTGATCATCAGATTCGCGAGGATTCGCAGGACGATGCGGACTGGGTTCAGTCGCTGGCTGATGAGTTGGTTGTGAAATGCAGAATTGAAGCGGCGAATGTGCGTGGTCGCGTCGCTGAAACCGGAGAGTCACTCGAAGAAGCGGCGAGGCGGACGCGGTACGAAACGCTCGCCAGCATCGCTCAGGAAGAAGGCTGCACAGCGATTGCGGTCGCTCATACCGCCGACGATCAGGCCGAAACGGTGCTGCATCATCTGATCCGCGGCACCAGCGTGACGGGTCTGCGAGGAATGCTTTGGGCTCGTCCGGTCGCTGTCCGCAACGACGCCTCAGATCAGCAACTGATTCGGCCAATGCTTGAGATTCGGCGAGCAGAACTGGAATTATGGCTGCAGGACATCCACCAGAATTTCAGGACCGACCCCACGAATTCAGACGAAGCGTTGACGCGAAACCGGATCAGGCATCAACTGTTGTCGACGCTCGAACGCGACTTCAATCCTCAGATTCGTAAAGCGCTGGGAACACTGGCCGGGCACGCTGCGGAAGTCAGCGACCTGTTGCGAGGGCTCGCCGAAAAATTAGCGGACTCTTCGGTCGTGCAGCTTTCTGAGAACTCAGTCAGAGTTGCCTGTCCGGCTCTTGCCGATCAGCCGCCGGTGCTGATTCGCGAAACACTGCTGACGATCTGGCAGCAGGCCGACTGGCCACTGAAACGGATGGGGCATCGCGAGTGGCAGAAGCTCGCCGACCTCGTCATGCACAGCGGCGGAGCGGTCTCACTGCCCGAACGCATCGAGGCTCGGAGACGTGGTCAATTGCTGATTCTGTCTCGCGAGACATAAAGATCGCTATTCCGGATCTTCGGGTGCGTTTCGACGCATCACGGTGTCACATGGATTGATGGTGCGTCAAAACGTACTCTGCGGAAAAGGAATGACGACATGCCTGCTGACGGAAACCTGTTCGATTCGCTGCCGCAGAATCTGCCCGCCGAGCTGATTGAAAACCTTGTGGAGCACGACGGCTGGCGACTGGAGCGGATCGTCTCGACGGGGCACGTGACGCCTGCGGGAGAATGGTACGATCAGAAATCTGACGAGTGGGTCGTGCTGCTGACGGGCGCTGCGCGGGTGCGGTTCGAGTCTCCCGACGAAGTGCTGACGCTGCGTCCCGGCGACTTTCTGAAGATTCCCGCTCACCAGCGACATCGCGTTGAC
>JABMPE010000398.1 GCA_013203845.1 Rhodopirellula sp. | reverse complement strand
GGTTCGTCTTTGTGTTTGTCGATCAGCTCGACAGCCTTCGCGGCGGTCTTGCCGTCCGAGTGAACCATGTCGTCGCCGTCCGCTTCGACCACGACGAACGTGTTACCACCGACCGCTGGTTTCTTCCCGTCGGGATTGTTTTCCAGAGTCTCACCGTCTCCAGGGGCTTTCCATTCCGGACCTGGGCTGTTGAATCGTTCCGTCCATGAGGCCGGATCGTCGGCACCGTCGCCGCCATCTTCGATGCCGCCGGGCACTCCCATGTGAAAGATCTTGCTGACTCGTGCGGAGTAGTACCCGTTGTTCTTGAAGTGCTGAGCCCACGTCGCTCGATCGCCGATCTGTGGACGAGGACTCGTGTAACCAAGCACGCCCGTCGCGTGCGGGTAGTAGCCGGACATGAACGAGGCTCTTGAAGGACCGCAGTACGTTCCCTGGCAATAGGCTCGGGTGAAACGAGTGCCTCGCGCGGCAATGCGATCGATGTTCGGAGTGCTGCAGACTTTGTTGCCGTAGCACGACAGAGCCGTCGCCGTCAGGTCGTCAGAAATGATGAACAGGACGTTGTATTTCTGATGGGCACTTTTCGACTCTGCGGCCTGCACCTGTGACAGTGTTGCTGAATTCAACAGGCTGAAACAGAATGCAAGAGTCACAGCGAAACAGCGAACGTTCTTCATCGGGTGATCTCCGCAACGGTGGGGACGATATGCTGAAGCTTCTGATGATCGTATGGTTTCGTAAACGTCCTCGCGACAAACCTCAGGGATAAAGCACTGACCTATGACAAAATCTTATCCGCGACCTACGCTGCAATTTCGAATTTTCATGACGACGATTCGGACAAAGATGAGTGTCATCGCTGCGCTGCTCATGATGATGTTGACGTCCGTTGGCGAAAGTGCCGAGCCGCCTCACCAGCTTCGCGTCCTTTGTTACAACGTGCATTGGTGTCTGGGGATGGACGGCAAGTACGACGTGGTTCGTCTGGCGGATGTCATTAAGAAGGCAAAGCCGGATCTGGTGGCTCTCCAGGAAGTTGATGTCGGAGTGAAACGGTCGGGCAGAATGCACGAGGTGCGGCAACTGGCCGAACTGACCGGACTGGCGGCGAGGTTCGGGCCGACTCAGCACTACGAAGGCGGTCTGTTCGGGAATGCGGTGCTGACCCGGTTCCCGATTCTCGACGTCTCGATTCACCCGTTGCCCTACACCGAAAGCACGGCTGAGCGAACAACGTATCCGCGCGGAGCGATTGTCGTCACGGTTACCGCTCTCGACGGCAAGCCGCTTCGCTTCATCAGCACGCACTTTCAGCACAACGTGCCTGAAGATCGCGTCGCCGAGGCGCAGGCGATCAACGAATTGTTTGCCGCTGATGGCGATGGCTTGCGGGCGATTCTGGCCGGAGACATGAACGCTCAACCGGACGATGAACCGGTCACCGAGCTTTTGAAAAAATGGACCAACGCGATCGACGAAGCGGCGACACCAACCGCTCCGGCGACTAATCCGCGGTCCCGCATCGACTACGTGTTTTACAGAAACACGTCGCAGTTTCGTCTCGTCGAGTCAAAGGTGATCCCCGAAGCGATGGCTTCCGATCATCGCCCGGTGCTGGTCGTGCTTGAACTGTCAGGTCGTTGACTTGATCGTGAAGAAAGAATCGTGAAGCAAAGATAAGGTGAATTTCGATTGATTGGTTTCGGTGCGGGAATGCGAATGGATCTCGCTTTCACTGATCGCCAGGGTTGTGTCAGAATATAGACGAACGCCGATGTGTCCTCACGGAATGTCGCCCCCTGCCTCATGCTCCCTCACCTGTGGCCCACCTTTCATGCTTTCAACTGAATCAACTTCCCCGTTGCCACGTGTGATCCACAATTCTCGCCGCATTCGAGCAGTGAGATGGTTGGTGGCGTTACTGATCGTTTTGAGCGGAGCCAGCAGATCGTCGCGCGCTGCCGATCTGTATCAGGATGTCGTACAGCCTTTTGCCGCGAAGTACTGCGTCGAATGTCACAATTCGAAGAAGGCACGCGGCGAGCTGGACCTGACGAAGTATGCCACCGAAAAAAGTGTCACGTCACACTTTCGGCGCTGGCAGAACATTACGGCATTCATTCGTGATGGCGAGATGCCACCTGAGGATTCAAAGCTGCAGCCGAGTATCGATGAGCGTAACGCCGTGATCGGGGCCGTTGAGTCGATGCTGATCGTTGAGGCTCGCAGGAATGCGGGCGATCCAGGCGTCGTGCTTCCCAGACGATTGTCGAATACAGAATTCGATCTTTCAGTCAGCCACCTGACAGGCGTCGACATTCACTCGACTGAGGAGTTTCCTGCCGATCCGGCTGCTGGCGAAGGATTCGACAACACCGGCGAAGCACTGACGATGTCGCCCAGTCTGCTGAGAAAGTACATGGCGGCGGGACAGTACGTCGCCAGCCACCTCGTGCTGAGGACCAGCGGGATCAGTTTTGCTCCCTATCCGGTAACGTCTTACAACGAACGCAAGAAACTGACCGAACAGGCGATTATCGATTTCTACCAGAGTCGTGATGTCAGGATTCGGGATTATCTGGAAGCCGCGTGGAAGTATCGCCATCGGTCGGACGAATATCGGAAGACGTCGCCCGAGGATTGGGCAAAGGCACATGGACTCAGCGAGAGATATCTGGCTCTGGTCTGGAAGACGCTCAGCGGAGCTTCCGAGTCGACGGGTTTTCTGAAACAGGTCGGGCAGGCCTGGGATGCCGTGTCGGCTCCAACCACGTCTGCGGGTGTGCCGAAGGAACTCGGTGAACTTGCACAGTTGATCGGATTTCTTCGGCGGAATATCGGCTCGAAAGACGAGAGTTTAATTCGACCGAATGCCGGAACGTGGCCCATCGGGCAACTGGACTTTCGAGCCAAGCAGGCGGCAATCCGTGACAAGTTCAGCCCGAGTAATCTTCGTGACCAGATATTCGTCCGCTTCGATCGAGTGGCCCGTCCGCGAAAAAGTAAGCCGGAAGACAGCAAAGACGCGAAGCCTCAAACGCTCTATCTGCGAGTCGATCCAGCCTTCGACGGTGACGGCGAGAGTTACGTGGTTGTCAGGCGTCCGATCCTCAGCAGTTCGGCGGATCTACCGCGGAATGACGAACAGGCGGAGAAGAATCAGGTTGTGACTCTTCGCGCGTTTCTGACTGAGCATGCTCCGGCCGTTGCCAAACAGTTGGAGTTTGGGCGACATCCGAACGGCAACGAGATTGATGCCGATTCGTTTGTGATCAAAACATCGTCGCTGATTGAAATTCCCTTCGAACGCGATGCGCAGGAAGCAGTCGACAACCGACACGTACTGGCGCAGTGTGTGTTCGACAAAGAACACAGTCAGAGCTCGGGAGTGATTTTTCAATCTGCCTCGAATCGTGTTCCGAACAACCGGTATGCAGATCAGGCTGGGTTGTTGATTGACTCCGGAAGTGAATTCGTCAGCAGGCATCCTGAGTCTTTCGAGCAGTTTTGCCACACGTTTCCGAATCGGTTCTTCTTCGTCGATCAAAGCCGAGGACTGGCGGCTGGCTTCCATCTGGTGGAAGGATTTTTTCGCGACGATCAGCCGCTGGTGGAAAAAGTGCTGACCGATCAGGAACGCGTCGAGTTGGACCTGATGTGGGAAGAGATCAACTTTGTGACGCACAGTGTCGAAACGTTGATCCGCGGTTTCGTGTGGTTTGAACGTTCGGAGCGACACGTTCTGCATGACGAACGATTCGATTTTCTGCGGGCTGAGGATCCGAAGCTTGTAGAAGACGAACTGCTGTCTAAGTTCGAACGGCTCTACATGGACAAGCTGGGAGTGAAACTGGTCGAAGACGCACTTCAGCCGGTCAATCCGGCCGACGAGAAATTTCGAGTCATCCACCGTTTCTTTGATCAGATTCGAGGCGGACTGGCTCATCAACGCGAGTTATTAAAGAAGGCCGAGTCGCGAGCATTTGCCGATTTGGATGAACTGGCAGCTCGGGCCTGGCGAAGGCCACTTGTGGCTCAGGATCGGAAGTCGTTGAAATCGTTGTACGCCGCTTTGCGTGAACAAGGACAGGGAGTCGAGGATTCGGTTCGCGGAGTCCTGACGGCAATACTCCTGTCGCCTGACTTCTGTTACCGCTACACGGATTCGCATCCCGGAATCGAAGTTCGTCAGCTATCAGATCGTTCGATGACCGGGCGGCTGAGCTATTTTCTCTGGTCGTCACTGCCAGATGAGGAATTGCTGGCGGCGGCCCACGCCGGGGAATTGCGAACTGATGCCGCACTGGTCGCTCAGACTCGCCGGATGCTCAAAGACGATCGTGTGAAAGCCTTCGCCCGTGAATTTTTCGGACAATGGCTTCGGTATCGCGACTTCATGTCGAAGGATCCGATCAATGCCGCAGCGTTCCCTGGCTACACCGATGAGTTGCGTCAGGCAATGTTTGAAGAACCCGCTCGACTGGTGACCAGACTGATTCAGGAAGACCAACCGGTCACCGAATTGCTTCATGCCGATTCGACCCTCGTCAACGGAATTCTGGCGCGGCATTACGGTGGCGAGGTTGAACGTGAGTATCGAAGCCGGGTTGCTGAATGGACGACCGTTCGACGGGAACGAGGACTTTCCACGGAGGGTGCCGATCAGCAATGGCATCGAGTCAGCGGCCTGCATGCTGTTGGCCGGGGTGGCCTGTTCGGGATGGGCGTCGTCTTGACGAGCAACTCAGCCGGAGAGCGGACCAGTCCTGTGAAGCGAGGGTTCTGGGCGGTGCATCATCTTCTCGGTCAGCACTTTCCGCCACCGCCAGCCGACGTTCCAGAGTTACCCAAAGATGAAAAGAACGCTCCCAAAACGATTCGCGAAATGATGGCCGAGCACACGGCGAATCCGCGCTGCGCGATGTGCCATGTTCACTTCGATTCGCTGGGCATGGCGATGGAAGGTTTCGATCCGATTGGACGGCGACGTTCGAAAGATCTGGCCGGTCGAGTGGTCAATGACGCGGTCGAATTCCCAGGCGGCAAAACTGCCAGTGGTATTCCCGGTCTGATTGAATACATTGAGAAGAATCGAAAACAGGATTTCATCAGGACACTGTGTCGCAAGTTTCTGGGTTATGCACTCGGGCGGTCAGTGATGCTGTCTGATTCGATTCTGCTTGAACAAATGGAAGATGCGTTGCGGAAGAACGAATACCGGTTTTCGGTGTTGTTTGAGACGGTTGTGACAAGCCCGCAGTTTCGAAATCAACGCGGGCGAGATTTTTCACTGACTGGCCGATAAATGTTTTCAGGCAAGAGATTGAATCAGCCTTCAGGGAAGTTCGTTTTGGCAGATAGTTGGACGTCAGGTTCATGCACGCCGGTTCAAAGTCTTACAGAGAAAGTGACGCGTGCCGTGCGCGCATCATTCGGTGTGGTCTGTCAGTTCTTTTGGGTTGTGGCAAACCAGCCACGCTGGGATTTGTGTTTCCAGAATGATTGAGACGAAGCCATGAATTGCACTACTCAGATTCCTCGGCGGCATGTCCTGAAGGCAATGGGGGCGACTGTCGCTCTTCCCTGGCTGGAATCAGCGGGTCAAGCGAACGGAAAAGTCGCTCCACCAAAACGTTTCGCCTGTCTGTTTTTCGGAGACGGAATTCATCCGCCGCAATGGTGGGCGAAGGGCAAAGGATCGACGCTTGAGATCGGTCCTGCTTTCGCCTCGCTGGAAGCGGTCAAGCACAAGGTCAACTTTGTCAACGGATTGGCTCATCCGGGAGACGTCGTCGGTGGACATGCCAAAGGGGCGGCCGGGATGTTGACGGGAGTTCGCCCGAAAGGTGGTCGTGAGATTCTCGCTTCGACGAGCATGGACCAGATTCTTGCACAACGACTCGGTGGCGAAACGGCGATCCCGAGTCTGGTGCTGGCCTGCGAACGCCCGGTCAGCGGTTTCCATGAGTCCGGCTATTCGATGATGTACGCGTCGCATGTGTCGTGGAGTTCGCCGGTTTCTCCGGTCCCGTCAGAACTTTATCCGTCGTTGGCGTTTGACAGTCTGTTCGAAAGCCGTGGCAGCCGGATGCAGCTCAGCGTGCTCGATCATGTACTGGACCAGCTGAGTGATGTCTCGCGAAAAGTTTCGACATCCGATCGGTCGAAAATCGACGAGTACACAACTTCGGTGCGTGAAGTGGAGCAGCGGATTTCGAAGATGCAGGAGCGTCAGGGAGACGAACGTAAAGACCTTGAAATGATCAAGTCGAAGCGTCCGGCTGATGGTTTGCCGACTCAGCTTGATGAGCATTCGCGTTTAATGTGTGACGTGATTGCTCTCGCGTTCCAGGCAGATCGCACTCGATTTGCGACGATGGTGCTGACGAACAATCTGTCCGGTCAGGTCTACCCGTTTCTTGGATTGCGTGACGATCATCACAGTTTTTCGCATGGCTGGCAGAATAAAGAATTCGCTTCGATCAGCCGCTTCTGGGTCGAGCAGTATGCTTACCTCGTCAGTCGCCTGGACTCGATGCAGGAAGGCGACGGCACGGTTCTAGACAACAGTTGCATCATGATGGCGAACGAGCAGTGGACCGCTCACAGTGCCCCGAAGGTTCCACTTCTTTTAGGCGGCGGACTCGGCGGAACGCTGGAAACCGGACGCAGTCTGGACTTCGAGAACAGCAAACAACGCTCCATGTCGTCGCTCTATCTCAGTCTGATGGACCGCATGGGCGTGAAGCTGTCAGGCTTCGGTAACGCCACCGAGCAGCTTTCCGAAATCTAGCCCGGACGATTCATCAGTTGGCCTGAAACTGACTAAACTGGGTATCTCATAAACGGTGACCAGCAACACACAAAAAACAGTGTGTTCCTCAGCCGGGCTAGTCGGTCAGGTAGCCGGTGTCAGGCATTGTCGACATTGTCGAGTGGTGGCAGGCCAACACGCTGGCACATTCTCAGTAGCGGGCACTCGGTGCAGATGGGGCGGCGGGCGATGCAGATCTGGCGACCGTGATGGATCAGGCGGTGTGAGTACTGAATCCATTCGCTCTTCGGCAGTACGGCTTTCAGTTGCCGCTCGGCAATTTCCGGATTGATCGAGTCGGTCAGGCCGAGCAGTTTGCTGATTCGCTTAACGTGAGTATCGACGACGACTCCGCTGGCGATACCGTACCACGTGCCGAGTACCACGTTCGCGGTCTTGCGACCCACTCCGGGCAGCGACGTCATTTCTTCGAGCGTTTGAGGCAGCTCGCCATCGAACTCGTCGACCAGTTTTTTCGCCATGCCGCGAATGTTCTCGGCCTTGGCTCGAAAGAAGCCGAGCGGGTGGATGATCTTTTCGACATCTTTCTGAGTCGATTTCGCCAGGTCTGCGGCGTTCGGGTACTTGTCAAACAGGACAGGCGTGACTGAGTTGACTCTTTCGTCCGTGCATTGAGCCGAGAGAATCGTCGCCGTCAGTAGCTGATATGCCGAGTTGTGTGTGAGGGCGCATTCAGCCACCGGATACGTTTTCTTCAGGACTCGCACGACGCGCCGAGCTTGTTTCTTTTTGTCAGCAAGTTCCGATTGATCAAGTCCGGTCATAGCGATTGCACAAATCCCAGGGATTTCCGGTAGAGAAACTGAATCCAAACGTTCTAGAATCGCTGTTCCATGAATTGGTGATCAGTCAGACGGCAACGAGGTGCCGGGCTGGCTTCGTTCCACAGCGGGCTTGCGGATGATAGGTCCGAGCTGGTTCGTCGCAACGCACTCGCCGTACGGAACCGCTGCCGTACGAAACAAGGAGCTTCACGGATGGACGAACTTCCGGAACTGTATCTCAAAGGAATCTGGCTGTTTAACGAAGGCGAATTCTTCGACTGTCACGACGAACTGGAAGAACTCTGGACCGAGATACAGGGCGAAGAAAGAAAGTTCATTCAGGGATTGATTCAGGCCGCAGTGGCGCTCTTTCATTTTGGAAATGGAAACCTCGGCGGTGCCCGCAAGATGTACATCTCGGCGAGAGAGAAGCTGGACCTTTACCCCTCGCCCTACATGGCGATGAATCTGGAGCGATTCAGAACCGACTTGCAACACAGCTTTCAGGAACTGCTGGACGCAGGGACAACTTACCCGGATGGAGTTGAACTTCAGGACGATCGCATTCCGACGATCTATCTGGCTGAGCAGGACTGAGATCAATGACACCAGCGGAACCCAACGACGCATTAGCCGACTTTACGGGCCGGGCCGCCATCTTTCCGCTGCCCAACGTCACGCTGTTTCCGAATGTGATGTTGCCGCTGCACATCTTCGAACCTCGGTATCGATGCATGGCCGAAGACGTTCTCAACGGCGACCGCTATCTGGCGCTGGGGCTGCTTAAGGATGGTTGGGAAGGTCGCTACGAAACGAAAGACTGCGAAATCCACGACACCGTGTGTCTTGGTAAAGTGATCGCCAACGAGCAACTGGAAGATGGTCGCCACTATCTGATGCTGCAGGGGCTTCGCCGAGCGAAACTGGTGACGGAGCTTGAGACGGATTTGCCCTACCGGCTGGGCATGATGGAAGTGGTTGAGGATGTCTACCCGCAGATACCAGTGATTGATCGGGAGCATCGTCAGGAAGAACTGGTCGACTGGTTCCGAAAGGCCTACCCGAAGCTCGGCCTGGAAACCGACCTGATTCTGGCTCTGGGGTCAGGCATTCAGCTGGGCGAACTCTGCGACGTCATTGCCCATTCGCTGAAACTGCCGTCAGAAGATGCGCAACGATTGCTGGCTCAGGCCGACGTTGATCAACGCAGCGATCTTGTTCTCGAGATGCTCAAACTGCAGTTCCGCGGAACGTTCGAATTCGCAGGCCGCGAGTTCCCACCCGGTTTCAGCTTGAACTGACCGTCACTCGGCGATCTTGGGGCGGCGAACGATTCCCGTGTGGAGAAGGCGTTATCGCTCGGCCCAGATGGGACTCAGCCAGGCCCATTGTCCGTTATGTTGAGCTGCCTGCAGCCGGTACACGTCCACGTTGGAATGGGCGGTGTCGGAATGGGCGGTGTCGGTCCATTCGGCCTCGACGGAACATTCTTCGATCGGGATCAGCGGGCCAATGCAGATGGCTTCGGTCAGCCACCCTCGCAGAAAGTGCGATCGCCCTTTTCTGAGAAGTTCCTCCAGCGAATGTTCGTAACGCTGGCCGTTCACTTCGACGGTCACTTTTGCAGAGAGCGGTGCGTCAACTTCCAGAGAGATCGCCTGAGTCGTTTCGTGTCGCATCGTTCGGTTGCCCTGCGTGATGCTGCGCCACTCGCACGATCGCTCTGTCACATTCAGAAGTTCGTGTGGCAGATCGACTTCGTCGAGCACTTCGGTGACACTGCTACCCTTCGGCGCGACGACAGCCTGGCCTGAGAAGCAGGTCTCCGTAGAAACGATCATTCCCTGATCGATGGTGAATCGACCTGACCATTCTACGGGAATGGTGTTGCGTCCCCAGCCCCAGGTGAGCCGCAAGCGGTAGCGATGACCTGCCGGATTTGGTTCGACTCGCTCCGGGAAAAAACGCTGGACGACTTCGCCGTTTCGCAGCAACTCGACTTTGTCGAGCAAGTTGCTGCCATGTACCGTCGCCTTGAAGCGACGTTTACTGGGAGCAGAAACGGAATCGCCGATCCAGGCATCGTTGAGAAACAGTCGCGCATCGATGCGGTCGCCCGTGGCTGCAAAAACGCGACGCGCGAGGAAGGCTTCCCAGATTGATTCGCGTGTCAACTCTTTGGCAAACACTCCCATGCGGCCGTCGCCGTGGCTGCCAGGGTAGGCAGCGTGATGGTCGGTGCCTCCGGCGATGCCGAATCGAAAGCCGCGTTCCCATCCGGCTTCGGCGGTACTGTTCCAGTCTCGCGGCCCCATGTCGTGAAGCATGCGGTACGGTGCGTTTTCCGACAGCGAGCAACCATGCAAAGAGAAGATCTCAACGAATGGCGACACGTCTTCGCGATACTCATCCCAGTTGATTCCGCGATACCCGGCCCGGTAGCCGATGTGGTGCGGAATCGCGATTCCGTTGGTTTCGGCGACAACCTTTCTCAACGCTGGCAGATCCGGCGCGTCCTGCAGCGGCAGGTCGGGCGTCGCCGTGTAGACGTTGTGATCGCCGTACTTCAGCGAGTGCCACTCGTAGCTCGGGAACGCGATGAAGTTTCCTTCATCGGTTCCACGCCGCTGCAGTTCGATCAGCCGGTTCCAGTTGCGGGCGAGTGTGTCGAAGCCTTCGTGGTGGTAGTCGATGATTTCGGCGTAGACGTCCCGGTCAGTCGGCATGTCCGGCCAGAAGGCGTGCCCGGTGATCGAACAGAAATCGAGCTGCTGCCGAGCCCGCATCAACGCCTGCTCGACCGTGCCGTGTCCGTAACTGATGGAGCAGTGGTTATGCAGATCTCCCCAGTACAGGTTGTACATAGTGGTTTCCGGGGATGTTGTGACAAATCTTACGGCGTGATCCGCGATTATTTGTCTGGAGCCGTTACGTCGGTTTCATCTTCAAACAGTGTCAGGAGAACGGCCAGGCCGGCCATCCCGATCGCTGCGGCGACGTACCAGAATTTCGAGTAGTCGAGAACGCCCCCGTCGGGCGTACACCAGGCGGCGAGGGATCCGTTTAACTGGCCAGCAGTAAGCGGGCCGATTCCAAAACACATCAGGCCGAACAGTGTCTGGGCGGAGTGTTTGATGTCGGCGGGTGCCATCCGGTCGACGTAAATGAACCCAGCTGCGTAAAAGCACGCGAAACATGGCCCGTGAAGCGACTGCGAAGCGACAATCGCCCACAGTGGAAGGGATTCGAAATTCGC
>JABMPE010000397.1 GCA_013203845.1 Rhodopirellula sp. | reverse complement strand
GGCCGCGAAATGGAGATCTTCGACGTGAAGACAGCCAACCGTGACCGCCGGATCTGGGCGATTGCCAAAGGCGGTGACCTGGAACTCAAAGACGACAACCTGCCTGCTGAAGTTTCGGTCATAGCCAACCAGCAAAGCAAATTTCAGAAGGAACTGGGCGAGTATCTGGAAGGCACAGAAGCCATCTCGAAGATGACCATTCATAAGGGTATGCAGGTCAACCTGTTCGCGACCGAGGCAAAGTTTCCGCGCCTCGTCAATCCCGTGCAGATGGCTGTCGACACCGACAGTCGAGTCTGGGTTTCCGTCTGGCCGTCCTACCCGCACTGGAATCCGGTCGAGACACGCCGCGATGCCCTACTGATTTTTCCGGATGAAGATCAGGATGGCGAAGCCGATGAGTGCATCGTGTTTGCTGATGAGTTGAACTCAGTCACGGGTTTCGAATTCTGGGGCGGCGGAGTTCTGGTGGCGGCTCCACCGGAAATCTGGTTTCTCAAAGATACCGATGGTGATGACAAAGCAGACGTCAAGCTCCGCGTATTGCAGGGTGTGTCGAGTGCCGACACGCACCATTCAGCGAACGCCGTGAATATTGGCCCGGACGGCTGGATGTACTGGTCGCGCGGTATCTTTAACGTTGCCAACTTCGAAACGCCGACGAAGACGTTCCGCTCGGGAGCTTCCGGAGTTCACCGCTTCAATCCGCGAACGTTCGAATTCGAATTTCACTTCCCGATTGGACCCAACCCGCACGGCGATGTCATCGACCAGTGGGGTTACCAGTTTGCCAGCGACGGGACAAGTGGCACGGGTTCGTACATCAACATCGGCAAAGGAATCGGCAATAAGAAGTGGTATGAAAAACGAGTCCGTCCGGTGCCGGCGACAGGTTTGCTGTCGAGCAGTCACTTTCCGCCGGAGCTCGAAGGCAATTTCCTGATCTGTAACGCGATCGGTGTGCTCGGCGTGCTCCAGCACGAAGTGAAGTACAACGGAGCTGACATTACGGCGGAAGAAATCGAGCCGATTCTCATTTCAAGCGATCCAAATTTCCGACCGAGTGACATCGAAATCGGTGGTGACGGAGCGCTGTACGTAGCCGACTGGCACAACGCTTTGATTGGCCACATGCAGCACAACATGCGAGACCCGAACCGTGATCACGAACACGGTCGAATTTATCGGGTTACCTACGAAGGCCGCGATCTGGTCAAGCCGGCAAAGATGAAGGGCAAACCGATTGTCGAAGTCTGCCAGAATTTCTTTGCCGCCACAGACAGCACTCGTTATCGAGCCCGTCTGGAACTGACCGGTCGAGGCCGCGATGAAGTGGCTCGCGAAGTGGGCGGATTCGCCAAAACGCTGAATCCAAAGAAGGTTTCTGCTGACCGCGATGAAGCACAGGCACTGCTGGAATGTCTGTGGGTCTTCGAAGAGCAACGTCTTCTGAATCCTGAGTTGCTCGCCAGAGTGTTTCAGGCCGACGAACCTCGAATTCGGGCCGCCGCCATTCGAACTCTCGGCCACTGGGGCGAGATGCATCCGGAAATCAGCGTCTGGCAGGAACTACTGCATGCGGCATCCCGCGACACATCGGCACTCGTTCGAGCGGAAGCGGTCAAAGCCGCCGTTTCGTTTGAAGGGATTGCTGCTGCCGAGGTTATCTTCGAAGTGGCAACGAGACCGACCGATCCGGAACTGGACACCGTTCTTAAATATGCGGAAGGCAAGATCAATGCCGACGCTCTGGTTCAGGATGCGATCGGGTCGGGAAAACCACTCTCGAAAGCCGCGATGGCTTATTCGCTGCTCAACGCCAGCGTTGCGGATTTGCTCAAGCTGGAGCGGTCTGAAGCTGTTTATGAAGCAATCCTCAGCCGACAGAATGTTCCTGCGTCAGCGTTGCGGGAATCGTTGAACGGGCTGGCTGGGCTTCAGAAGGTCAAGCCGTTGTCTCTTGTCTTGAATCTGATCGAAGGCCGGGACGCAGCGGGACAGGTGTCAGGAATTGACGGACTGCTCCAACTGCTCGTCGAACAACCGGTGGGCGATCTCAAAAAATCACGGGATCGTATCGAGAATCTCGCCCTGAAAGGCAAAGCAGCAGCGACGCGTCAGCTTGGATACGCCGCCTTGATTCATACAGACGGAGCTGGCAACGGGGCACTCTTCACCGCCTCGAAGAGCAAAGAAAGTTTGCGGGACCTGCTGGCGGCCGTGCCGTCCATCGCCGATCCAAAGCTTCGCGGCAGCCTCTACCCGGATGTGCGGTCACTGATGTTTGAGCTGCCTCCGAATCTGGAAGCGGAACAGGGCGGTGGTGGGCTGTCGCAAAGCGGAATCAAAGTGGAGTACTTCTATCCCAGCGGTTCCAACGTGGCGGTCGAAACTCTCGCAAAGATGACTCCACAGGTGACCGAGATTCGGAAAGGGATTGCGTTTTATGTTCCGAAAGGGAAGTCGGCGGACAAGTTTGCATTGCGATTTACTGGTTCCCTCCTGGCACCGGTCGCTGGCAAGTACACCTTCTTCATTACCTCGGATGATGGCTCGCGACTCTACCTCGATGGCAAGCTGCTGATTAATAACGATGGTCTGCACGGCATGTCGGAGAAGAATGGTTCCGTCAGTCTGACGGCGGGTTCTCACGATATCATCGTGACCTATTTTGATAATGGCGGTGGCGATGGACTCAATGTGGCATGGTCCGGTCCCAAGTTCAAAAAACAGGAGATCGCCGCTGACCGGCTGGTGATCAATGGTGGCGGCGAAAATCTTCATGATGTCGCCATTCGATCGCTGGCTTCGATTCCTGGTCACGAAGCCGAGAAGTTTTCCGACCTTGCCAGGCTCATTCGAGCGGGCCGCAATCGAACGTCAGCCATTGACGGATTGCGAGCGATCCCGGAAGAGCACTGGCCGGACAAGGGGCTCGGCGGCCTGGTCGATAACATCGTCGGGTATCTAAGCGCCCTGCCGGCTCGCCTGCGAACCGGTGGTGCCGCATTGGACGCGATCGCTCTGGCCAGATCACTGTCGAAGAAGCTGCCGGAAGCCGATGCCAAGTCCATTGAAGAGCGTTTGCAGAACCTCGATGTTCGCGTCATCGCCATCGGTACGGTTCGGGAGCGGATGATTTACGACAAAGAACAGATCGCGGTTCAGGCCGGCAAACCGGTTGAGTTTCGCTTCACCAACTCGGATCACATGGAACATAACTTTGTGATTGTTAAGCCCGGTGCTCTGGTGGAAGTCGGTGAGGCGGCCGAGGCAACTGGTCGCGATCCAGACGCCAAGGCTCGCAACTACATCCCGGTTTCCGACAAAGTTCTGCTGGGCAGCCGGATTCTCAATGGCGGCCAAAGTCAGGCGATCGTGTTTGAGACTCCGACAACGCCGGGCGTTTATCCCTACGTCTGCACTTATCCAGGGCACTGGCGACGCATGTTCGGAGCACTCTACGTCGTTGCGGATCTGGAACAGTACCAGGCCGATCCCGTGAAGTACCTCGCGGCTAATCCGCTGCCACTGAAAGACGAACTGCTGAAGTACACCTCGCGAAATACAGATTGGAAGTTCGAAGATCTCAACGTCGCCGTCGCGAAGATGATGCACGGTCGCTCGTACGAAGCCGCAAAGAATCTATTCAAAGTGGCAAACTGCGTTGCCTGTCATAAGGTGAACGGCGAAGGCTTCGAACTCGGTCCGGACCTGACAAAGATCGATCCGAAGAAACACTCGAAGGATCACATCCTGCAGTCACTGATCGATCCTTCCAAAGAGATTGCTGAAAAATACCAGTCGAACACGTTCATCCTCGATTCCGGAAAAGTGGTGACCGGCATGGTTGTCGAAGAAACCGCCACTCAGGTGAAGGTGCTGAACGACCCGCTGGCCAAAGCGGCGCCGATCGTGATCGATAAGGATTCCATCGACGAACGCGTGAAGTCTCCGTTGTCGATCATGCCCAAGGGGTTGCTGAGCAAGCTGACGGAAGAAGAGATTCTCGACCTGATCGCCTATGTCTTTGCGAAGGGTGACAAGCAACACATGCTGTTCCACATGGATCACAACCATTGATTGGTTGGTTCTGACGCAGGGTGCGTCCTCACGCATCTTCTACCATCAAATTTGAACTGACGGTGCGTCGAGACGCACCCTACGGAGTTGAATCATGAAGAAACGGTTTGGACTTTTCGTCATGGCTGTCGGCCTGGCCACAGTGATAGGAAATACGGCCTCCGCCGAAAGCCTCGTCTTTGAAGGCAAAGAGGGTCCTGGCAAGGGGAAGAAAGTCGTCCTGATCAGCGGCGATGAGGAATATCGCTCGGAAGAAGCGTTGCCGATGCTGGGCAAGATTCTCAGCCAGCGACACGGATTTACCTGCACCGTGCTGTTCTCGATCGACCCGGAGAAGGGATACATCGATCCCAACAACCAGAAGAACATTCCAGGACTGGACGCGCTCAATGATGCCGATCTGATGATCGTCGCGACTCGATTTCGCACGCCGTCTGAAGAAGCGATGAAACCTTTCGATGCCTACCTGGCAGCGGGTAAACCTGTGATCGGACTGCGTACGGCGACGCACGGATTCCAGGGAAAGTGGGGCTTTTTTGGTCTACAGATTCTTGGCGAGAAGTGGGTGGCTCACCACGGCGGTCACAAACGCGAAGGCTGCCGGGGAGTGATCGAAGAAGCCAACGCCAAACACCCGGTGCTCAACAGTGTCAAGGATGTGTTCGCACCGTCGGATGTCTACACCGTGAAGAATCTCGACGAGAGCCAGGCAACCGTTCTACTTCGAGGAGCGGTGACGGCAACACTCGACCCTGCTTCAAAGGCCATCGATGGACCGAAGAACGAACCGATGCAGGCTCTGGCCTGGCTTCGCGAATACACCGCGCCGAATGGTGCCAATGGGCAGGCTTTCTGTACCACAATGGGCGCTGCCGTCGACCTGGTCAGTCACGATGCCAGACGTCTGGTGGTCAACGCGGCGTACTACCTCACCGGATTGGAAGTCCCGAAGGCAGCCAACGTTGACTTTGTCGATCCGTTCTATCCCAGCTTCTACGGGTTCATCAACAACAAAGAATTCTGGGCAGACCGTCATCTGAAACCGCAGGATTTTGCGTTGGGCAAGTCACCTCTGGCAAAGGATCCTCCAGGATCTCCTGCCTGGCCGTTCCGCAAAATGGGTCCTGCGAAATAACGTTCCGCGTCGGATGACTTTCCGTCCAAGAAACAGACTACGAATCTCAAGCAAATGAAGCCGGCCCGGAACTTCCTGGCCGGCTTTGATGCTGGATGGTCATGAGCAAACCTGAACCGAAAAACAAAATGCAAGCCTCTGTCCATGAACTCGGCAAGGTGACCGTGTTCTACGTGCCGTCGCATAAGCTCGATCATCCCAAACACGCTCGCAACTCGCTGACCGCACGACAGGACATTCACGAGTTCCTGATGGGCCGGTACAACGCCTACACGCAAACACCAACACCCGTGCGAGGCTACTGGGCCGCTCCCGACGGCGAAGTTTTCCACGACGTCATGGAACGTTTCGAAGTTTCTTTCGGTAGCGAATCGGAGTTCGACCGCTTGATCGAATTCCTCGCCGAACTCTGCCAGCGTCTGCACGAACAAGCCATCTACGTCACCCGCGGCGACCGCAGTTTCCTGGTGCAGCGACCTGACAAAAACGCATAGCGAGAACTCTTCATCACAGCTACAACTTTGCTGCAACGGGCAGCCAACCTTCGATTGGAGTGTTCCCGATTTCGTCCGACCGTTCACATATGGATGAGTCGTAATTATGGCTTCAAACTTTGCGGTTCTGACAACAATCGCTGCGATTGTGGCTTCTGGTGTGTTTTTCACAATGGAGCATCGACGTAGCAGTCATCAGCCAGTCGAGGTGGCGAGAAACCATTTCGCCAATGCCAACACCATTTCCACAGAAGGTGCCGCCTCTGCCGATCCTGAAATTCGATTGTCCAGAATGGTAAGTGTCGGCGTCTACGAAGAAGACTGGATCAGCGCTGGCAAGCTGATGAACGTCGGATGGATCAACGCTTTCGGTGATCTCAAAAATGGCTCATCGTATTTTGACCGACTTGTTCACCACATCCGAGAGTCGCCAGCTAACGTATTGCTCATCGACTCAATTTCCGACGACGGCTTGGCAACGATCAGCCAAATGCCTCGTTTACGTGGTCTGGTCATTCACAACTCCAACGTCACCGATGCTGGTCTCAAACATCTCCTGAAAATGCCTCACTTGGAAACTGTCGGATTCTATTATTGCAGCGTGACTCAGGAAGGTGTCGATCGGATTCGGCAGCAGATGCCGGAGACTCGTTTCGAAATCTTCGTCTATGGGAAAATCGGATTTGTTTTCAGTTCGGATGGCTGCCTGGGACCTCGTTTTCGCGAAGTCTATCCGAAGAAATCCTGGCGATGAATTCCGGCGAAATAGCTTCGAAATAACTGTCAGGATTTGGCATCCAGCCAGTTGTCGCCGATGGCGATGTCGACGGTCAGCGGGACGTCGAGTGTGAAGGCTGTTTCCATGCCGGTTTTCACGAGCTGCTTGAGTGACTCAGCTCCAGACTCGGGAGTTTCAAAAACCAGTTCGTCGTGAATCTGCAGCAGCATGTTGGCGGGATGGTTTTCCGCTTTGAGCGTGCGATGGATGTTGATCATCGCGGTTTTGATCAGGTCGGCGGCGGAACCCTGAATCACTGTGTTGACGGCCGTTCGTTCGGGCATGTTGAGCTGCCCTTTGCGAGTTGAGCGAATGCCGGTTATGGCCCGACGGCGTCCGAGGATTGTTTTGGCAAAGCCTGTTTCTCGGCATTCGTCGAGCGTTGCTTCCATGAAGGCGGCGACGCCGCTGTAACGTTCGAAGTAGCTGTCGATGAAGGCAGTCGCTTCGTCGCGACTGATGCCCAGTGCCGTTGAAAGCCCGAACGAACTCTGCCCGTAGATCACTCCAAAGTTCACGCCCTTCGCCATGCGTCGCTGGTTGGAATTCACCTCTTCGGGGGCGATGCCGAACACTTCCGCAGCCACGGCCTGGTGAATGTCGATGCCGCCGGCAAACGCTTTCTGCATGGCGACGTCGCCGCTGAAGTGAGCGAGGACTCGCAGTTCGATCTGCGAGTAATCAGCGCAGACCAGCTTCCAGCCAGGTTCGCCGGGAATGAACGCTCGCCGAATTCGCTCGCCTTCCGGTGTTCGAATCGGGATGTTCTGCAGGTTCGGGTTGCTGGAACTGAGCCGACCGGTCGCCGCGACCACTTGATTAAACGACGCGTGGATTCGACCAGTCTCTGGATTGATGAGTTTCGGTAGAGCATCCAGATAGGTGCCCTTCAATTTGACGAGGTGCCGGTTCTCGATGATTTTTCGGGGCAACTCGTGCATTGCGGCGAGTTGTTCGAGCACTTCCTGGTCGGTGCTCGCTCCGGTTTTCGTCTTCTTCAGAATGGGCAGCCCCAGTTTTTCGAACAGAATCTCGCTCAACTGTTTTGGCGAATCGACATTGAATTCCTCGCCAGCAATTGCGTGAATCTCGGTAATCAACGCTGCGATGCGCGAGCTGACCGCGTCATTCTGTCGACCGAGTTCATCTGCATCGACTTTGATTCCGGTGTGCTCCAGATCAGCCAGCACCGAAATCAGCGGTCGTTCGACATCATGATACAGATTCCACAGTTCGTTCTGTTTCAGCTCCTCACGCATCTTCGCTCCGGCTCGAAGCATCAGACACGCTTCTTCCGCCGAATGTTGTGCGAGGTGTTCCGACTTGAAACCGTTGCCGTCGCCACTGTCCTTGTCTTTGCCTTTGGTCGACAGCCGCGACAGAGGTTCGACGGGCAAACCGTAATAACGCTCGACAAGTTGCGAGAGACCGTGACTTCTCGACCCGGAAGTAAGCAGGTAACTACCGACCATTGTGTCCAGTCCGGGCTCAGCACTGGCGAGGTTTACGGCGGACCCGGCCAGGTCGGCCGCTCGGCGAAGCGCGAGCAACGTGCCCTTGATGTCATGCCCGGAGATCGACCTGCCGTCTGAAGTCAGTGCCGGACCAAGGATATTCCAGACAGTTTTCGGATCGATCGGTTGTTCGGAAATCAGTTCGTGAAGCGGGACAAAACTTGCTCGCCGTTCTTCCGTTGCGATGGTCAGCGAGAGCATTGTCGAGCAAAGAGGATCCAGTCCGTCAAATTCAGGACGAACCGCTACAGAGTCCGCCGTGGAAATCTGTTGAGCCAGCCTGGTCAGTCCTTCTTCATCGACGATGACGTCCACAACGGGTTCGCCGACGGCAAACAGCGGATCGGGTTCGACGATCGACCCGTCGGGAACGAACACGCGAATTTCATCGATGAATCTTCGGAAGCCGCATTCCCGAAACAATTCAGTGAGCCTGTCCGCGTTTAGCTGACCGGCGACGGCCTTGTCCCAGTCGAGTTCAAAATCGAGCTGTGTGTTGAGTTCAACCAGCTGCCGGCTGAGGCGAGCCTGGTCGGCGTACGTTTTGAGATTCTCCTGCAGCTTCTTACCGGGCGCTTCGTCGGCGCGTGCCAGCACGTCTTCGAGCGTTCCAAACGCGTTGAGCAAGGCGCTGGCTTTTTTGGGACCAACCAGCGGAACGCCGGGAACGTTATCAACCTTGTCACCGACGAGTGCCTGAAAGTCGACCACCTGATCCGCACGGACGCCCCAGTCGGCGATGAGATCGGGCTCGTCCATGAACGTGTCCTTGCGGACGTTGTACAGTCGGACGAGCGGACTGATGAGCTGCCGGGCATCTTTGTCGCTGGTGACGATGTTGGCCTGGATGCCTTCCGCTTCGGCGCGGCGGGCGAGCGTGGCCAGGATGTCGTCGGCTTCCCAGCCTTCCAGACCAATGACCGGAATTCCGAAACCTTTAATGACTTCAACGATGAGCGGAATCTGTGGACGCAGCTCGTCGGGCATCTCGTCCCGGTTGGCTTTGTACTCCTGATAAATGTCTTCGCGGATGCCACGGCCTGGCAAATCCATCGCGCAGATCAGGTAGTCCGGTTTGCGCAGCCGGAGAATCGTCAGCAGATCCCGCGTAAACCCGAACACCGCGTTAGTCGGTTGACCAGACGTTCCCGTCATCGGCGGGATGGCGTGAAAGACCTGAAAGACCAGCGAGAAAACGTCAATGGCGTAGAGGGTTTTGCTCATCGAATTGCGATGCTGCCGTCGAAAGAGTGGCGGGGCGAGGTCCGTCCGTTGCGCGGTTTCAGTCTCCATTCTTCACGAACAGGCCAATGCGAAAGAGACCGTCACGGAGCATAGCTGCGGACCTGTCAGAAAACTGCGCAGCCAAATTCTGTCACCAAAGTGGCGAGGCCTGACCGTTTGAATTGGTACAACTCGGCGGAACAGGTATTCCCGCTGCTGTCATTCCCGTCTGTGTCATCTGACTATTCCTTACAATCAAGCCGTCACGACGGTTCCCGTTTGAATGCTCCGACTCTTGCGGACGTTACAGTCCACTGATCCGCGAGATCTTTCTTGACTCGCACCGGGTCAAACATAGACTTGTCAAGTTACTGGTTCTGCGAACTTTGCGTACGAAAATGCAGGCCAACGCTGAGGGTATTTCAACCTTCCATTTTCTGAACGTGCGCGACCCATCTGTCCGCTGAGCGGAACAGTCCCGCTTTTATCCCGATTTGAGCATCTGAAGTTAAAAGCTTGAACCGTCGGGGTCTGATCTCAAAGGTACTGGTATGGCTGCTTCAAACAAATCTGTCGGCTTGCAGATCACACTCGCCATTTTCGCGATGCTTGCGGTGATCGGCTGGGTCGCATTCTACATGCAGTTCCGCGAACTGGCCGACAACCAGGCTCGATTCGATAAGGCGAATGCCGACAAGGCGACGGCTGATAACGGGGCTCGAAAGCTGCTGGACGACATCGAGGCGCTCAAAGCCAGTGCTGGATACAACCAGCCGGAAGTTGGAGCAGACCAGCAAGGCGCTGCTAACACTGTTCTGGGTGCCATTCAGGCGGACCTTGGAAAAGTGAATGCCGCCCACGGTCCGCTTCCCACGGTAAATCTGGCGGCGGGTCTTGAATTTCTGTCGCAACGGGTGACTGACCTGGCCAGCGAACGGGAACAACTGCAGACGCAACTCGAAGGTCGCAACACCGAACTGGCTTCGCTGCGAGGTCAGTATCAGAAACAGGTTGATCAGCATCAGGTCGCTCGAACTTCCGCCGAAACGGACCTTGCCAATCTGCGTGACACCACCAAAGAACAGCTCGATGCCCGACAGCAGCAGATCGAAGATCTGCGGCGAAGTCTGAATGAAGTGCAGGTCGAGTTCGACGAAGCGACCGCTACCTGGACCGCGGAACGTAAGAAATACGTTTCCGATCAGGAGCAGCTGGTTCTCCAGGTTGACGATCTTCGAAAGAAACTGAAAGAAGCGACACGCGTCAGCTTTGAACGACCTGACGGACTCGTCCGATGGATTGATAATACGGCTGGCCTTGTCTGGTTGAACCTTGGATCACAGGACCGTCTGCGTCTGCGAACGACGTTCTCGGTCTATCGAAAAGCGCACCACGGCGTCGCTCGCGGTGCGGAAGACATCAAAGGTCAGATCGAAGTGACTCGAATTATCGACAATCATACTGCCGAAGCACGCATCCTCGACGACGACATTTACGATCCGATCTCGAAGGGTGACCCGGTCTACACGCCGCTGTGGAGTCCTGGGCGAACGGAAACATTCGCCATTGTTGGTCTGGTAGACCTTGATCAGGACGGCGTGCTCGACAGAGACCAGTTCCACGACATCGTGTCCGATGCTGGCGCGAGACTGAATCACGAAGTTCTGGATGATGGTTCGCGAATTCGTTACGAAGGATTTCCGGACAAGTTCCTCAACTGGGAAGAAGGCAGCCCGACGCTGGATTCTGATACGAAGTATCTGATTCTTGCTGACATCCCGGACCCGGCTCTGGCCATTCGCGAGGAAGACGTGATTATTCGCAAGGCGATTTCAGAACACCTTTCCGCCATGCAGAGTGAGGCGAGGCTGAAGGGGATCGAAGAAGTTCGTTTGAGCGACTTCCTTGCCTGGATTGGCTACAAGCCCCAACGTCGGCTTTACGTTCCAGGTCTGGTTGATCGACCATTCAACCTGCGAGCTGGAGCAGCCAGTGTTGGCACGAACGAAGTCGTTGGTGATCGCTCAGCGGCTGGCGCGGTATCAGGAGTTTACGGTCGCAGCAAGAAACTCAAACCACAGTCGTCAGCCGGTCAGACTTCGGAGCTGTTCCGCGGCGGCTCTAGCGGCAACTGAAAACGACGCGCGGCGATCGGCAGACAGGAATTAGTTATCAGAAATTCAAACGCCCGATTGCCATTCGCAGTCGGGCGTTTTTTGTACGACGTTCAGTCACGATTTCTTCAGGCAGCATCCACCGCTACGGTGACGAGCAGCAGCGTTCCGATTAAGAGCAGGCATACGTGGGCAACACGAATGAATTGCTCGGTGGAAACGGACCTTGTCAGTCGCTGCCCGCACAGTGACGCGACAATCGTAAGCGGCAGGCACATTGCCGTCAGACGCAGCACGTCGCTGTTGACCGCCCCTCTTGAAATGTGCATCGCCAGCACGGTCGTTCCGCCGAGCAGAAAGTAGCTTTGCAGATTTGCTCGAAATCTTTCGGCTGGCCACTGCCGCAGCGTCCCGAAGATGACAAGCGGTGGACCAGCCGTGTTGTACGCGCCACCCAGAATCCCAGCGACGAGTCCAAATACCGGAGCCCATCGGGCCGGAAGAATTCGGATCGCTCTCCGGTTGGAAAGCGACCAGACGGCAAAGCCGATGACGACAATTGCCAACAGCACTTTGATGGTGGCTTCACTACTCGAACTGAGTAACCAGATTCCGACAGGGATACCCATTAACGCGGCAACGGTCAGTGTCCCTGTTTCGCGAAAGCTGATCTTGCGCCATTCGCGATACAGAATCAGTATCGCGTTGAAAGACGACACCACAGCCACCAGCGGCGCCGCAACCTGAGCTGGAATGACAAAGGCCAGCAGCGGCATCGCGATCAATGCTTCGCCGAAACCAAGAGTTGATCTGACCAGAGACCCCACAAAGATGATTCCGCAGACGAGCGTAACGTCGAGTGCATCCATGTGGGGAAATGACCTGAGATTTCAAACGGCGGATGGCAGAGCTGGGGATGGCTGAACCTGACGACAAAACGCTTCAGTGGTCGAAGTGTCGCAGGTCGTGACCTGCGCGGCGACTGTCGTTGCTGATGTTCAGCTGGCGTCTGCACGATTGCATTTCGGGCAGGATTCAGGCACACAAACCTGTGACAAAAGACGACTCCAGGCTCATGGTGTGCCGGACAATGTTTCCGACTGCATCGGTTACCCGGATTCGGTGGGCCACATTTTCGTTATGTGAGTTATCACTCGTGCAGCAGCTCAGAATTCGCCCCGAACAAACTTTCGTGGTGGATGACCCGACGGCAATCTTCCGATCGAAACAACATCACGGCAGCACTGCGCGCCGGGATGCGGGCCTGCGGTGACAGTTCTCGATCAGGAGTACAGCGTTGATTACTCCGTATCGGTCAACCCAATGGCAAAATTCAGAGTCGCAAGATGAACCGGACACCCGCTCTCAAAGTCCTCATTGCCAGCAGTGATGCCGACACTCGGGTCGCCGTTTCGTGGATGCTGCGGCAGTTGTTTCCTGACGCGACTATTTCCAGGGCGGAGACTCTCGCCGAAGCTCGGCAAATCGCGGTCGCTGAATCTTCGGCCTGCGTCTTCGGCGACGCTTCGCTGCCGGACTTCGCTGCACAACTTTCAGAATTTGCACAGACGCTGTGGCAACAGTGGATTCCACTGATCGTTATTCATGACCGGAACGATGCCGCGCCGACCGACAAGGACACGTGCCCCGGCATTACCGCATGGCTGTCCCGAGCCACCGTCAACGTCAGCAGTATTGATCTGGCGGTTTCGAAAGCGATTGAGCTTTCGATGATGTCTCACCGAATCGAAACTCTTGAGCAGGAACTCAACAGTACCCGCGACCAGCTTACAGCAGCCGTCGCGGAAGCAAGCAGATCAGCGTCGACGATTGAAGCATCCGTGATTTCGGCCAGCGACACGGCTCAGCCGACAGATCCGCTCGCTCTACCTTCAGACACAACGAACAGTACTCCATTGATGCTGGAACGACCGCGAATGGCTGCGTCTGGATCAGTAGTATCGACCGACGATGAACAGGAACTGGCCGGGCGAGTCCAGAAGGATTTGATGCCAGCCGGTTCTCCGTTGATTGATGGGTTCGATATCGCCGGGCTCTCGATTCCCGCCACAACGACAGGTGGCGATTACTACGACTATCTCCCGATGGCCGACGACCTGTTGTGTATCTCAATCGGAGAGTGTTCAGGACGAGGTCTCGCTCCGGCGATGTTCATGGCTTCGGTGCGGGCATACCTGCGAGTCCTGACGTCAACGACGACCGACATTTCCGATGTCCTCAGTCAGGTCAACACGCTCATCACGGAAGACATTGGCGACGAAGAGTTCATGGTCACACTGCTGCTCTGCCAGATCGAGCCGCGAACCAGAATGCTTAAATATGCCAGTGCCGGACATCAGGCATTCTTCCTCGACCGGGACGGCAATGTGGATGTGTTGCCCAGCACCGGAATGCCTTTGGGACTTCGTGAGGAAACGGTGATCCTTGAAGGCTCGTCCCGCACAATCCGAACTGGTGAAATCCTCCTGCTGGCTTCGGACGGCGTGCGGAAAATGACGTCCGATTCCGGCGAGCAGTTCGGCACAGACCGCATGTTGAAGCTGGTCAACGAGAATCGGAATCTGCCATCGCGGATCATCGCGAACTATCTGCGAAAGGCATGTACGGAATTTGCCAGTCCGCAGTTTCAAAACGACGACATCACGATCGTCATCATCAAAGGTGACGATTCTTAGGCGAACCTGTCGTCACTGGCGAACCTGTGCAGCAGCGGAACGGGAAGCGACCGAAATCTGAACTTCGCTCTGAGTGAATCACGAAGCGCCGGCAGATTATTCCTGACTTGTCAGCAGTCCAGCGTCTCGACACCAGCCAATCGCCGCCATCATGCCGGTGTCGAAGTCGACCTTCGGCGCGTAGCCCAGTTCCCGCTTTGCTTTCTCAATGCTGAAGTCAAGGTTCAGCCCCAGGAACTTGATTCTGGCATTGTTCAGTAACGGAGCTTCCTGCTTGTCGAGCAATCGCCACGTGCCTTCCATCAGTTTCGCGAGAACTTTGGCGACTCCCAGTGGAACGCTTTTCGTGGGCGTCGGATAGCCAGCGAGGTTCGAAATCGTCGCGATGAACTGTCGCTTCGTCACAAGCGAGCCATCGGTGATATTGAAGACTTCGCCGATCTTGTCGTCCTGATCCAGCGCCAGGAAAACGGCGTCAACCAGATTTCCGACATAAGTGTTGTTGAGCAGCGTCTGACCGGAACCCAGAAACTTGAACTGCTGACTTTTGAGTTTCTCAAGAATTCTCGGCAGCACGGTGCGGTCCCGCGGGCCGTAGATGAATCCCGGTCGAAGGATTGTTCCCGGCAGACCGTCCTGATCGATGTGGTCTCGAACGAGCTGCTCGGATTCCGCTTTCGTCAGTGTGTAGCCATCGATCCCCGACAGGCTGATTGGCGTCGACTCGTCGGTACCGTGGTGATCGCGTGCCTCGTAAACACCCAGCGACGAAATATGCACGACACGTTTGAGAGTACCGTTAGACTTCGCCGCTTTGAGCAGGCTGTCGGTGCCCAGCAGGTTGACGCGTCGATAGTCGTCGATCGGGCCCCAGTCGCCGACCTTGGCAGCACAATGAACCAGCGCGGTGACACCTTCCAACGCTCGGGCGTGTGAGTCGTGATCGGAGAGGTCGCCATAGACCAGTTCGACTTTCCACTCATTGAGCAACTGCTTGTCGCTGGACTCTCGCACGAGTGCCCGTGTGCGAATTCCCATCTCACGCGCTCGTTGCACTACATGGCTGCCAACCAGTCCGGTCGCTCCGGTCACCAGCAACAGATCATCCGACTGAAACTCCACAACGATTCTCCAACATTCTGCTGTTCGGGCATTTCCTCTGGAAATTCACGGTTCTGTACCGCGGACCAGGACGGTAGCTCAGCGACGCGCAAAAGAAAACGGCCAGCCGCTCGTCGCGGATGGCCGTCTTGATTTGTTCTTGAATTTGAATGGACCGGACCAGCAAAGACCAGCGGAAGTCTTATTTCGATGCAGCGCTCGGTGTCGGAGCAATCTTCAAATCATTGCGGACCGAACGAACGCCCGGTTCCATGCGAAGAATGGCGGCGAGCAGTTGTCCGGCACCGTCTGACGGGACATCGCCGGATAGAACGACATCGCCTGATGTTTCGAACTCGAACTTCACAGACGCGAAGTCCTGGCGTTCACTGGCTATTTGCGGAAGTCGAGTCTTCAGCGCCTGTAACTGTTTCCCCAGCGCCTCCCGCAGATCCTCAGTGGGTCGTGCTTTCGGAGTGAAACCCAGCCTTAATGACGAGCGAATTGTGCGTGTGCTCTGCGTATTGCCGCCGCGGTTCTGATTCGCCCGATTGAACTGCTGGCTGAGTCGCTGCAGGTTCCGAGCCTGATCGAGAGCGTTCTGCTGAGTCGTGGTGGTATTTGTTGCGCCAGCGGTTGGCTGAGTCGCCAGTGTGCTTCCGGCGAAACGTCCGGCGTTCGCTCCGGTCGCCCCGATACCGGAAGAGGTGCTGGAGAAATTATTCTGGCTACTGAGGATGCTGCCGGCCTGAGCCGCGCTGGCTGTGTTACCGGTTGCCGTCGCTCCACTTGTCGTACTCGGCGAGGTGGTGGAAGTCGTCGTCCTGGAAGCAGCAGATGTCTGAGCCTGTGCACTGGCCGAAAACAGAGCCGGCGCCGCAGTGACGAACGCCAGCGCGACGGCAGCACGAAGCTGGCATCTTGTCAGAAGTCGTTGTGCAGGATGAAGCGTCATGTTCTGAACTCCGGAAAACGAGGCAGCCGCTCAATGAGGATATCACTTCGAGCCGCTGTCCGCATGAGAATTCAGAGGTTCGCCATGTTTCAGTCCAGGATCGAGACGCTTTCCCGCTCAGTAACTGCGGAGACAGTACCGACCGTGCGACTGCTTTTTCTTACCGAGACGGGACGACTTTCCTGCCTGCCACGATCAATTCGCTGAATTGCTCGTGGAGCAATGTGCCGGTCCAGTCGCCGCTCGACCTGCCGTGATCGAGAAATCCCTGATTCGACCAGGTTCGATTTCTGCTTTGGGTCGACAGCGATTCGCACCTGGGTCAGACCGAGAAATCCGAGAATCCCGATCAGTCCCGTCTGGAGGACGACAAGGTCGACACCCGCCGGCAGCGACGTTCCAAAGTAGAGGCCCACCAGAAACATGCTCAGCCCAAGAATCAGGCAGTGAACGATTTCGATACGTCTGGTCTGCGTTTGTCCGTTCATCCAACTCTCCGAAGGCGGGAGACGGCCGCGGTGGAAATTTGCGGCTTGAAGAAATTCCAGCCAAACGTAGGTCGAAAATGAGATGAGTCAAAAGCCCGACCGCAAACTTTGCCAATCCGGAGCGAACTGGCTCTGAAGATTCATTTGCTGCAAGAGATCTGCGGCTTCTGCCGATACTTTCGAAAGCACTGCCTTTGCGGGTTGTGCGCGATGGACGGCCTCTGTCCAGAATCGGGCTCAGGCAACTCGAAGAATTACTGACGTGAACGGCATTTTCGCTCAAGTCGAAGTTTTCGAGCATCGCTGATTACAGGGGTCGCTGGGTGGCTGCCGCCAGTGACCAGAGTCACAAACTTGCCTGTTGGAAAGGCTCGTCGAGCCTCTTTCAATGGGGAGCGCCCCTGAAAAGTCCCGGTTTGTCCGGGCGTTGTCGGGCAGGGAGGCCTGAGCGAAATGAGACGTTTTCGATTCACTCCATCGGTCATGTTCTGCAAAAAATCACTGGGACTGTCGCTCGCAACCATCGCGTTCGGTGTCGCGTTGCATACGGCCCAGGATGCATGTGCTCAGAGCCGGTTTTCTTCAAGTCGACTCAGTCGAATGCCTTCGCAGAAGTCAGAAGCGGCGACACCTGCGGCCAACCAGTCTGATGAGTCGACGACAAAACTCAATTTCTATTCGAAATCGTGGGACCAGGTACTGCAGGATGTTGCTGAATCAACCGGTTCGGTACTCGTCGCGGACAAGGTTCCCAAAGGACGTTACTCGCGACAGGACCTGCAGCGGTATACCCGGTCTGAAGCAGTTCGCATCCTGAACGACGAACTCGAAAAGCAGGACTTCCGGATTCTCGAAAAGGGCAAATACCTGGTCGTTCTGAATCTGCCGGCGGCACGTCCTGAATACTCGCGGCTGCAGATTGAGTCACCGGAGCAGGCTGCGGAAGGCCCGGCCAGCAGTCAGAACCCGCAACGATTCTCGCAACGACCGGCGACTTCGTTCGCACAACGTCCGAACGTGTCAATCCCCGATCCCTACCAGCAGCCTCCGCGGCAACGCGCCTACGAACGCGCCAGTGTGACGATCACTCCAACCGGCGCAGCCGAAAGCCGCGATTCGTCAAGCGACCAGTCTCGACGTCAGCGATCCCGACCGGGAGCCATCCGGCAACTCAACTACCAGGCATCTGGAGAGGCAGACGAGTCCTCGGCGTTCGCCGCCGAGCAGGAACCGCAGAAGCTGGTTCGACAATTGTTCAAACCACGCAGTCGAACGGCGCGTGATCTGGCCGGAACGCTGTATCGGGCGTTTGAACAGCGAGCCAGACTGGTCGACGACGGACCGGACGGTCTTCCAGCGATGCGAGTCTTTTCTGCCGAACCAAAGGCGGACGCGGACAATCCGGGATCGATCATTTTCACTGTCGCAGCCGACGTCGAAGCGAACGAAATTCTGGTCGAAGGACCGGCAGATCAGGTCGCTCGTGTCGTTCGGCTGCTTGAGCGTCTCGATATTGCTCCGACTGCCAACGGTGAATCAACACGGCTCATCACAACTCACAAGAGTGCGGGAGACATTGCGGCCAACCTGCGACCGACCGTCAATCGACTGGTCGCTCAGAACGATGGCGGCCCCATGCCGACAGATCCCGCGGGCGGACAGGCTCCCGGCGAAGAAAATCTACCGGACCTTGTCGGCGGCATTCGTGGCAACGTCGACGTGGAAGCCATGGACGAGCTGGGTGTGCTGATCCTTAAAGGTAACACGTCCGACGTGGACGCGGTCATGGAGATCATTCGGCAAATTGAATTACTGAGTTCCCGCTCGGCACCGGATATTCATTTGCGGTTGCTCGAAAACGTCGACAGTGTGGCGCTGGCCGAGCTGCTGACGCAGGTTTACGACGAGCTGAATCAGGCTCGCGGGCGAACGCAGCAGCAGTCTCCTCAGATTGGAATCATCGCCGTTGGGCGTCCCAATGCGGTGTTGATCCCGAGCCCCGAAGACGACCGTGAGTCTATCGAAAAACTGATTGACGAACTCGACCAGCCGGTACCTGACAATGCCACGTTCGTCGTTGTGAGTGTGAAAAACGGGATCGCCTCAGCGATCACTGGCATTATTAACGAAACCTGGCAGGTACGTTATGGGCTGGAGAATCGACCGCGGCTGTCGGCTGATGCTCGAACGAACTCGATCGTTGCCGTCGGGACGAAAGCCGACTTGAAGGAAGTCGTGACTCTGATCAGCAAACTCGACACACAGGAATCCGGAGCGGTCAGCGAAGTCCAGGTCGTCGAGTTGCGACACGCCGTCGCGCAGGAACTCGCCACAACTGTCAACGAAATTCTGCAGAGCATTCTCAACCCGCCACAGCTCGGTCAGGGACAGCTGGGCCAGGCGTTTCTGGGATTTGGCGGAAACTCCAGTCAGGCGTTGCGTGAGGTTCGCTCGGCAGTGCTGGAGTACCTCGTCGGCGAAGGGGAGGACGTCCGTAAGATTCGATCGGGAATTCTGGCGGACATTCGCCTGACGTCGGACGCGAGATCGAACACGGTCGTGGTCGCCTCACCACGGGAAAGCATGGATCTGGTTCTGGCACTGATCGCTCGCCTGGATCGTCCGGCCTCCAGTGTCGCGACGATTAAACATTTCAGTCTGAAAAACGCCGATGCCACGTCGACAAAGACATTGCTGGACGAACTCTTCGGCAACGAAACCAGCGGCAACACCCAGGTGGGAGTGCAGCTGGCCGGCGCGGAAAAAGCCAGCAGTGTTGTTCCCCTGAAGTTTTCTGTCGACGCTCGAACCAACAGCATCGTCGCTGTGGGAACGGCTGAAGCGTTGCAGGTTGTTGAAGCGTTAATCTTCCGTCTGGACGACAGCAATATACGCCAACGGCAGACGACGATCATCCGCCTGAAAAATGCACCCGCAGCGGACATCGCCACTGCGGTCAGCAGCTTCCTGGACTCGCAGATTCAACTTCTGGCCAACCAGGACAACCTGATCAGCGCCTTCGAACTCGTCGAACGGGAAGTCATCGTCCAGGCGGAAACCTACACCAACAGTCTGCTGATCAGTGCGACGTCTCGATACTACGACCAGATTCGCGAGATGGTTCTGACGCTCGACCGGGAACTCCCGCAGGTCATCATTCAGGTCATGCTGGTTGAAGTGACTCTCGAAGATTCTGATCAATTTGGAGTGGAGCTTGGGTTCCAGAATTCGGCATTATTTGATCGTGGAATTGTAGATGCGGTCGCCGACGCAATTCCCGGATTTAACTTCAACTCCAACGGATTGCCTAACTCCAGCATCCGTGCCCCATCTCTCGTGGCCGGACAAGCTGTTACGAATTTTGGTATCGGAAATAGCGGCGGATTTGTGTTCGCCGCAGGTTCGGATGAAGTGAGCATTCTGTTAAGAGCTCTTGCACAAAATCGACATACAGAAATCCTGAGCCGTCCCCAGATTCGAACACTCGACAACCGTCCTGCATTGATTCGGATGGTTCGTGAGCAATCGCGAGTCAATGGCTTCCAGACCAACAGCACGAACGGAACGTTCAATCCGCTGGTGGAACAGGCAGAAGCAGGCATCATCCTGAGCGTTACACCCACCATCAGCCCGGACGGTGCCATCCTGATGAGCCTGACGGCAGAGAAAAGTCAGTTTGATCCCCTTGGAACGGTACTCGTTCCGCAGTCTCCTACTCAGGCAGAAATTCGATCGACCGCGAAAGACCTGACTCAGGCGGAAACGACCGTCGTCGTCGCGGATGAGCAGACGATCGTCCTGGGCGGACTGATTACAAAATCGACTGATACACAAACTTCAAAAGTGCCGATTCTCGGCGATATTCCGGTGGTGGGGCATGCATTTCGATATGACCGAAATACGTTTCGCCGCACGGAACTGCTCATCTTCCTGACGCCGCGAATTGTCAAAGGACACTCGGGCAACGAACTCATCAAGCAGATCGAAAGCCAGCGGCTCCACTATTGCGAAGCCGACGCGGAAGAAGTTCACGGACCAATCTACGGCATCCCGGCCACGGCGAGACCATCGCTCTATGAAAATTCGCCAACGCCCCTTCCGATGACAGAGCCGTCTCCGTCGCAACTACCAATGCCAATGCCGTTACCAGCGCCTGGCGAAGTAAAGATTCCTCCGGCAACCTCGCAGAAAGCAACAGGCTCACGAAACAGCAGCCCGTTCGTCAGGTCATCCTTCGAGCCGGTTCAACAGGTGGCCTTCGAACAATCAGCACCGCCCCTGTCGAAACCTGCGAACTCACAACCGCAAAAGCGAAACTCGTTTCTCAACCTCAATCGGCCGCTGAAGGCACGTCCCACGAAGTGAGGATTGAAATTCGGCAATGGGTGGCTGGTGGTCGAGCCCTGGCGAGCCCCCAGTTCATCGTTCTGGGTGGCTGTCTGAAGCTCGTCCACCAGCCACCCGGAATCCCGATTCGTTATTCGCGGGGATCACGAAAGCAGGGTTCTGCCTGTTGAGTCACACGCTGGTTTCAAACAGTACTTCATCACCCATTTCCTGCACGGAGAGATTCACCATGATCCGGATTCCGTGTTTTCTGTCGATCACGTCGTTGTTTCTGTTCTCGTCGATCGGCTGCACGTCGCTCAGTCTGCCGCATTTTGGCCAGTCGTCCGCCGCCAAAGCCAGCGGCAAACCCGCGAGATGCCTGTGTCTGTGGCAGCCGGTCAACACACAGGACGAAGCCGGTCGAGCCGTGCGGGGGTTTGGTGGGCAGGTTTACTTTTTCGAAGCGAACTCGGAAGAACCGGTCGCGGTCGCCGGTGACGTTCGAGTCTTCATCTTTGATGACGTTGGCACACCCGAGCAGCAGGCCCGTCCCAAAGACATTCAGAATTACGACCAGTTCGTCTGGAAATCATTCCTGAGCCAGTCACAGTTTGGTACCAACTACAAGCTGTTCGTTCCGTATCAACGAGACGATGAGTACGAAAGGGTCTGCTCGTTGCGTTTGAGACTCGTGCGCCCTGATGGCACGCAACTGTTCTCCGACATGGCGACGGTGAAATTAGACGGCGAACCTCGCGACGACAAGTCGATCCGTCAGCTTGTCAGCCCTCGCGAGAATTCGATTCGTCCCGATCGAAGTCGTGAACTACGAGTCGAACTTCAACAACGAGGCGAAGCCAACGATCGCGCGGCCACGATCGGATCCATCCAGGAAGGCAGCCTGTCGATGTCCGGCAACGATTCCAACAGCGACCGGAATATCGACGAACACGCACGAATTAAGATTCAGAGATACGAAGCACGGCTCGCCGAGATGCATGCCGAGTTCGAGAAAAATAATGCTCAGCGACAGCAGCACTCGTCGCCGGATATTCGCGAGAAGATCTCCGACCTGCTGCCAGCGATTCAGAACGTGTCTCGACAAAACAACGCGACTCATCAAAGAGTGACTCCGGCGGCTCGTGACGTATTCGCGACAGAAGAACCGCAGCACGTCGAACACGCCGACTTCAGCAATGATCGCTCGCAGTCAGCAACCTGGGGTGAAAGCTCGTTGCAGCATCATTGGCGACAGCACAGCAGACCGAATGCCGACGCAGCAATTCACCGCTTGTCGCGTCCGCTGAATCGGCGCCCGCAACAGCCAAAGCCAGCATCGTTTGAGGATGATCAGCTGCTCGCTCTGCAGCTCGCGCGGATTTCTGAATAATCGTCGAAAATGGCGAACTTCCGACAGCGCACTCGTGATGATGGCGTGTTGATTGGGGAATTCGATTTCGAATCTGTTCGAACTACTGAGCGAGCTGGCAAGTGTGTTTGAATCACTCGCGCAGCCTGACACGCCACCTGTCACGTGTTCGCGTCAGGCATGTCTGGCAACATGCGTGGCCATGTTACATGGATCGCAGGTTTCGCGGAATGTTGGGCGAAATTGTGTTTGACCTTCGAAAATTATCGCGATACGGTTCGGCTCCCTATTGTTGGTGTGCAACGTTTCGGAATTATTGCCGGCATCATAAGTCGCCGAATAGCACACCTTCGCCTCGTACAGGTTTTCCTGTGCGAGGTTTTTTTGTGCGCGAGTGTTCTGTGCCCGTCAGCCCGCCGGTTTCCACGGGCAAGTCGCCGCTTAAATCGAAATTGGACTGGCTCAACCTTGCTGCGAGACAACTGGCCAGAAACGGAACCGACTTCATGACTAACATCGCGATTCATATTTTCGATACGGCAGTAGCGACCGCTTCCACTAACGGCAACGTTCACACACACGCGTGTTCCGTCACGGAGTCCGCTTCGGTCCTCACCGAGTTGATCGCCACGGATTCGAACGGCGTTTGCTGCGTGGCTTCCGCTGGACTTGTTCCTGATGCTGATCAGTTAATCGCGGCGACTGACAAGCTGAAGTCGGCCAGCGCTGCCATTGGAATCCTTCCCGGCGCTGCGTACGCCGACCTGCCCTTCATCTGGAAGCGACTGCCCTCGGCGCTGGCGAGTTTCGTAATGTCTCCCGAAAGTCGCGGAGTCATCCTGCTCGACACCAGCCAACTATTGCCGACGCCATCGTCCAACGGCGATCAGCCCATTCAGGAACTCGTCATCCGCACGGCGTTACAGAATCAGGAATCCGTTGTGCTGCTCGGCTCCGATGAGATCATCAACGAGTCGCCATTACCGAACGCAAATATCGCACTGCCCGAACTCGCACCTCGACGCCCCGGCAGCAACCGCAGATGGATCGCTGATCTGCTTCGCCAAGTGAATCCGCAGAAGTATCTCAAAGGCGAGGGAGAATCGTGCGAAGCAGAAGCGCTGATTGCCGGTCTGTTTCAGATCAATGATTATCTGGATGAAAGCCACAATCGCTCGCAAAGTATCGAAGGAGAAGGCCAGGACGTGAACGGTGACTACTGGCACGGCATCATGCATCGTCGCGAACCTGACTATGGCAACGGCAAATACTGGTTCCGCCGAGTCGGTCATCACCCGTGTTTTGATTTACTCCCGGCGGTGGCCGAGCAGGCATTCGACGAGTGCGCCTCTTCAAAAGCGGAGCACTGGAAATCGCGGCTGACCGGTTCCGGCAACTGGAACGGAGCCGCGTTCATCGATCTCTGCGAAGCGGCCGAACGCTCATCAGATTCCGAGCTGACAACAGCGGCCAGGAGAATTCAATGGGCCGAGATGCTGCTGTTGCTGGACCATACTTATCGGCAGGCATCCGGTCTGTAGAGGCGGTTCGGTGATCAGTCGCGCCGACCGAATCGTCGGTGGATCGCTGCGTCGGCGGAGATTAACAGCTTTCGCCAGGTGGGCAGGCTGACGCGGCGCGTGTAGACGTCGAAGTGGCGTCTGGAAATCTCCTTCAGCAAGCCGCCGTAGATTTTGAGCATCGCTTTCAGAATTGGTTTTCCAGGAGGCTCCAGCCACTGAAACAGGTCGTTGGCCTTGGCGTAGTACAACTCGGCTCGCGCCACTTGAAAGGTCATCAGCTGATGAAATCGCTCGTCCATGACTCGCCCGCTGATGTCGGCAGGCGTCATCTCGAAACGTGCCAGGTCTTCTGCCGGTAAGTAAACGCGACCGTTGTCGGCGTCTTCGGCCAGGTCGCGCAGGATGTTCGTCAACTGAAAAGCCAGCCCGCAATCAGCCGCTGATTTCAATGCTGCGTCGTCGTTGAATCCCCAGATGTGGATGCAGCAAACGCCGACGACGCCAGCAACGTGATAGCAGTAGTCGGCGAGTTCCTCGAACGTCTGGAACTGGCAGCAAAGTTCCGTCCTGTCGCCTGAGGATGTTTGCTCGGCAGCCGCCGCTTCCAGATCCATCCGCACTCCGTTGATCACATCGAGGAAACAGTGCGTCGGAATCCTGTAACGCGACGTCATGTCGATCAGCGCTGGAAAGACCAGGCGGAATTCATCACGACCGGTCTCGAAATCGTGATCGGGCGATCGTCCTGCCTCCAATGCTGATCGCGTCGCTGCTTCCCAGTTCGACAGCCGCTCAGCTCGAACATCGAGCGGCACGCTTTCGTCATCGCCGATGTCGTCGCACAGTCGCATGTACGAATACAGCACGCACATGGCCTGAAACTGATCAGGCGGCAGGCCGGTGAACGAGTAGTAAAAATTCTTCGCCGTCCGGCGTGCCAGCTTCTGGCAGCACGCGTAGGAATCAGCGAGTGTGTCAGACATCGTGCGGCGACTTCGGAAGGAGATTCATTTCCATCGCCAGCGCGTCAGGCAGGACTGGCGACATTCAATACTTCTGCGATCAATGGATCACGCAGAGTGTCTGCGATTCGGCAGGCATTTGAAAAGTCGTGGTGCTGACTGTGTTCATGCGGAACGGAAATCACGAACGCTCCCGCTGCCGAAGCTGCATTCGTGCCGGCTTCGCTGTCTTCGAAAACCATCATCTCGGAAGGATCAACGCCCAGCCGGCTGGCGGCTTTGAGATAGATCTCGGGATTGGGTTTGCCGTGTTCGACATTCTCAGCCGTCAGCGCAAATTCAAAACGTTCGAACAGCCCATCGAACCGCCCCATCAGGTTGTCGAGAAACCGCAGCGGCGACGACGTGGCGACCGCCTTCGGAAGACCTCGTTCTTCGAGCATCGCGAACATTTCAAACACGCCCGGCATCGGCGACAGATGCTCGTCCAGCAGCCCCAGAAATCGTTCGCTGCATTCTTCCTGCACGGCCTCAACCGGTTCATCGCTGCCAAGTGCTTCTTTCAGAATCCACATGCCTTCAGGCGGACGTCGCCCCATCATGCGCCGGATGAGGTCGTCAGGCATCGCTCGGTTGCGGTTTTCGAACAACTGCTCAGCGGCCATCGCGAACACGTGCTCGGTATTGAAGATCAAACCGTCGAGATCAAAAGCAACAGCTCGAATGGGTCGAGCAGGAAGAGTAGCGGGCATTCCGTGCAATCTGTGTGAACGTGGAAACGGTTGCGTGTAGGGTGGGCATTGCCCACCGGAATTGTCACACGGTTCGTAATGCTGGTGGGCATTGCCCACCCTACAGTCAGTGTTTGAAGTGGCGACGACCGGTAAAGATCATGGCCATGCCGTGTTCGTTGCAGGCCGCGATGACTTCTTCATCCTTGACGGAACCGCCCGGTTGAATGGCCGCGGTGATGCCCGCCTTCGCCGCTTCGTCGATGCCATCACGGAAGGGGAAGAACGCGTCCGACGCGACGATGCCACCCAGGCTGCGTTCACCGGATTTGCGAGCGGCGATTTCGGCAGAATCGAGTCGGCTCATCTGACCCGCTCCAACGCCGACGGCCATGCCGTTTTTCGCGTAAAGGATCGCGTTGGATTTGACGTGTCGACAAACCTGCCAGCCGAATTTCAGATCGCGCAGTTCTTCGTCGGTCGGCTGTCGCTCGGTGACGACTTTCCAGTTGTCCTGCGGGTCGGCCTGATCGTCGCGATCCTGCACCAGCAGTCCGCCAGCGACTCGTCGAAATTCCTGAGTTGTCGTCGTGGCCGAACACATGCCGGGCAGTTTGAGCAGACGAACGTTGTTCTTCCATTTGGGTCGAGTCGTCAGTGCTTCGAACGCGTCGTC
>JABMPE010000396.1 GCA_013203845.1 Rhodopirellula sp. | reverse complement strand
TGCTGAAGCCAGCCGGATATCACACAGCGATTGTTGGCAAGTGGCACCTGGGTCTGGAGTCGCCCAACACGCCGATGGATCGTGGCTTCGATCATCTGCACGGGTTCCTCGGCGACATGATGGACGACTATTACAACCACCGTCGGCACGGCATCAATTACATGTTTCACGACCGGACGGAGATCGATCCGAAAGGCCACGCGACGGACCTGTTTACCGAATGGGCCATCGATTACGTGACGAGCCGCCAGGCCAATCAGCCGTACTTCCTTTACCTGGCGTACAACGCGCCACACACACCGATTCAGCCGCCGCCGGAATGGATTGAAAAGGTCAAAGCCCGCGAGGCCAGCATCACCGACCAGCGCGCAAAACTCGTTGCCTTGATCGAGCACATGGACGATGGCATCGGCCAGGTGCTGTCGACGATCGAGCAGCAAACCAAAGCCGGCGGGCGACCAACAATCGTTCTGTTTTCGTCGGATAACGGAGGTCAGATCGAAGTCGGCGCGAATAACGGTCCGCTCCGAGACGGAAAGCAAAGCGTGTACGAAGGCGGGCTCAGAGTTCCGGCCTGTGCCGCGGCGTACGGTTCGGATCTGATCAAGTCAGGATCAGCGACCGAATTTCAGGCGATGACAATGGACCTGTTTCCGACGATCTGTGAACTCGCCGGCGCGAAGATCAATCATCCCATTGAAGGCCGCAGTATTCTGCCGGCGCTTCGTGGGCAGAAGCAGGAACCACTGCGTGATCAATGGTTTTTCACTCGGCGCGAAGGCGGGATCCGTTACCAGGGGAAAACGATTGACGCCGTGATTCGAGGTCCGTGGAAGCTGTTGCAGAACAGTCCGTACGCCCCGTTCGAGCTGTACAATCTGGCCGATGACCCGCAGGAAACGACCGAGCTGTCAAAGAAAAACCGCGGGATGTACAACGAACTGTCCGCAGCTCTTCGAAAACAGATTCAGCGGGAAGGTGCCGTTCCCTGGCAGAAACCCGAGTGAATTTCAGAATGGTTTTCGAGGATTTGAATTCACACAAATCGCAGACTCGTCCGTAGGCCGGAACGAGCGCAGCGCTGCTCCGGCAATTTCAGAAGTCATCGTCTGACGACTGCCGGAACAGCGCGGAGCTTGTTCCAGTCTAGAGTTACTACGGTTACCGCTTGCTCCCTACTTTGGAATTGTGCATGAAATCGCTCATCGTTTTACGTCACGGAAAAGCAGACCAGCCCGGCAGCGTCGTGGACTTCAATCGCTCACTTACGGAACGCGGTCGGCGTGAAGCGGTTCGGACGGGAGAAGTGCTGGCCGAACGCGATCTGATTCCTGATCTGATCGTGACGTCGACGGCAAATCGGGCTCACGCAACGGCTCAGTTTGTGGCGGAAGGCTGTGAGTATTCCGGTGAACTCGTCCTGTCCGACGATCTCTATCTGCCCACGCAGGCGGCGATTATGGAAACCGTCCGAGAGATTCCAGAGCAACACACGCGGGTGCTCATCGTCGGGCACAATCCTGGCTTTGCCATGTTCGCATCGAAGTTCGGCGGCGACGTCGATCATTTCCCGACGTGCGCCTGGGCTCACATCGGCTTCGACGTCGAATACTGGGGCCAGATCAGTCCGTCTTCCCAATCAGAAGGGCTCGACTTCTGGTATCCGAAAATGGATGAGTAGGCGACCACTCAGACTTTTTCAGGACTCCAGGCTACCAACCACGAAAAACGCAAAATGACACGAAAACACGTTGTAATCTTTCGTGTCTTTTCATGTTTTTCGTGGTTGTCAGTTCTACCGAGCAATTCGAGAACGTTGCGATAGCGATCTTCTAAAGACTTCTACAGAATCGCCATGGGGTCGCGGCGTTCTTCGAGAGTTCCTCTGGTGACGCCGACTCGGTTGGACGCTTTCAGCTCGCTCCAGACTCTTCCGGCGGAAACCGTACCGGCCAGCAGCGAGCGATACAGACTGATGATCGTGCTGATTTCAGTCGGTGATGAATTCAGGATTTCGATGCGGAAATCCCGGACGCCAGCTTTCAGCAACTGAGGGACCGCTTCGGCTCCGCTTTGCGGGACGGCGTTAAACAGAGTGTTGCGGCAGCCGACGTCAGCGGTCAGCGGGTGTTCCATGCCAACCCGGTCGCGAAGTTGCACCACGTGGTCGTCGCACGGGCGACCGCAGTTGTGTTTGTTCGTGCCGGGTGAAAGCACCGCACAGAAGACGCAATGCTCCATGTGGAACATCGGCATGTGCTGATGAATAACGACTTCCATCCACGATGGCGGCGTGGCCTCGACCAGGTCCAGCAGTTGCTCGCGGTTCAGGTCGTAGGATGCGGTGACACGTTCGGCTCCCTGATCAATCAGAAACTGAGCGGTCAGGTCGTTCGCGATATTCAGCGAAAAGTCAGCGACGACTCGAATGCCCGCTGAAGTGTAATGGCGCAGCCCGGCAAGGTTACGAACCAGAATTCCGTCGGCGGCATGTTTCTGCAACGCCTTGAAAATACCGAACTCGCCCGGCTTCTGAATTCGCGGCGTCGCGATGAAGATTTCTGCTGAGGCCGTGTGTGCCGTTGCGACAGCCTCGCGGTACGCGCGGATGTCCTGAAAATCGACCATCACGCTGCGGACGTCTGCGTCGAGCACGTGCTGAAGTTGGGCCAGCGAGCGGCAAAGCACTCGCAGTTCCGGCGTTCGCGATGCCTGCGTTTCCTGGTCGGTACTGGTCGCGACGCCTCGTCCAGGCATGGTAAAGCGCAAAGCGGTGAGAGCAGATGCGTCCGCGATTCGGCGAGTTGGTGGAATGGCCGACGAGTCTTCAAGTTGCTGAATCATCTCGCGTCGAAGTCCACCCAGCACGCTGAGCGGAATCATCGGCGAGCCTTCGATCGTCGCTTCGAGATTCCTCAGTTCGAAGACAGTCTTACCGAGCCGACCGAGTTGTTCTTTCAACACGTCTTCCGTAAGCGGATGCTGTCGGGCTTCTTCCAGTGGCGATTCAGATTCGACTCGGCAGGTCGCTCCATTTTCTGACGAGCCTTCTATGCGCAACGGTTCGCCGATGGCGGCCGAAACTTTCAGATCAACAGCGACACGGCGCTGCGGCTTTCCGGATGAAAACGTCTGACGCAATCGCTTTGTGAGTTGCGGGTCGTCAGTTTTCCAGACCTGCTGACCTTTCCAGAGCTGGTTGAGTTTCAACGCGGCATTGCCGAATTCCAGCTCGACGATGCCGCTGGAAACGGATTCCGAAAGTCGTTGGCCGTTGCGCGTGACGTGGAAAATTCGACCTCCCTGTTCCCGATCGCTGGCCCGGTCGCCGTCGAACACAACGCCGTCGCCAGCAGCCACCGGAGCTGCCAGTTGCACGGCAACGCTTCGATCGCCAACGGCTTTGACCTCACCCAGAAAGACTCCGCGTTTGGCCGAGCTGAGCCCCGGCACCAGCATTTTGTGATCGCAACCGCTGAACCAGCCCGGCGAGAAACCACGCGAAAACGACAGCTCCATTTCACGCACTGATTGCTCAGAAAGTTGAACGAGCTGACCGTTGACTGCTGCTGTGATGGCTTCGTCATAGTGACGGGTAATGTTGGCGACATATTCGGGCTGCTTGAGCCGTCCTTCGATTTTCAACGAGCAGATACCGGCATCCATCAGGTCGGGAATGAGTGCATACGCGGCCAGATCCTGCGGGCTCAGCAGATACTTCACGTCGCCGAGTTCCACGTCTTCGCCGTCGCAGATCAGGTCGTAAGGAAGCCGACAGGCCTGAGCACACTGACCTCGGTTCGCGCTGCGACCGCCGAGCGATTCGCTGGTCAGGCACTGGCCCGAGTAAGCAACGCAGAGCGCTCCGTGCACGAACGCTTCCAGCGGCATGTCGGTCTTCGCGTTGATTGAGCTGATTTCTTTTATGGAAAGTTCGCGGGCGAGCACGACTCGTTCGATGCCAAGTTCTGCAGCGACTTCAATGCACTCGGCACTGGTCAGCGTCATTTGAGTCGACGCGTGAATGGGCAGGTCGGGGCAGGTGGCCCGGATCAGTCGAGCGAGTCCGATGTCCTGAACGAGCACCGCATCGACGCCGGTTTCGGCGAGCCTGCGAATCAGCGGCTCGACAACTTTCAGCTCAGATGGAAACGCCAGCGTGTTGAGCGTGACATAACCTTTGACGCCTCGCCGGTGCATGAAGTCCATCAGGTCGGGCAGGTCGTCGGGATCGAAGTTCGCCGCTCGAGCGCGGGCGTTGAAACCGCAGTCGAGTCCGAAGTAAATCGCGTTGGCCCCGTTCTCGACGGCCGCGCGCACACAGTCCCAGTCGCCAGCGGGAGCGAGCAGTTCAGGACGATTGGAAGTGCTTTTCGGAGACGCAGAGGTCACAGTTGATTGAACTCGTCGATGTGGGAAATGTCGGGCCGGACAAGATTTCGGCGAGTTTAACGAAGACGCGGCAGACATGCTGCTTTACAAAATACAGTGAAGAAGTGCCTCTGAAAAATAACCGAGGCGGCAGCGACGGAGAAACGTACTCCCACTACGTAATTGTCGACGAGGCGATGAAATTCATTCGCGAGAACCAGGACCGTCCATTCTTCTGCTACATGCCCATCACGCCTCCGCACGGCATTTTCGATATTCCGGACTCGGAGCCCGCCTGGACGATCTACAAGGACAAAGACTGGCCGGAAGAGGCAAGACGTTACGCGGCAATGGTCACGATGGTTGACCGGCAGGTCGGCGAAGTCCTGGACCTGTTGCAGGAACTGTCTCTCGACGAAAACACCATTGTCTTCTTCTGCGGAGACAATGGCGGCAACGACTATTTCAAAGACGCCAGCCATCCTCGCGGCCTTCACGGAGCCAACGTCAATCCGGCAACCGGCGTCGAGTTTCGAGGCACAAAAGGTACGCTGTACGAAGGCGGCCTGCGAATTCCGATGACTGTTCGCTGGCCGGGGAAGATCGATCCCGGTCGAGTGAGTGACCTGCTCTGGTACTTCCCGGATGTGCTGCCAACCGTCGCCGAACTGGCCGGTGCCAAGACCCCGAAAGATGTCGATGGCATGTCAATCCTGCCGGAACTGCTCGGGGAACAATCTGTCGGCAGAGGGCAGACTTCTCACGAATACCTCTACTGGGAACTCGGAAATCAGACGGCGATTCGACAACAAAACTGGAAAGCGATTCAGCCAGGCCCGAAGCGCGAGTGGGAACTCTACGATCTGAGTCGCGATCTCAGCGAGCAGCACAACGTTGCGAAAGAACAGACCGACAAAGCCTGATCGTGCTTCACAAAAACAGCCGCTTGAGAATGCCGCAGCATCTCAAGCGGCTGTTTGACTTTCAGCAGGCTGCAATCGCTTATTGAAGTTTCGTTTCTGCGACGTTGGCGATTGCCCGCCCAACGAACCGAAGAATTCCCTCCGCGTATATCGTCAACCCGGTGACCTTCTTCTGGTCGCTCTTCAGCTGCATGTGAATCGTGTCCTGCCCTTCCGAGAATGCTTTAATTGCCATATCGCGAAACTCGGCGCGTTCTTTCCGGGCGATCTGTTCTTCTTTAGTCAGTTTGCTCAAATCCTCACCAGCCTCGCGGCGTTCGCGTCGCTCTTTCAGGTATTCAAGCCACGGTCCAAGTTTGGCCCAGACTTCAATGAATGTGCCATCGTTCTTCGTCTGATCCTCACCAGTTTCCGCGACAGCCTTTCGAAGTCGTTCCTCGGCTCCTGGTCCTGCCGCGTAGTAGACACCGTTGGCCGTGCCCGCAACGAGCAGCGTGACGTTTTCTCCGAACAGATTCTGAAAATCGGACTCGCCAATCGCAGGCACTTTCACTTTGTGAATCGCGAGTTCGACGGACGTGGTGGCGACCGCTGACGCTGGTTTTGGTACTTCCGGCTTGGCGACTTCCGGCTTCGAAGTGGCCGGTTTCTCAGCTGCTGGCTTTGGTTCTTTGGAAGATTTTTCGGAAGCTCCTGCGGCTGGTTTGCTCGCGGCTTCTTCCGATTTGACTTCTTTGTCTTTTTTGTCTTTTGCAGCCTCTGCAGGAGCAGCTTTCGCGTCTGCCTTTTCAGCGGTGTCGGCAGTAGTGCCAGTGCCCGCGTCAGTTTCTTTCGTTTCGTCAACTTTCGCCGGTGCGGCAGATGCTTCAGCCAGTTCGACATCCCAACCCGCCGCTTTCAATGACGCGAGTACGCCATTGATCTTTGTTCCGTCTGCAGCGCGAATCGTTCCGACAATCGAGCGGCCCTCGTCCCCGTAATTGATATCGGCGAAGCCATCAAAAACGCCCATCACACTGCCGGCTTTCAGCATTTCGAAGAATGCCGTTGCTGCATCTTTGGAAGCCGATTTCCCATCGTCAGCGATTTTGTCGGTAGCGTCAATTTCGGCGACCGAATGATCGGCAAGCAGCGTCAGCATCTCAGCCAGATGAGCTTTTCGCATCTCGTCAAGCGAGTGGTTAACTCGACCGAAAAACATGGACTTCGCAGACTTCGCCGCCGAAGAGAACAGGCTCGGTTTGGCACCCAGTTCGACAATGCTTTTCTCAAGATCCGTACCAGGTAGAGCGGTCAGTTCGAGATCCATTCTCGCTTCTTTTTTCGGCCCGTCTGTCGTCCACCCCAGCACCAGACTCTCACTGTCAGCGAACAGTCGCTCCAGTTCTTCCAGTTGATGAACCAGTCCGACGGTCCGGATTTTGAACTCAAGGTCGCTCTCGCCTTCACTCTTTTTCAAACCGCCCAGTAGTTCTTCACGAAGATCGCCAATGGCCTTCTTCCGATCCTCAGCGCCTTCTGCAGTATTCTTCACAGATGCCGCCAGATCGTAGCCAGCATCAAGAAGCGGCTGTAGATCCGGAAGCGGGTCGAAGTTGGCCGGAATGTTGTTTTTATCCGCGGCCAGAATCACATATTTGATTTTTGTATTGTCTCTCAGAGTGCCTTTGAATGCCGGGCCGTCCAGTGCGTAAATGCCCGACCCGATTCGCTTCGGGGCTCTTCCCCCGATAAATCCATGGATATTTCCGAGTACCTGCTTCTGATTCGTATACGGAATGCTGATCCGATAGTCACGAACTTTGCCAAAGATGATGTCGACTCGGATCGGTCGAATCGGATCAATGCCTGCGTTGAAGGCAGGAAGAATCGCCTGGATAGTCGGCCACTGCTCGGCAGCTTCCTTCCCCCCCATCTTCATGATGGCTTCAAGGTCGGACTCCAGCTCCCCGCTGCTGGAGAGCATGATGGTCACTGTGGGAATGGTTTTCTGAGCCGAAACGGGGTGAGCGGCGGCAGACAGAAAAACAACTGATAGCAATGCGACAATGGTACGACGCATAGTTAACTCCTTGCGGTTTAAAAGCTCCTCAGCGGATCAACCCGAAGATCCATTTCGTGGATCGGGGGTCTCATCCGGTGGTCGCCTATCACGGAAGACGGGAAAGACAGGCAGAGTCGGCGGATTGTAGTAGCGAGTGGGAAGTGTGGAAAGCTCTTCTGGCACCTTGCCTTCTGTCCAAATACGAACGAAACGTGACCGCTGCCGGGACAGCGTCTGAATCGCAGGTGCTCTTCACGAATCCGAACCAGACTGATTCGGATCTGCGATGTGAGTGAAGGAAGCCACTCAGGTTGAGGTGCTCAATCAAACATTGACCGTAAGATGTGCAAGGGGATGGGCTCGTAAAGTTTTCGGCCTGACACTCAGTTACCTTGATAAACACACTCCGTAACGCCGGTCCCTGTTCAAGGAATCGCTACATGTATCGACACAGTTTCCTTAGTCGTCACATGCGGCGGGCCAGCAAAACATTCGAACACAGCCGATCTTTACCACGACAACGTACTGGTGACGAACGAAATTCCGGGATGGATCACGGAACCAGCAACGCTCCCGAAAGCCCAACCCCTTACTGGATTGGGCTTTCGGGAGCAGGCGATACGTTGTACAAAACTGTTCGCAGGCAGGGATTTGACGGGAGATTCTGGCGAGTGTCTTCGCCAGTTGACACTGCAATCGCCACGTATCGGTAACCTGCCTGACAAACTCTCGCATCCCTGAGTAACACCATAAAGGCCACTGGGCCGCCCAGATTCTGTTGAGCCAGCCATGTCCAACTCAAGCGTTCAGGAAGTCCGCGATAAGATCATCCAGCTTGCGCGGGAGATCGAAGAACATTCGCGATCAAACATGCCTCCCAAGGAATTCTTCAATGAGTTCCTGAGGCGGGTTGTCGGAGCAGTTGGCGCTCGCGCGGGTGTCGTGTGGCTTCGAAACGATGCCAATCGCCTCGAACTGCTGCAGGAGATCGGCCTGGCCAGCACCGGGTTCCACGAGAATCCAAACGCCATGGCGGCCAACCAGAAATTTCTGACGGACGTTCTCTCGAACGGTCAGGCCTGCACTTACCATCCGTCTGAGTCCAGTGATCCGCTGCCGACCGACGACATGCTGGTCCTCGCCGCGCTGCAGCGTAACAAAGAAGTGGTCGGCGTCGTTGAAATCTTCCAGCGACACGACACGCCAGCTCAGGCCAGGCCCGGATTCCTGCAGTTTGTCGAGCAGATGACGGGCTATGCCTGCCGATACCTCGAAAACCAAGGGAAAGAAGACGCGAATTCCTCAATGGCGGTCTCGAAGATTGCCGCAGACTTCGAACAGTTTGTCCTCCAGCTGCACAAATCTCTGGATGTCAAAGAAGTCGCTTTTACCGCCGCCAACGATGGACGTCTGCTGGTCGGTTGCGACCGCATGAGCGTCGCGGTGCTTGATGGTCGAAAAACTGTGATCCGTGCCATCAGCGGGCAGGACAGCGTTAACCAGCGAGCCAACCTGGTCCGCAAAATGACCAAACTCGCTTCGCACGTGATCCGCACCAACGAAAAAATGGAATACACCGGCAAGGTCGACCATCTGGCTCCTAAGGTCGAACGGGCACTGGCAGACTTTGTGCAGGAGAGCGGGTCCCGCATGGTGACCGTCATTCCCCTCTTCAAACCGGACCCAATGATCGACAAAGAGGACGCCGACGGACGACCGAAGGAAAAGGTCCGACAGACCGTTGGCGGCATCATCATCGAACAGGTTGCCGAAAGTCAGCCGAAAGCAGGCGTCCTCGAAAAGGGTGAGTTGATCTCCGACCATATCGGAGCGTCGATTTATAACGCGAAACAGTACAACCGCTTGTTTCTGATGCCGCTCTGGCGAGGGCTGGGCAAGGTCTTTGGATTCCTCGAAGGCCGTAACGGCGTGAAAGCCGCACTGATTGTCGTCGCACTGGCTGGCGCCATAGCCGCCCTGGTGATGGTCCCTTACGACTACAGAATCGAAGGTCAGGGACGCATGACTCCGGTTGTTCAGAAGGACGTGTTCGTCCCGTGGGATGGCGAAGTCGTCGAAATCATGGTGGACAGTGGTCAGCACGTGAAAGAGGGACAGTTGCTGCTGCAGATCAAGAATCCGGATCTGAAAACTCAGCGAACAGCGGCGTACGGCGAACTTAATTCCAAGGCTGCTTTGCTGCGTACCATCCACAACGAGCTGAAACGCAATTTACGTCCCAGCGAACCCAGCAAGCGGAACGAACTTGAAGGGCAGATGAAGCAGACTCAGGAAGAGATGGCTTCTCTTGACGAACAGATCAAAATTCTCGACGAGCGGATTGCCTCACTCAGCGTGAAAGCTCCCATTTCCGGAGTCATCGCGACGTTCCAGCTCGAACAACTTCTGCTGAACCGTCCGGTTCGACGCGGCGAAGTTCTGCTGGAAATTAAACACGACGATGGTGACTGGCAGCTGGAACTGGACGTCGAAGAAAAACGGATGGGACACTTCCTCGATGCCGTCAAAGAGAACGGCAACGATCTGGCTCGTCCGGTCGAGTTCGTGCTGGCCACCGACTCTGAATTAAAATTCCAAGGCAAGGTCTCCAAAGTGTCAACCCGAGCCAACTCTTCCCAGGAATCCGGCAGCGTCGTGATGGTCTTCTGCGAGTTTGACAAGTCCCAGCTTCCTCGGCAGCCGCGGATCGGGGCTGAAGTTCGAGCGAAAATCAATTGTGGTCAGAAATCTCTGGGTTACGTTCTCTTCGGCGACGTGGTCGAATTCGTTCAGAAGTACTTCTGGCTGTAGTCGAATTGCTTCACTCGAAACTTGCGGCGCACACTTCGTGGCGGTTTTCGAGGTGACGTACTATGCTTGAAGACAGGTGCTTCCCCTGGGGAATGCACCTGCTTCTTTTGGCATCAGGATCGACCTGCAAGATGTATCCATCGGATTTTGAAGACGAACTCCGCTTCCGTCGAATCTGGAACGCCGTCAAGATCGCGCGACCGGTCAGCTACTCGCTGTTCACGTTCGGGCACTCCGATCTGGCGTACTACCTTGTCTGCGACGGAGAAAACGATGGCGACCTCGTTTCCGTGCGGAAGGGAAGCGTCAAGGTCGACCGTCCAATGATCCTCACGCGGGACAACATCAATCCGGAATTCCATAACTTCTTCGAAGACTCCGAATACGGCAGCGTCGTTGATTTCATCCTTGCCCGCACGATGGCCTTCGGAAACCTGCGGCTGACGAACAGCACTCAGCATTCGAAACTCGTCAGTGACAGCGTCGAAGAAATTGTCTCGAAGCTCAACCATCAGCTCGATGACGAGGAAGAAGAGCACGTCGCCATTCTCACAGCTCCTGCCGAGCTGGCCGGTGTGGCCATCATGAAGTACGCCACCGAGCGGATTGTTTCCAGTGCACCGGACAACGTTCAGGAACTCCGCGAGCGAGGTTTCCTTCGATAGTTGACCTGTGTGTCTGAGCTTGGACCTCGTTCAAACGAACATCCCAGTCGAAATCGCGTAGCGGAGCACGTTCCATGTCGAATCGAGTATTGGTTGCCGGGCTGTTTCACGAAACGCACACGTTCCTGGAATCCTCGACACCACTGAGTCACTTCCAGCAAAGACTCGGCAAGGAGCTGCTCGACGCTCGCGGTGACGGTTCGCCGCTCGCGGGATTTCTGAAAGTCGCCGACGATGCCGGATGGGAAGTCACGCCAGTCATCGACCTGCGAGCAACGCCCGGTGGCCTTGTTGAAGACGAGGTCTTCAGCCACTTCTGGACCAGCTTTGAAAAAATCGGCGGACCGTTACTGACTCAGAGCGAAGTCGACGGCATCTATCTGGTTCTGCACGGAGCAATGGTGACGCGATCATTGCCGGACGTCGAAGGTGAACTGATTTCAAGAATCCGTCAGCTCCCCGGTGCCGATTCAATTCCCATTTGCGGCATCCTCGACCTGCACGGCAATATCTCGCAACGAACGATCGAGCAGACTCAGGGGCTGATCGCCTACCGGAACAACCCACACACAGACGCCTGCGAAACTGCCGAACGGGCCGCGCGACTTCTTGACCGAATTCTACAAACGAAGCAACAACCTGTTTCCATCTGGGCTCAACCCCCGATCATGTGGCCCCCGACCGGCACCGGAACCGCTGACGATCCGATGAAAACGCTGGAGTCGATGGCGCGAGAGATCGAGACGTCAAATGAAGAGATCGCCGCGGTTAATGTCATGGGTGGATTCTCTTTCGCCGACACCCCCGACACCGGCGTCACGTTTGCAGTCGTCACATTTGGCAAGGTGGAGACTGCTCAAAGCGAACTGCAGCGACTGGTCGACTGGTCGATCGAACATCAGGCCGCAGGTAATAAAGTGGACCGTCCTCTTGCCGACTGCCGCAACGAAATCAATACCGACGTCGAAGCCGGTCGGACTCCGGTCATCGTGGTGGAACCGGCAGACAATATCGGTGGCGGAGCTCCAGGTGACACGACCGAGCTTTTACGATTCCTGCTGGAAGAACAGTTTCCGAACTCAGCCTGTGTGATCAATGACCCCGTTTCCGTGTCGCTGCTGGCAGCACATCAGACTGGCGATCCTGTGACCCTGTCGATCGGTGCCCGTGCGAGTTCGTCGTTCTGCAGTCCGGTCGAACTCGAAGCTGAACTGGTATCCGTCAGTGACGGAAAGTTCGACCTGGAAGATCCCAACAGCCATCTGGCGTCGATGTACGGAATACACATCGACATGGGACCGTGTGCGGTGGTGCGAAGCGGCGAGGTTTCCATTCTGCTGACCTCGAAGAAAACTCCGCCCTTTGATCTCGGTCAGCTCCGCAGCCAGGGAATTATTCCAGAAGAATGCAGCGTCATCGGAGTGAAGGCCGCCGTCGCGCATCGGCGAGCGTACGACCCGATCACCGCGATCACTTACACCGTGGGAACCGCCGGTCCGTGTTCGAGTGACGTGACCAGTTTCCCCTGGAAATACGTCCGACGACCAATCTATCCGTTGTCGTAACGGCTCCCCTGGGTAAAGCATCGAACAGGAGTCAGCAGAGAAATCAGAGCAGGAATTCGAATGCCATCTCCGCTTCCTCTGCGGACTCCTGTTTAGACTCATGAAAAACCAAACTCATCAAAAGCAATCTGAGTTAGTCAAATGATTCGAATCGGCATTATTGGCTGCGGCCGAATTCTGGCAGCACACCTGAGAGGCTTCCGACTGCTGCGTGAAGCAGGCGTTGATGACTTTCGAATTACCGCTCTGTGTGCGAGAAAAATCGAAGACGCGCAGTCGTACGTGCAGCGAGGTCAGGGACCGCCTCAGCGGTCGGCAGTCAGCAATATCCCCGGCGACGTACTGGCGATCGACGATGAATACCTGTCAGATTTTCAGAACGATGTTGATGTCGTCCTCTACGACGATTTCCGGGAGATGATCACCACCGGCCCTATCGACGCCGTCAACGACTACACACTGCACGGTCTCCACCATGTGATTGCTGAACTGTCGGCAGCCAATGGCAAGCACCTGCTCACTCAGAAGCCCATCTCTGTGACGATCGGCGGAGCCCGGTCCATGTGCGAAACCTATGACGCGAAAGGCCTGACGCTCGGAGTCTTCGAGAACTGGCGATACGCTCCTGACTCCATTCGGATGCTGGCCTTGCTCAAAGCGGGAATTATTGGGACACCACAGATTATCCACTCGGGAGCGATCGGAGCGTGGTGGGCTCCCGATCAAATCGTCGCGGAAACACCCTGGCGACATCGTCGGGAACAGGCCGGAGGGATCACGCTGGACATGGGAGTTCGCCAGTTTGACCTCGTTCGTGCCGTGGGCGGAGAAGTGATCTCGATCGACGGTCGCGCGCACACGATCGAACCCGTTCGCCGAACTCGGGATGCTGCCGGAAACGAGACGGCCCGCGTCGAATGCGATGCTGACGACACTTACTTTGCCACCTTTGAAACCGCTTCCGGCACGATCGGCAGCATGCACGCCAGCTGGGCCGGGCACGCTGCGCCGACGATCTGTGGACCGGGGCCAGTCATCTACACGACCAACGGACAGCTGCGAGGCAATGTCTTCACGAGTGACTCACGACAACAGTCAACGCTGAGCGAGTTGTACGATCAACACTTCACTCCAGAACAACGCGATGAGGACTTCCACAGTCTCGACGACAGCTTTGCATTGACTCAATACGACTGGCTGAACGCGGTCCGTAGTAACGCGTCACCATTGGTCGATGGCTGGGAAGGACTCCGCGACCTTGCCTGCGCATGGGCCGTACTGGAATCTTCGAAGGCCGGTCGACGAGTCACTCTCGACGAAATTCTTTCCGGCGAACTGGCTACCGCACAACGCGAGATTGCTCCACACTTCGGCCTCGAATCGTAGTGATCTGAAGCAAGTTGAACCGGGTCAGCCGCACCGTGAAGGAATCCGTGAATCATGAGCGACACGTCGCCCGCACCGCTGCCATTCAAGATGGCCCGGCTTCGCGGCATGATGTTTATGGAATACGCCGTACGCGGCGTCTGGCTGCCACTGGCCGCCCGATTTCTTTCAGCGTCTCCGGCTGAAGGCGGGCTGGGATTTACTGACCAGCAGATTGGCTACACCGTCGGCGTCGCCCTGGCGATGGGGGCAATTTTCAGCCCGTTCGTCGCAGGGCCACTCGCCGATCGTCGTTTTGCCACGCAACGTTTCATGGCTGTCCTGCTGATTTCCGGTGGAGCGATCAAACTGTTCACGGCGTTCCAAACGTCATTCGAATGGTGGTTCGCGCTGTCGATCGTCTATGCCATTCTCTTTGTTCCGACCATGTCGTTGAGCAACTCGTTGGCGATGGCTCACATGGACGATCCGAGACGTCAGTTTCCGGGAGTTCGCGTCTGGGGCACGATCGCCTGGATTGTGGTGTCCTGGGTCTTCCCGATGTTGTGGCTGCAGAACAGTCTGGAGCTTCAGTGGCTACCGCCGTTTTTCTCGGGCGACGACGTGCCGATGAAAGCCGGTCGGATGCTGGACTCCGTCAAAGTCGCTGGCGTGCTGGCCATCATCTACGGAGTCTATTGCTGGTTCTGCCTGCCTCACACGCCGCCCGCACAAGTCGCCTCGTCAAAGGGTGGATTCTCGGAATTGATCGAGTCCATTCTGTCTGCGCGTCGCCTGTTTCGACGCGGTTCGATAGGCATCCTCTACCTGGCAACTTTCATTGTTGGCACTGTCCACTTTCTTTACTTCTACCAAACGAGCAAATTTCTGAAGACGATCGGATTGAACGATGCCTACATCATGCCAGCGATGTCGATCGGTCAGTTCGCCGAAATCGGAGCAATGGGCGTTCTCGGATTGCTGCTCCGTCGCACTGGATTCAGAAAAGTAATCATCCTGGGTGCCGGCTGCTATGTGTTGAGATACCTGGTGTTCGCGAATTTCGAATCCCTTCCACTGTGGGCGATTGTCGCTTCGCAGTCGCTTC
>JABMPE010000395.1 GCA_013203845.1 Rhodopirellula sp. | reverse complement strand
CGACGTCGCCACTGCCGGTCACCGACTGCTGCCACGGGGCGAACAAAGCCGCAACGATCGCCAATCCAAGCATGACGGCGAGCACGCGTCCAAACCGCCGAGCCAGCCGCGACGACCGAGCCAGTCGGAGTGACGGAAGCACTGCCTCGCTGTAAGCCACGGGGGCAAGCATTGTCTGGCGGGAATTCGTTTGGTGTGACATAGGAGAATTGCTCTGTTCTTCGAACCGTGTTGCTGTGCTGAATCCTGAATCAGCTTCTGAAACTGGTCAGCGGTTAAATGCTGGTCTCCTGGCAGGCTTTCTTATGTCGTTTCCTCGGTTGGATTGTCGATCGCGACACAAGGCTCATGGGTATCCAACGTCAGAACTCGTCCGCAAAGATTGGCCACTCGCCGCTGCCCTGTGGCAACCACAATCGTGCACTCGTCACGAAGTCCCGATAGAGCGCTGCCGACTTCGACCAGCTCCGCGTCCGAGAATCCGTCGAGTAAGCCATCGATCAGCAACAGCCCCGGCTGCCCAACGATCGATCGAGCCAGCATGACACGCCGCAACTGGCTGCTCGACAATCGCCCTCCACCGGCGGGAAGAGAAGTTCTCAGGCCGTCCGGCAACGTCAGCAGTTCGTCCAGAACACCCAGACGGTCCAGCACGGCGTTGACATCGGCGGCTGAAACTGAGGGACGTTCCAGATGCACGTTCTCCGCAACCGTGCCTTCGAAAAACTCGACGTCCCTGACCAGGGCAACGCGGCGACGCAACACGTCCGGCCGCAGATCGCGAGGATCGACGCCATCAACATTGAGGTGTCCACTGGCCGGAGACCGCAGCCCATAAATGACGTCACACAACCGGCTCTTGCCCGATCCCGCGTTGCCCATCACCACGACAAATTCGCCAGCCGCAAACCGCCAGTCGATCGCTGAGTTGCCTGGAGCGCTGCACAAACGCGTCAGCACAACAGTCGCCGGACCGGACGACGTTGTCGTCATCGCCCCATCGGAACGCTCGACTTTGAGATCGAACAGATGCCCCAGTTTGTCCACTGCCGCGAGCAGGTCGTAAAAGCTCTCCATGTGTTTTCCGAGCTTCGCCACCGAGCCAAGGATGACGGCAACAATCAGCTCAGCGGCCACGAGCTGCCCCAGCGTCAATTCACCAGTCACAACCAGCCAGCCGCCAATGGCCAGCAGAACTGTGCTGGCAAAAGCCTGCAGACCGAGCGCAAACAAAATCTGCCGCATCAGAATGCGAAAGTGTTTCTTTCTCGCAGACAGGTAGTCGTGAATCAGCCGGTCCGAGCGTTCCAGAGCGAACTCGCTGCCGCCGTCCGTCCGAAACGCGACAGGACACCTTGCGATGTCTTCCAGCCACGCCGCCATCACGTACTTCTTCTTTGACTCCTTAATACTTGAATCAACAGCACCTCGACCAAGTACAAATACCACGAACGCAATCATCGCGAGCAGAATCACATCGAATCCCGCCAGCCACGGGTGATAAAAGGCCAGCACCGTCATCCCTACAATCGCGGACAGCACAAGACCAATGCCCTCCAGTAATAACGTTGCAGAGACCTTCTGCACGGTCACCACATCAAAAAAGCGATTGACCAATTCGGGCGCGTAGGCCCCGTCAAACTCGTTCATCTGAACGCGCGGAAGCCGGTAGGCCAGATCGCCAGCCACACGGGCGAATAACCGACGCTGCACGATTTCCACGACGATCGTCTGGACAGCTCTGATCGCCGCTGAGAATGCCAGAAACATGAACAGCAGCAGCGCCAGCACAATGATGGGCTGCAGAAACCGCCCAAACGCGACAGTGTTCACAAGAGCTTCAACGGCGATCGGCGTGGCCAGTGTCAACAGTCCCACAATCAACGCGTAGATGAAGACGGTAATGATGTCTGAGGCTTCGGGCTGAAGCAGTGCTCTCAACCGAGCGAACGGGGTGAGGTGTCCCTCGACACTTTCCTGTCCCGGATGCCGACCGAAGCCCGGTTCTATGACCACAAATCGAACGCGTCCGTTGGCATCGGCAAACCTCTTAAGATCAGCCTTCAACCCGCGCCGCGAGACACGACGGGACCTCGTTTTTGACACGTCGTCGATCACTCGGAACTTGCGTGAACTACGTCCGACAACCGCCAGCCATTCGTCAGAGACAACTGGCGAACACAGGACCAATGCCGCTCCCTCGTCGATCAACTCCAGAGCGTCCTCAGGTGATCCATCGATCACCTTGGCCTTTTTCCCAAGACTCGCGAGGCACTCGATCGTCCACCGCGACCACGCATCTGGTCGCTTATCCGGGAACGCCTCCATCGCATCCCGAAAGGCTCGTCGACCGTCCGTACGCAGATTTCCGTCGCCCAGCTCGATCAGGAGCAGTTCGATCAGGACTTCGCCGTTCGATCGTCGTTCGTAAGCTTGCATGCGGTATTTGCCGGAAATCTGCTTGAACGTTGCTGGAAGAGTGACGCGAAAGACTGCACACATCGAAGTAAGTGTCGTCCTGATTGTAGTCGCCAATTCACCATCGCGTTCGTCGAACTTTTCAATGCAACGCATTGATTTTAACGATGTATTGCATTTTTCGATGCGACTCATCTGATGATTCGATTTGGAGCTGACGCGAATTAATGAATAATCACGCACTGTGAGTTCACGCTGTGAGTTGTTTACGGAGAAGTCTTCAGGTGTCTTCCGTTGCGAAGAATCGATCAGTCAGGAGCAATCAGTGAGTTGGAATCTGTCCATCAGCAGCGAGTCCAACCGCTTGGAGCTGACCACAGACGACCGGAAAAACGTCGACCGACGGCTGGCTTACAGCCTGTCGAGATACTCTGATCGGCTCATATCGATCGGTGTGTCGATCGATCGGACGACGTTTCCTGGTGGCTCTGAGGAGTATCGTTGTGATCTTCAGGGCGAAATCGTTGGGCATCGCTCAGTCAGGGTGACAACTCGTGCCGGGACGCTCGACGAGACGGTCGCTCGGGCTGCCGATCGAGCTGCCAGGGCCGTCGATCGAGCAATTCTTGAAATCAGTCCGACTTAGACTCAGAGGCAGACGCATGAATGACATCTTTGTTTTCCCTGGTGGAGCCGCTATTGCCGGATTCGCCGTGGGAGCATTCATTGCGTGGTGAGAAAACGGTGGCGTTGCCTGCGAATGCGAACTCGCCGGTTCAGGTACCTGGGATAGTCGGTCCTCGTCGCAATGCATTACATCGGTCTGGCCGATAGATTATGTCACTGATTCGAATTGTGACGATGGATGCCAGCGCGCAGGAGTAACGCTCGATGGACTGGCTGAACTACCACCACCTTCTCTATTTCTGGGCCGTGGCGAAGGAAGGCAGCATTTCCGCCGCGTGTCAGAAGCTGCATCTGGCTCAGCCGACAATCAGTGGACAGCTCAAGAAGCTGGAAGAGGCGGTCGGGCAGAAACTGTACGACCGCGTCGGGCGTGGACTCGTTCTCACCGATGCCGGCCGCACGGTTTTTCGCTACGCCGATGAAATCTTTTCGATTGGCGAAGAGCTGAAAGAAGCTCTTCGGGGGAGACCAACGGACCGGCCTTTACACCTGACCGTGGGCGTGCCTGACAGTTTGCCGAAAATGATCGCGTACCGGCTGATTGAACCCGCTTTCAGACTCAAAGAGAAGGTTCATGTCGAGTGTCGTGAAGGCAAGATTCAATACTTGCTCGGTGAACTGGCGACCCACTCGGTGGATGTGGTTCTGTCTGATATGCAAGCCGCATCGTTCGTGAGTGTTCGCGCATTCAATCACCTGCTGGGCCAGTCCGGTACAACATTCTGTGCAGCACCCGCTCTTGCTAAGCAGCTTTCGTCGGCGGGGTTCCCTCAGTGCCTTCATGACAGCCCGATGTTGCTGCCCTGCGGAGCCGCGACACTGCGACGTACCATCGACCACTGGCTCTACTCAAACGAAATTTGCCCGGAAGTGGTCGGTGACTTCGAAGACACCGCTCTGATGAAAGTCTTCGCGCAGGCAGGGCACGGAGTCATCCCGGCTCCGACGGTTGTGGAAGCGGAAATCTGCTACCAGTACGGTCTCGAAGTCATTGGACGCATCCCGGAGATTGTCGAACGCTTCTACGCAATCACCGTGGACAGGCGAATCAAACACCCGGCCGTAGTCGCACTGTCAGAGGCAGCACGCTCCGAACTGTTTGGTTGATTCGTCCGATTTGCCTGGCCGATTCAGTATGAGATCGAGCGGAAATGCTTCATCCGCTTCCTGCTGCCTGAGAAATCAGAGATCGATCATCTGAATCGTCGAGTGCCAGATAGTGCAGCAGCAGAACGATGCCGCGCGTGCCGGGTGAAAGCTTGTGGATGTCAACGCCGTCGTAGGAGATCTCGTACCGCACGGTGATGTAGTCAGTGCCAAAGAGCCAGTGTGCAAACTGCTGCGCCCAAGCGCGGTATTCGGCCTGCTGCTGCGGCGCATAGGGCGCATGAGACAGCAGGTCTTTCAAGTATCTGGCAATGAATGCTGTCATGGCGGCCGGAACCTTCGCCGCCGAGTTGGTTTCCCACGCGGGTTTCAGCGCCTCGATCGCGGCGGCAATCAACGAGCCGCGGCCATAAAACGGCCCGGTCTTACGCCGGTCGAGGAGCTCCTGCTCGGCAAACGAATCGCATGTTTGGACGCCGACGAATCTGCGAACTTGCGATGCGAGCGGTACCCTCACACGCACGTGACGATTGAGTCTTCAGAGGCATTGTGAATCGAAAAAAGTTGGCCGATTGATCGAGGCGTCTAAAAAAGTACAGACGCCGTTAGAGTGCGGACTTTTTCAAATCACAATTTGAGGATCATTTTCGTGTTCACAAACATCCTGAGAATGTTCTGGCTCGTTGTCGCATTTAGTATTTCTGGTTCTTCCTCGACGGCATTCGCAGAGAGTTGGACACAATGGCGAGGCCCGAACCGGACCGGACTGCTCGATGAGCAGGACTGGCCACTGAAACTCTCTGCGGGGCGACTCGATACCGCATGGAATGTTCCGCTGGGGCCCAGCTATTCCAGTCCGCTGGTTACCGATGACCGAGTCTTTGTTACGGAAACTCGCAACTCGAAAAGTGAAGTGGTCAGTGCGCTGGATCGTGAAACCGGTAAGGTCATCTGGTCTACCGAGTGGACCGGAGCGATGACCGTACCGTTTTTCGCTGCAGCGAATGGCAGTTGGATTCGCGCCACCCCCGCATTGGATGGCGGCGACCTGTTCGTTGCTGGAATCCGCGATGTGCTGGTCTGTCTGGATGTGAATAACGGTGATGTGAAGTGGAAGGTCGACTTCGTCGAGTCAACGGGTTCAGTTCTTCCTTCATTCGGGTGTGCCTGCTCACCACTCGTTGATGGCAATTCTGTTTACATTCAAGCTGGCGGTGGTTTCGCAAAACTGGATCGTGCCGACGGTCGCATCCTGTGGGTCTCTGTGAAAGACGGCGGCGGAATGGGCGGCAGTGCATTCTCGTCACCAGTCATCGCCACGCTGGGCGGATATCGGCAGGCTGTTGTGCAGACCCGTTCCAAGCTTGCCGGCATCGATCTGAAGTCTGGCGGCGAGCTCTGGTCGATTGATGTCGAAGCATTTCGTGGAATGAACATCCTCACGCCAACCGTGATCGGCGATCGAATTTTTACAAGCAGTTACGGCGGCGGTTCGTTCCTGTTCGAAGTCTCCGGTTCGAAAACCGACGGCTTCAAAGTTTCGCAGCTCTGGCGGAACAAAGTACAGGGCTATATGTCGTCGCCGGTCGTGATCAACGACCACGTCTATTTACATCTGCGAAACCAGCGTTTTGCCTGTATCGATCTGTTGACCGGAAAAGACAAATGGATCACCGAGCCGTTTGGCAAATACTGGAGTCTGGTTGCAGCGGGTGATCGAATTCTCGCGTTGGATGAACGCGGCGAGTTGCTCTTAATTCATGCCTCGCCAGAAAAGTTCGACCTGATCGACCGACGGAAATTTAGCGAGAATCCAACATGGGCTCACCTGGCAGTCGCCGATGGCCAACTATTCATTCGCGAACTTGAGTCAATGCACGTGCTCGACTGGACGAAAGAGTAAGTTCGCTGGAGTGACTTCGAGGATCCTCAGACGTCCCCCCTTTTTTTACGAACGCGACTTTCAGCACGATCGCCGGTTCGCTTCTTGCGACACGCCTTCTGTCGCCACGACCAATCCGCAGCCTGCGGCACCTCTGTAAAATGTAAAATCACAGTGGACCGCAGAGCGAGTGCGGCAGGCGCGACGGAATCTTGCTGCTACTGTCGTCGACTCGGAAAGCATTCACGCTGGCTGGTCGAAGAGTCGTGACGATCCGCAGAAACTGGTTGCGTTGATCCCTCCGCAGCCACCACCCTGTCTGAACGCTATCAGGATTCGCCGTTTGATTCTCAGCAGCCGGCTGCGTTTCTCGCAAAAGATGGTCAACTGTTGTTGCCGATGGTTGAACTCGTTGAGCAGGCTCAATGCCCTGTCGTGCGGAGCGATCGTAATGACAATCGATCATTGCCGGGCGGACGTTCAAAATCGGGAGTTAATGCGTTGAAACTGTACCCGAGGGATCACTGGGCAGCCTTGTGCTGTCGTTTGATTGCGCATTCTGTGGGGATCGGAAGTTTGTTACGGTCAGGCGGGCGGCGGAACGATTGGATGTTCGACATCGTCTGATGGACACGCATCCCGGATACTTCGGATGGTCTGAGTGATCGCGCCGGTCAGCAGCGACGTCGTTGTTCCGATCCAGAGAAACGTGTAACCCATGGCTCGCAGTGCCGGTGCGTCGGTGCCGGCCCAGACTTTCTTATCCACGCGATCGGCAGCCGCTTTCACCTGGCTCAAGGCTGTTTGGTACGATTCGTTTTCAGGATTCCAGCAGCAGCCCAGGTCGGCGGACAGGTCATACGGGCCAAGGCCCATCGCCGTTACCAGCGGATGAGCAGCGATCAATTCCGCATTGTCTACCCCGGTCTGCGATTCAATCTGCGAAATGACAATGAAGTGCTCTTCGAACTCAGTTCTCCAGGTTTCGTAGTGGTAGTTACTGAGCCAGTAGTTCCCCATGCCTCCGGGTCGTCTTCGACCGCGTGGAGGCATCAGTACCGCTTCCTGCACCTGATCAAGCTGTTCGGTCGTTTCGACGCACGGCAGCAGGATTCCGCATGGTCCCATGTCGATCGTGCGTCGTACGACTGATGTTTCGCATGAAACGGTACGTACCAGCACAGGAAAGTTCGCCAGCCGACCAACCTGACAGATGTGGCTGACCAGTTCGTCAGAGAATGCACCGTGTTCACGATCAACCACGAGATAGTCCAGGCCGCTTTTCTGACAGATTTCCACGAGGAACGGCCAGGCCTGGTCGGTCGCCATTAGGCCGATAACGGGTTCGTCCGTGGCGAGCTTCACCTTTAGTTCAGCAGCGGGTTTCAACATGCTTCGGCGATCCTCAAACGTTGTGAGCTGTTGGGAAATTGAATGACGAACCTGGATCGGAATCATAACGGGTCGCGCTGTCGAGGCGATTACTGTTCTTCATGGGCGCTGTTCGACGAGATGGCCGCCCCGCAGCTCCAGCGTTGCTTCTCGGAGTTCTGTGATGTTCGTCTGCCTGATTGTTTTTCTTCATCTGCAGCGCAGTCTTGAGTCACCACTCGACAGCAAGTGGTGTACCAGTGAGGATTCCCGGAGACTCTCTGTCCCGGTATCGTCTGCAACGCGCACACGATGCTGGCTGCTGTTCGAGTCCTCTGCAGAACTCGTCGAGAATCACATTCCTGGTAACCTGTCATCCACTGTGTGGTCTGCTGAACGGAGCGATTCAGATCAACGTACTGGAGAATGGCGATGGCGAAAAAGAGACGCAGCAGGACTCGTAGTGAGACAGTCGGAGCAGACGCTGCGACTCTGCCGCCGGGCGTCAAGCTGCTGCGGACGCTCGCCGGCCACAAGGCCCCGGTCAGGAGCGTAGCGTTTGATCCACAGGGCCACACGCTGGCCAGCGGGAGTGATAACGGCACGGTGAAGCTTTGGGACGCGGGCAGCGTGGTCGCGCAATGCGATTCAGAAAACAGCTGCACCTTCGAAACCACCGGCGGCGACCTGTGGACACCGGTCATGGCCGGATGAGGAATGATTCGTCTCCTGCCGTAATCTGAACCTGCCATACATTCCGCATCCACACAGGACCGGCGCCGCCAGCCGAACTCAATAACCAAATTGGCCGGCACAGCCGTCCCTACTCGGCTGGCCGGAAAGTTCCGCTCAGCCGATAGATTCGTCGCAGGTTCTCCGGATCCCTGCTGAGAATCGTCCTGACAACGTACAGCTGCACATTTTTACTCGACTCGCATGCGACACACGACCGATTTGGACTTATCGGTACTAATGTCCCGTCAGAACTCGCAGAGTGAATTCAAGACGCCGGTGTTCAGATTCAGCACCTTGCAAAAGGGAAGAGCATTGCTTACCGCGATCGACTTATTCTCCGGTGCTGGTGGACTTAGCCAAGGACTTCGGCGAGCCGGCTTTTCAGTCAAAGCAGCCGTAGAGTTTGACGAAACATCTGCATCGTCGTTTCGCCTCAATCACCCGAGAACGAAAATCGTCGTTGACGACATCAGAAATGTGACGGGGAGCCGACTACTTCGTGCCTCCGGTATTAACCGCGGCGAATTATCGCTTTTAACTGGATGTCCACCGTGTCAGGGTTTTTCGACACTACAGACTCGCCGAAAAAAACGACCTGATGATGATCTGAGAAACGATCTGATATTCGAAGTGCTGCGTCTAATCCGATCAATTCGCCCCAAGGCAGTCGTAATCGAGAATGTTCCGGGCTTGGCGAGCAACCAGAGGTTTGAACGATTCCGGACCGGGCTTGCACATGCTGGTTATCAATATGACTACGCGCTCTTGGACGCCAAGAACTTCGGGGTTCCGCAACGCCGACGCCGCCTTGTGTTGGTGGCACTGCGAGATCGACCCATTCCTGCGGATTGGGCATCACACAACATACCGATTAGAACCGTTCGCGACGCAATTGCTCACCTACCCGCCGCAGGATCAAGTGGCGATGAGTTACATGACATTCTTGAATTTCGCAGCGCGGCAGTAATTCAGCGAATTCAAGCGACTCCCGTTGACGGTGGCAGCCGCCGCGACAGCGGAGTTGAGTGCAAATGCCACTCACGTACGACTGGTTACAACGATGTATACGGGCGAATGGCTTGGGACGCCGTGGCACCGACAATTACCAGTGGATGCCATAATCCCTCTAAAGGACGATTCCTGCATCCTGTTGAACATCGAGCGATCACTTTGCGGGAAGCTGCCCTGCTACAAAGTTTCCCAGCAAACTATCGATTCGACCTCAGTCGAGGCAAAGAGCACGCGGCTCTTCAGATTGGTAACGCATTTCCTCCGCTTCTGATTCAACCGATCGCTCGGGTGCTCCGCGGCGAACTCATGGACTGCATCTAATGACCAAAACCGTCCTGGATCCTCTGGAAACAAGCGTCAAGGCGTTGTCCAATGCGCCATCGTCCATCCACATCATAGAATTACGGTTCCCAAACTACCGAAATCTGGCCCCCAATACGCGTCTGCCATTCGAGTTTCCAATAACGGTTTTGCTCGGACGAAACGGGAGCAACAAAAGTTCGATTCTCCACGCTTTATACGGATGCAAGTATGACCACTCTCTTGCCGATTTCTGGTTTGAGACTGAGATTGACGCAATCCCAGCGGTTCGCGACGGCCTGAAGCAAAGTGTCACTCATACATACGTCAACAAAGCTGGCGTCGAAGGAGAGTGCATCAAGGCACGAGCTCCGCGTCACAAGTACGATCCAGATTATTGGGAAGCTGTGAAGCCGAGTCAGAGATATGGCTTTCCGGCTGGGGCTAAACGTGTGCCGCCAATAGACGTCCCGGTCTTTCATTTGGATTTTCGCGGAGAACTACCTGCGTTCGACAAATACTTCTACTTCCCGGATCCGGCTCATCTCGCGCGGCGGGGAAAGTATGCTCGACGGAAAGGACGATTCAGAAGAGGCTATCGGAAGCAAGACTACCTGCGACAGCGTTCGAAACGTCTAAAGAATGAGCTTGAAAAGGACGGGACGCCCCTCTCGACGGAAGAACTCAGCATCCTGTCTTATATCCTTGAAAGAAAATACCAGAGTGGCACAGTCCTGCGGCACAAGTTATTTCACGGCCACGAAGGTTGGACCATCGTCTTCCGGACCCCAACCGTGAGCGGCGGTTACTCCGATGCCTTTGCGGGCAGTGGGGAGTCTGCCGCTGCACTACTGGTGCATAATTTGATTTCTACGCCAAAGGGGTCGCTTGTACTTCTGGACGAGCCGGAAACATCCCTGCATCCGAGAGCACAACAGAGGCTTCTTCAATTCATTGCGCATTATGCGGTGCGTAAGTCGCTACAGATCGTGATGGCCACACACTCAATCTATCTCGCAGACAAAGCACTCCCGCAGGCTGCTATTCGGGTACTCGAATCAGCCAAGGACGATTTTATACACGTCTCAACAAGCATGTCGGCCAGCGAGGCATTCCACGAAATTGGCAGCATGGAATCCGAGAAGACGCTGATCGTCGAGGATGTCCGTGCCAAACGCATAGTGCTCTCAACACTGAAATCCGTGTCCCCGAATTCACTTAAGGATATTCGCGTCGTCGTGCGTGACGGCGGGGCATCACGAATTCTTCGAGACATTCAGGCTCATGCGACGGCCGGGCGCAGTAGTATATTTGTTATGTTCGACGGAGATTATCGCCCCGCCATTGAAGTGCCAGATGAAGATGCCCTTCCTCAAGGGAGACATGCTCTTGATCAGCTCATTAAAGATTTGATTAAGGGCCCAAATAAGAACGGGCAGTATTTAGATTTTGTCGATGCTGCTGACCGCACCCGCTTCATTAGCTTCTTTCGCACCAATGTTCGTTTTCTTCCAAGTACAACACCCGAGCGATTGATCTGGAGCGACACAGCAGCCACAAACCTTTTAGAGAGTTTTGATGCTGGCGATCTTCCTGAATCGATTCGCGTGGAAAGTGACGGTAAGAAACAGATTACAGCATTGGCCGAACTGGTTGCAGGAATGGATGCGGACGGTGTGTTCCAGTTTCTGCTCGCTCAGTTTCTCAGAAGTGAGTCCGAAGAAAGAAAGCAGCTTGAACAAACACTTCGTCATGTTAGAGAGGCGTAGAAAACACTCGAGTCGGAGCGAGTATTCGTTAGCGGATGATCGTCGTGGCGGATAGGTGGAATTAATGGAGATGCCGGTTCAGAGCGAGTCGAAAAGGGAGACGCGGATGTTTCACTCCTTCAGAAAGCGGACGGTCTGCTGGTGAGAGTCTTATCGAGCTCGTGTCGAGAAGGGGCTCCGGCGAAAGTCGGCGCGCAGTTCAGTAGGCCGCGTGAAACGCGGCGCGGGAATGGCTGACTGGCTGCCGCATTTCATGCGGCCTACGGAAGGCGTTTGATGTGGTTGCGGTGCGGGCAAGTGTGGCAAACTGCAGCGGCGTCGATGTTGTCGGGTGGCGGCTGTGTGACGGACTGCTCGCTGATACAATCGCGGCTTACAGCGGGCTCGGCACGCAGGGCTGGCCTGACAGATGTTTGTCTGTGTTTTTGAATGGCGAAAAGCCACACCAGTGAAGGACGATCCTCGATGCCGCGTATTCTGATCGCCGAGTGCAAGCAGGAAGTGTCAACGTTCAACCCGGTGCCGAGCCGCTATGACGGTTTCCGCATCGTTCGCGGCGAGGCGATGCTCGATTATCACCGCGGAGTCGCTGAGGAAATCGGCGGAGCGCTGAGCGTCTTCGATGCCGCGCCCAGCATTGAGCTCGTGCCGACGGTCGGCGTGAGTTCGATCACGTCCGGTGGCGTCCTGGCCGCCGACGACTTTGCCAGACTGAGCGGCGAGTTTCTGGAACGCTTTCGCGACGCCGGGCCGGTGGATGCCGTTTACTTCTGCCTTCACGGAGCGATGCAGGCCGACGGTGAAAACGACCCGGAAGGTTTTCTGCTGCAGGAAGCCCGCCGGATTTTCGGCGAGGAGATTCCGATCGTTATCTCACTCGACCTGCACGGCATCTGCACGGATCGCATGCTGACTCACAGCGATGCGGCGATCGTCTACCACACTTATCCTCACGTGGACTTTTTCGAGACCGGAGTGCGTGCGGCGCGCGTGCTGTTGAAAATCCTGTCCGGCCAGGCGAAGCCGGTCACCGCTCGCGTGAACGTACCGGCCCTTGTGCGAGGCGATGAACTCATCACGGAAACCGGTTCGATTCGCGAGTGCATCGCGCTGGCAAAACAGATCGAGGTCTCCGAGACGGGCCTGGCCGCCGCGATGATGTGGGGCAACCCGTTTACCGACGTGCCGGAACTCATGTCGCGCAGCATCGTCGTGATGGACGGCGATGAAACCGCCGCTCGCGAACACGCACTGGCCCTGGCCGGCATCTTCTGGAAGCACCACGAAAAGATGCAGGTGCCGCTGACGAGTCTGGCAGACGCCGTTCGTCAGGCCGCGGAAGTCACGTCGGGAACGATCGTCATGATGGACGCTGCGGATGCAACAAGTTCCGGCGCGTCCGGAGACAGCAACGCGATCCTGGCCGAACTGCTGCGACAGAACTACGCCGGTTCGGCATTGATCCCTGTCGTCGATCCCGCCGCTGTCCAGGCCGCGTTGAGAGCCGGCATCGGAGCGACGATCCGAGTACTGATCGGCGGCTCGCTTGACAGCGCACGGTTTCAGCCGGTCGACGTTAACGCGCGAGTCCGTATGCTCTCTGACGGAAAGTTCCTCAGCGAGTCGTTCGGCTGGCACTGGGACTCGGGCGACACCGCGGTTCTTGAAGCTGGCCGCATCACGCTGATCGTCGGAACTAAACCGGTCAGTCTGTTCGACCGTTCGTGGTTTTATGCCCACGGCCAGGACCCGCAACGCTTTGACCTGGTCGTCGTCAAGTCACCGCACTGCGAACCACACATGTTCGCCGACTGGTGCGAGAAGCTCATTAACGTCGATGCGCCGGGTTCAACAAGTGCCAACCTGAAGAGCCTCGGCCACACCGTCTGCGCCCGTCCGGTGTTCCCTCTGGACGACAAAGTGCCGTTCGATCCGGAGGTGAAAATCTTTCGCCGCTGAATTCACAGCCGGGAAGAGAACTGCAGATTAACCGGCGCCCAACCAGCCTCGGTCTCATGCAGCGATCATCGCTTCCTTCGACGCCGTGGAAGAGCACGAGGCGTGCCGGTGTGGAATTCCCGCATCGCGAAACTCTGGACAAAAAACGTGGACGGGTGGAACGCCGGCTCTATTGGTCCTCTGCCGCACCGGCCGCGTTGACGACGATCGGTGACTGGACAGACCTGGGCAGTATGGAATGGGGATCAGCAAACGCACGGAGAATGGCAAGACGACTCGCGAAGTGCGCTATTACATCATGAGCCTGGAGAACGACGTGCAGGAATTCAGCCGAGTTGTCCGTTTATTAAGCGTGCTGCACAGCGATTTCGTCAACTCAGTCGTCAGTGCATTGCGACGGGCGGGACGGTTCAGTGTCAGGACCGCCGTTGTTTCATCCATTTGTTCGATCCGCAGAATCGAGTCGCCATCGCGAAAACTCCTTATTCGACCTGCAGGACCATCTGCTGTCTGATGAAGTCCAATAGTTCTTCAACGCGAGAAACCGTCCATTCGCGTCGAAAGTTTTGAACGGCTGACGTAAGGCGTTGCTGATCCTGAAGCATCAGTTCTTTCAGGCGACCTTGCGATTTCCCCTCCTGTGCGAACTCGCCTAATAAATTGATTGATGAGGCGAGGTCAGTGATCTGCCCCAGCGAATCCTGCAACTCTGTCACGGCGGGGTAAAGTTGCTGACGTGTGGCCCGGCTGAACACCGGTTTGACGAGTTCCAATGTGTACCGCAGCTGCTTGAGTGCAATACGCATCCTGTGCAGCGCGACAATATCGCCCGAGTCGGTCGCAACGCAGTCACCGACTCGGGAAACAGCACGAGACAGTCCTCTTTCTGCGACCTGACGAAAGTTTGGCTCGATTCCTTCGCCCCGCCAGCCTGCCTGTTGAACGAGTCTTTCACATTTTTTCCTGGCATTCGTTTTATTGAACTTCGAATAGCATCTGGCCATCACGGACTGAGCTTTTCTCCGCTTCTTTTGTAGTTTTGTAATGAGTTTTTTCAGGCCGCCGCCAGCACGCTGTTCCCTCGCAAATCGGATGAGCAGGACGTCGTAATCGCGAGCGTCTCCCGCCGCTTGTCTGATGTCACGAAGGTATCGGCCAATGCGGCGGGCACGTTTCTTCGGGAGCAGTTGGCGATAAAAATGCAGAACGACTGCCGCCCGTCGCGTGGAAACTCGAAGCTGGTGGACGAATTCAACATCCCGGTCTGCGTGTTTTGCGGCCAGAGGGAAATAATGAAAAACACTGTGGAATCTCTGCGACAGTGAAAGAACTGTTGCTCGTGTTCCGGACATTTCCGGTTTCAGACCAATGATCCACTTGGTGGAATACTTCTGCGGGCCGGTCATTCAGAGACTCCAGGAAGTTAGTGGCCATTCGAGAAGTGCCTGGGGCAGGCCTCTTCCCTGTGCGTTGATATGCAGAGAGTTTTCGAGAATCCCGCGCACCAGGAAGTTTAACGATGCCAGGCTGCGAAGTCCGAGACGATCGCGAAGTTGTCGGCATGACTGACTCCGGCCAATCGGCCCGCGTCATGGTGTTGAAAGATGTGGCGATGCCTTCTCAACAAAATGTCCGCTCAACAAAATCAGGAACCGCCATCGAATCCAGCCGGGCAGTATCATCAAACAACGACAGCATCTCTGCGATCACTCCTGGGGCGAGTCGCGTCGCCGCGTTCTGCTCAAACTTTTCAATCAAACGCGGACGTGCTTCTTCGCGACGGCGTCGATGGCCGAGTGGATATTCAATCTCAGCACGTTCTGTGCAGGTGCCATCGTGGAACCAAATCTGAACAGCGTTCGCAATTGATCGTTTTTCGGGGTCGAGATAGTCGCGTGAATAGGCTGGTTCCTCGACGACTTCGGTCAGCTCGCGCAGATGATCGATTCGAGGATCAACCGCCGTCTCATGTTCATAGTGGTCAGCAGTGAGGGAACCGTGCAGCAGCGCGACTGACACCATGTACTGCAGACAGTGGTCCCGATCGGCCGGATTCTGCAGCGGTCCTCGTTTGGTGATGATTCGCAGACCCGGCTCCTGAGTGTCAATCCGGATGCGTTGAATCTGGTCAATCCGGTCCTTGACCTGCAGGTGCAGCCGTAGTGCCGCCTCGACCGCGGTCTGTCCGTGGAACTCGGCCGGAAATGAAACCTTGAACAGAATATTCTCCATCACATAACCGGCGAACGGTCGCGCCAGTGTGATTGACTGATCGCGAAACAGAGCTGATTCAAAACCCCACGTCGGAGTCGTCAATGGTGTTGCGTAGCCGGTCTCGCCAGTCATCGTCCACAAGGCCAGTCGTACGGCTCGACTGGTCGCATCACCAGCCGCCCAGCTTTTTCGGGAACCTGTGTTTGGTGCGTGGCGATACGTCCGCAGCGCACCACCATCGAGCCACGCCTGACTCACCGCTTCCGCAATCTGACTGCGTGATCCGCCCAGCAACTTTGTGGCCACCGCCGTGGACGCAACTCGGACCAGCAACACATGGTCAAGCCCGACTCGGTTGAACGCATTGTCGAGAGCCAGCACGCCCTGGATCTCGTACGCCTGAATCATGGCCACGAGTACGTCATGAACGGTGAGCGGAACCTGCCCCTCACGCGTGTGTTGACGGCTCAGCCAGTCGGCCGTCATCAGAATCGCTCCCAGATTGTCCGAGGGATGCCCCCATTCCGCCGCCAGCCAGGTGTCGTTGTAATCCAGCCAGCGAATCATTGTGCCGAAGTTGAACGCTGCCTGAACGGGGTCGAGCTCAAGGTCTGTTCCGGGAACCCTCGCACCGTTTTTCATGGTCGCACCGGGCACGACTGGACCGAGCAGTTTTGTGCATTCGGAAAACCTCAGAGCCAGCAAAGCACAGCCCAGGCTGTCCAGCAGACACAGCCTCGCCGTGGCATAGGCCTCGTCGCTGACTCGCAGTTCCTGCGATACGTAATCCGCGATCTTCCGAATCACATCGTCAAACTCGTTGAAGTCGCGGGAAGTCGCAACGGTGTCTGTCATGGGTCAACTCATTCCGTCATCAGCGTTGGTGAAGTGGCACGAAGGTTTTTGATTCCGGTCCGATGTAATCAGCACCGGGCCGAATGAGGCGGTTATTCGCCCGTTGTTCCAGCACGTGTGCGGCCCACCCAGCGGTTCGAGCAAACACAAACAGCGGCGTGAAGTACCGCGTGGGAATCCCCAGAAAGTGGTAGGCACTGGCGCTGTAAAAATCGAGATTCGGAAACAGGTTCTTCTCGCGTTTCATCATTGCGTCAATACGTTCCGACACGGTGTAGAGCCGCGTATCCGCCGCTTCGACCGACAGGCGCCGCGCCCACCGTTGAATGATCACTGATCGGGGGTCGCACGTGCGGTAAACGCGATGCCCGAATCCCATAATCTTCACTTTGCGATCCAGCATGTCCAGCACGCCTCGCTCCGCCGCGTCCGCAGACTCAAAACGGTCGATGAGGTCAAAGGCGGCTTCGTTGGCTCCGCCATGCAACGGCCCACGCAGCGTTCCAATCGCGGCGGTGATGGCCGAGTAGAAATCAGACAGCGTCGAAGCCGCCACCCGGGCTGCAAATGTCGATGCGTTGTATTCATGCTCGGCATAAAGAATCAGCGAAACGTCCATCGCGCGCCGGTGAGTCTCACTCGCCGGTGATCCATGCAACAGATGCAGAAAGTGACCGGCGATTGAAATGTCGTCCGATGCCGTCTCGATGCGCTGGCCGCTGGTGTGAAAGTGGTGCCAGTAGGCAAGCATCGACGGAAACACGGCAAGTAAGCGATCCGCGACTTCCAGACCTGATCGACCGTCGTCCTCTGGCTCCAGGCACCCTAGCACCGAACAGCCGGTACGCAGGACATCCATCGGGTGAGACGCCGCCGGAAGTCGCTCCAGAATGTCTGTCAGCGCTGCAGGCAGCGTGCGGAGACTCTGGAGTCGCTGACCATACTCTGTCAGCTGGCGGGATGTGGGCAGCTCGCCCCGCAACAGCAGCCAGGCCACTTCCTCGAACGTCGCGTATTCGGCGAGGTCTTCGATCGAATAACCGCGATAGGTCAGACCTTGGCCGGCTTTTCCAACGGTACTCAATGCTGTTTCACCGGCGACGACACCCGCCAGTCCTGCCGCACTGGATGAATGGTTCATGGCGTGCTCTCCTGCTGTTCGTCGAGCTGCTGCTCGAAACGCTGATAGTCGAGAATGCGGTACAGCTCGTCCCGTGTCTGCATCTGATCGAGCAGCGACTGCTGAGTTCCCTCTCGGCGAAGCGTCTGATAGGTCTGCAGCGCCGCGGCACTCATCGCACGAAACGCGGAGAGTGGATACAGCACCAGCGCCACTCCGGCCTCGTGAAAGTCGCCCACGGTCAGCAGCGGCGTGCGACCGAATTCCGTCATGTTGGCCAGCACCGGAACCGAGACCGACGCGGTGAATTGACTAAACTGCTCAGCCGTGGTGAGTGCTTCCGCGAAGATCATGTCCGCGCCGCCTTCGACATACTGCTGCGAGCGTTCGATGGCTGCGTCGAATCCCTCGACCGCCGCCGCGTCGGTCCGGGCCATGATCAGCAGTGATTCACCCCGCCGGGCGTCCGTTGCCGCTTTGAGGCGATCAATCATATCGCCGGTTGAAACCAGCTGCTTTCCCGGTCGATGACCACACCTTTTGTGGTGAATCTGATCTTCGAGATGAATCGCCGCCACACCGACCGATTCCATTCCCCGTACGGTTGCGTGGATGGACTCGCGCTGTCCCCAGCCCGTGTCACAGTCCACGAGCAACGGCAGCGCCGAAGCCGACGTGATCCGCCGTGCGTCTTCGAGCACGTTGTCGAGTGTCGTCATCCCCAGGTCGGGCAGGCCGAACGACGCATTCGCGACACCCGCACCCGAGAGATAAACCGCTTGAAACCCAGCTTCCTCAGCCAGTTTCGCACAATACGCATTGATCGTCCCGGCGACCTGCAAGGGACGCTCTCTTGCCAGCGCATCGCTAAACCGTTGTCCGGGTGACAGGTCGAGTGACATACGGCGTCCTTTGCGGAATCGCGACGACAACAAACCACTGATGAAAAGATCCTGTCCGAAAAAGATTCCTTCCAGAATCGTATCCTACGGAATCATCTAATGGGCAAAGAATGTCGCGAGGTAATCCGGCCATTCTCCGTCAGGATGTTCGCGGTTGACGAAAATGCTTCTGCCATCAGGCGGACGACAATTGTAGAATCGACGAGTCGTTCTTTAATGGGGATATCATGCCAATGGAGGCCGTCTCATGGTGACCACAACTTCGGCGTGGCGAACTTTGGAGTCCGCACTGTGGACCTCAGACAATGCCGACTCGCTGTCCAGTCCCGGCGAGCGGCTCGACAGAGACTTCGCCACACGGTTGCGTTTGTTATTCAATGCGCACAACAAGTTTTTTGAAGAGGTCGCGAAGTACCCTGCGGCGCGCGACAGCGTCTGAGACAAATACGTTTCCTGCACTGCCAGAAGCAGCGCGAGCCACCGTGGGAGAAATCATGAACACTCTGGCAGACGAACAGGGATGGTTCTCACTTGTGTGCGAATGAATTCAAATCAGGGAGACTGAGACATGCGTGCCGTTCTGACTGAAGACTCCGGAGGGCTGCCGAACACTCGACTAATCGACGTCGAGGTACCATCAGCGGGTGAAGACGACGTTCTCGTGGAGATTTATGCCGCCGCGCTGAATCCGGCGGATCGGTATCTCATTGATGGGAAGTATCCAGGCGGCCCACTTCCGCCGTTTATCTGTGGCCGTGATGCCGCTGGGGTAGTCATCCAGAGTGATGCGGCGGGGTCCTTCCCCGTTGGCTCTAGCGTACTCGTCGTGCAGTCGACCGTTCGTGATCTCGCTCGCGGGACGCTGTGCGAGCAGCAACGCTTCACAGCCAGCACAGTGGCTCCGATTCCCGACGGCTGGACCTGGATCGAAGCCGCCGCTGCGCCACTGGCATTTCAGACTGCCTGGAAGGCGCTTACGAATCACGGTCCTGTAACATCGAATAACATCGTTGCCGTCACGGGAGCAGGCGGTGGTGTCGGTCTGGCGGCAGTGCAACTGGCGCTGGGTCTGGGTGCCGAGGTTGTCGCTCTTTCCCGATCGCCGCGTAAGCAATTGCGGCTCAGGGAAATGGGTGTCCGACATGTGTTCGCACCCGGCGAAGCAGACTTGAAACGCAAGGTCTTTCATTCGATCGATCGCAAAGGCGTGGACGTCGTTGTCGATACGGTCGGCGGACCGCTTCTCACCATGGCAGTCCATCTGCTGGCACCGGAAGGACGCGTGGGTGTGGTCGGTGTTCTGGGAGGCGTCGAGTCCGCGCTGCCGATTCCGTCGTTGATGTTCAAACGAGCCAGCATTCATGGGATTCAGGTCGCTGACCTGGACGCACCTGCTGCCGTCGCGCAATGGAACACGATTATCGAGGTGCTGCAGCGTTCAAACCAGCGACCAATTGTGGACTCGACGTTTTCGCTGGACGACTTCGCGACCGCGTTCGCTCGCCTTGCCGAGAGTCCGTTTGGAAAAGTTGTTGTGCAGATGCAAGAGTGAGTCATCTATGGTGGAATCTGGCAAAGTCCCGCAGCCATCGCTCAGACTGTCCGTGATGAGGATGCCGACTGGCTGGGATTAAGTTTTCTGAACGGCGCTCACGTAATACAGATGTCTCGATTGATGGAAGCATTGCGGGAGGCACACTTGTCCGACGTTCGTGTGCTGGCCGGCGGCATCATTCCTGAACAGGACTTTGCGACACTCGAACAAGCCGGTGTCCACTCTTAATGGGCCATCGCACGTTTTCCTGCAGCCGTGACTGTGCGGATTGTCGCACCGCGACTGGCGATGTCACGCTATCGGTGCACTGAAATCAGGAACTCCACGAGCGGCACCGCATTTGCCTTCTGGACGGGAAGTCCAGCTCTTCTTCCCCTGTCAGGAGATTCACGATGTCGATTCGACGTAAACGCTCTGTCGCTGTATTCGGTGTGCTGTTCCTCGTATCGGCCGGTGGAGTCCTGTGGGGCATTCAGCATGAGTCACGCGTAAACGCTGCTCCGCCAGCCAACGAATCTGCAAAACAATCGACCGTCGAAAAGAAAGACGCCATCAACAAAGACGCGAAAAAGAAACCGGCGCTGGCGGAATTCATGCGTCAGAAGATGGATGCTTCGCAGGACATTATGGAAGGCCTGCTCATGGAAGATGCCAAGCTGATCAACGCGGCCGCGAAAAAACTGAAGGACATGAGCGAAACGGAACACTGGCGGGTTTCCAACGACATCCTGTATCGAAATCACAGCGAAGACTTTCGCCGCAGCGTCGACAAGCTGATCGATGCTTCCAAAGGCAACTCGATCGATCGAGCTGCTCTGTCGTGGTTCGACGTCACACTGAGCTGCATCGACTGCCATCGCTATGTTCGCACCGTACTCGTCGCGGAAAATGACTAAGCAGGCACATTGATGCCGGCCAGCGATGGTGAGACTGGTACCTTGAATTTCGCGTGCGGATTCGCGCGCCGTGCGAACACGGGACATCAATTCGCGAGTCCAACGCTAAATATATCCGTCAAACATTCTGCCTTTTAGAAGTAATTTACTCCTGCGCGTTTTGGCATTCGGTATGCACCGGGGAGGGGCTCGCGAATCGATGGCCCTTTCAACCATTGGAGTAGTGCAATGTTCACCGATCTTCCTGGGCAACCTGAAGGCAGCATTCCCGATCCGTCGTTCTTTCCGGATCGTCCGGGCGAACCTCTCTTCACTCGGGAGGACCTGCGGCAATTCGAGTCGGATGATACCGAGGCTGGGCGACGTATCGGAAAAATCCTGACGACGTTGTTTATCTACACTCTGATCGCGATGAGCATCGTTATCTGGTGGTCGCTGAAAGTCATCAACTGAAAAAATCTCAGGGTGTGCCACACACATGATTCAGGTTGTTTAAGGCAGTCTCGACGCAATGGTGGCGTCGTTCATGATCACGACGTTTATGGTCAGCAACACTGAGCGCGGCTAACCTGCCGCTTGTCGGTCTGGTCTGCTGACCGCGCGGAACTATTCAAGCGGAGTGTCATGGATCAGTCAGAACGGCAAATGGACCAGTCGGAGCTGTTCGAACTGTACGAAGAGCTGCGTGCCTACGTGGGTTGGGACAATTCAGATGCAGACCGACTGGCCGCATTGAAACCCCTGTTGGAACCCGCCTTTCATGACATCATTGAGGATTTCTACGACGAGGTTGCCCGTCATCCGAAAGCGGTTCGCGTCATCACCGGCGGTGAAAAACAAATTGCACGATTGAAGCAGACGTTGCAGGGTTGGCTGAAGGATTTGTTCTCTGGACCGTACGACAAAGAGTTTGTGGAGAGACGATTCCGCGTCGGTCAGCGGCACGTTGAGATTCAGCTTGACCAGTTCTTCGCGAACGTGGCGATGTCAAGAATTCGAGGGCGTCTGCTGGACGCACTCGCACAGCACACACCGGACTCGTTTGAAGATCGCGATGCAGCCATCCGCTCGCTCAACCGGATCCTGGATCTCGACATGGCGATAATCGACATTGCTTATCAGCGGGAATTTTCCGCTCGCGAGCAACGCCAAAAGCGACTGGCAACGCTCGGACGCGTGTCGGGAGGCATCGCCCACGAGCTGCGGAATCCTCTGAATGCCGTCAAGACGTCGGTATACTACCTGTTGAATGCGAAGAACGCGTCTCCAGAGAAGACTCGGGAACACCTGCAACGGATCGATCGGCAGGTGGCCATCTCGGACAATGTCATAACCGCCCTGTCACGATTTGCCAGGTTGCCAGTCCCAATCCTGCGGCCCGTTAACCTATGCGATCTGGTTGATCAGGCACTGGATGCGAACCCGCTTCCAGAGAATATCGAGTTGGTGAGAGACCCGTCGGATTCATTTCCTCTGGTCGTGGGCGATCAGGAGCAACTCGTTATCGTGCTGGGCAATCTGATCCGCAATGCTTGTGATGCCATGCCTGATGGCGGACGTTTGACGCTGACCTGCAGAGAGATTGAGCCGGAAGTTGATAGTGGCCCTGCACGGTTTTCTTTGTCTGTGACCGACACGGGTTGCGGGATCACTGCCGAAGTGCTGCCGCAGATCATGGAACCATTATTCTCCACCAAAACGCGAGGACTTGGCTTGGGGCTCGCCGTAGCCCAGGCCATTGTCAAACGCCACGACGCTGAACTTTCTGTCTCCAGCGAACCGGGACGCGGTACCACATTCACCATGACCCTCAACATTGTTGAAGATCCTGCATGAGCAACCCCGCTCGCATCCTGATTGTTGAAGACGAACCCGACACCCGTGCAAATCTATGCGATCTGCTGGAACTGTTCGGCTTCGATCCGTTTGCCGTCGCTTCCGGTGCCGAAGCGCTCGCGCATCCGGAACTTGCGAGCGCTGAAGTGATCGTCCTTGATCGAAAGCTGCCCGATCTGCAGGCCGACGAACTGCTGCCACTGTTTCGAGAACGCTTGCCACAAACAGACGTTATTGTTGCCACGGCACACGCGGATCTCGACGGGACCATTGCCGCATTGCGACACGGCGCCGCTGATTATCTCATCAAGCCAATCAACCCGGATGCGTTGCGACTGTCAATCGAGCGTTGTCTGGAACAGAAACGCCTGCAGCGTGAAGCCGAACAGTCTCAGGCGGCATTTCAGCAACTCGTCGAATCGGCTGCCTGTGTCATTGTCCTCGCGCGTCCCGACCGGTCGATTGCCTGGGTAAATCCTTTTGCCGAACAGTTCACCGGACGCAACGCCCAGGACCTGATGGGCAGCGACTGTCTGAACACATTTCTCCCTCCGACGGACCGGCGGCGTTACGAACTGCTGTTTCAGTGGGTTGACCGAGGCCGCAGCGTCGATGAATTCGAGCTTTCGATCGAATGTCACCCCGGACAGCATCGCTGGCTGATCTGCAACACGCGCCGCCTGGATGACTATCATGGCTCACCAGCTGTTCTGATCGTTGGACACGACATTACGGCTCGACGAGACGCCGAACAGCGGCTGCGACTTCTCGATACGGCGATCAGCGATCTCGACGAAGGCGTACTGATTTCGCAGGTCGGTGAAACCTGGTTCGAATCGCAGATCGTTTTTGCGAATCAGGCACTCTCGACCATCACTGGTTACTCTCCGGCAGAACTTATTGGCTGTACGTCACTGATTTTCGAAGGCACAGCGACAGACCATCGTGTTGTGGGAGACTGTGACCGGCACCTGGCGGCAGGCGAGGCGGTCACTCGGGAAATTGTGATTCAATGCAAGGACGGTTCCAGGACACTCGTTGAACTGCACCTTTCGCCTGTCAACGACGCCTCGGGCGCACGAACCCACACGGTTGCCACTGTGCGTGATATCTCGGACCGAAAGCTGGCTGAAGAACGGGCACTCCAGGCGGAACGACTGGCTGCCATCGGCACGGCGATGACCGGTCTTGCTCACGAAAGCCGCAATGCCCTCCAGCGCAGCCAGGCATCGCTTGACATGCTTTCGGCAATTATTGGCACTGACGATCCCGATTCGGCCAAACTGATTCAGCGAATTCAGTTTGCTCAGGACGATCTGCACCGACTGTACGAAGATGTTCGCGAATACGCTCGACCGATCCGTGTCACGACGTCGCCCAAACGTCTGGATGAGCTACTGCATCAGGCGTGGGATGAACTGATCGTGAAACGCGACGGTCGCAAAACGAAACTCATCGAGAACAATGAATCCGACGACGTCATCTGCCCCGTCGAGCCGTTTCTCATCCGTCAGGCTTTTCGCAACATTCTGGACAATTCGCTGGCCGCGTGCGAAGACCCCGTCACCATTACCGCCACTTGGCGGAATGCGACGCTCAATGGCCGCTCAGCGTTGCAGGTTTCGCTGTGTGACAACGGCCCCGGCCTGCAACTCCACGCTCGTGAAAAGCTGTTCGACGAATTTTTCACAACGAAAACGCACGGTACTGGCCTGGGTCTGGCGATCGTCAAACGTTTTGTCGAAGCGCACTCCGGCACGTTGGTCGTTGGAGACGCCAGTCAGGGCCTGGAACTCGTGATTACACTGCCACGGGCCTGACCTGCTGACTCAGTGGCTCAATACCGGTGAAAGCTGCGGCAAGATCAAAGCAGCGATACCCGCGTGAATGGCGCGACCATTTGCTCGCGGCGTGCGATTACGCGCACAAATAAGCCGCAACCTTGAGGTCAGCGCGCTGCATCGCTGAAAAAGCCAAACATCAGAAATCTGGCACGCGAACTGCCACGGCCTGTCAAAGAAGGATTTTCAATCTACAGGTGCAACACCATGAATCTGGAAGCGGCTGAATCTGAAATCGACGAAACAAGGCCGCAGCGGCGATCGCTTCTGTTCGGAGCATCCGCGGCGGTGATGGCTTTGGGATTGTCTTCAGGCTATGGCATGTTTGCGTGGCTGATCAGTGTGTTTCTCTATCCGTTTCGCGGGGTGACTTCGAACTGGCAGTTTCTGTCCGACCTTGGCAGCTTCGAGGTGGGGCGATCCATGACTTACGAGTCGCATGCCGGCCAGAAGATCGTTGTCACACGTCTGGGCAACGATGGCGTCGAGGCAGACTTTGTCGCTTTGTCGAGCGTCTGTCCTCATCTGGGCTGCCAGGTTCACTGGGAATCGAACAACAGCCGATTCTTTTGCCCGTGCCACAACGGAGCGTTTAACAAAGTGGGCGAACCACTTTCCGGACCGCCGAAAGACTCGAACAAGTCACTCCCGCAGTATGGATTGCAGATCAGGAACAATCTGCTGTTCATTGATGTTCCTTCAGGGCTGAGAGTCCTGAGTTGAAAGACCCGTGTTTCCCACCTCGGAACAACAGCCCCTCTCATCCCTCTGCCTTTAGCGTTTATCTATGATTTCCAAGTGGTTCTCCGAACGGCTGCCTGTTTCTGGTGTGCAGATCGCCGAGTTGACTAACGAGCCCGTACCGAACCATCTCAAACGGTGGTGGTTCTGTCTCGGCGGAACTCCGGCGTACCTTTTCGTCGTGCAGATCATCACAGGAATTCTGCTCGCGTTTTACTACCAGCCTGCTCCTGGTACAGCCTACGAATCGATCCGCACGATTACTCACGAAGTCTCTTACGGCTGGTACATCCGCAGCGTTCATAAGTGGGCGGCAACGCTGATGATCGCCGCCGTGATTCTGCACCAAATGCGGATCTACTTCACAGGGGCGTATCGCAAGCCGCGGGAAATTAACTGGATGGTCGGCATGTGCCTGCTGTTATGCACGTTGACGATCGGCTTTACCGGCTACAGTCTGGTGTTCGAACAGCTCAGCTACTGGGGAGCCACCGTCGCCGCCAACATTTGCGATACCGTTCCCTACGTCGGAGTCTTCGTCAAACGCCTGTTGCTGGCAGGAGACTCGTACAACGAACAGACGCTGCCTCGCTTCTTTATTATGCACGCAGCCGTGCTGCCAGCCGTGATGATCGGACTGCTGGTGGTTCACATCGGCATTCTGCGTCTGCAGGGAATCACCGAGTTCCGCTTCGAAGACGAACCTGATGACAAGCCGCCGACGTTCAATTTTTTCCCGGACCACTTCTACACAGAGCTGATCATCGGGCTGGTGCTGATGATTCTGCTGAGCGTTCTCGCGACGCTGTTGCCGGTCGATCTGGGGCCGAAAGCCGATCCGCTGACGACGCCGGAAGTCATCAAACCCGAGTGGTGGTTCTACGTCTCGTTCCGGTGGCTGAAGTTGTTCAGCGGCACGTTCGCGGTGCTCAGTTCCGGATTCATCGTCTTCGTAATGTTCGCGTGGCCGTTCATTGACGGGCTGATTCGCAAACACACTCGCTACACCGAAGCCAGCGTCTGGATTGGCATCGTCGGTGTCTTTCTGCTGGTCGGGCTGACCGTCTGGGAAGCCCTTGTTGCACACTGAAAGCGACTTCGATGTCTCAGATTGAACCCGCCAAACAAACAACGAAGGTTTTTAAGAGCGATCAGCCTGCGCTCATTGATCCTGCGTTGATTGAAGACGTCGTCCGTCCGAGTTTCAATCGCTGCTGTGCTGACTCGTCTGAATTCTTTGACGACTTTTATTTCCGACTCGGAAATCGACTGCCAGATGTCGGCGCCCTGTTTGCTCAAGTCGACATGGAAAAGCAGAACGAACTGATCAGGGAAGGAATTGCGGACCTGATTGCTTACGCGAGTGGAGACTCGAACGCGGAAGCCGAACTGCGACGACTCGCGAAAAGCCATTCCCGGTCCGGCCTGGGAGTTGCTCCGGAGTACTACCCACACTGGATCGACTCACTGATGAAGACGATGCGCGAATACGACCCAGATGCAACCGACGACACCGAAGTGGCGTGGAGGCGGGTACTGGCCAGCGGAATCGAACTGATGATCGCGGGTTACTGAATCGACTGATTTCAAGTTGAGGCTGATTGACGCTCACCTGATGGACAATGGAAATGAAACTGGAAACCAAGCAATTTATCATCGGCGCTCTGGGACTTGTTTTCCTCGCCTCGCTCGTTCTCGTGCAGGCGATGGAAGTCGCACGCAAACGGGAAGAAGTCGGACTGACGTCAGCGCACATCGCCGTACCCGCCAAGTCGAAGCAATGTGTCGATTGCCATGGCAAGTCGACTCCGGGAATCATTGATCACTGGAAAGGGTCGACGCACGCTCGCAAAGGTGTCGGCTGTGTCGAGTGTCACCTCGCCGACAAGGCCGACGCCGACGCGTTCACCCACTACGGCACGATCATCGCCACCATCGTGACTCCGAAAGACTGTGGTCGCTGCCACGAAAAGGAAACCAAAGAATTTGATCAGAGCCACCACGCGAAGGCCGGTAACATTCTGGCCTCGCTCGACAACTTCCTGGCCGAAACCGTGGAAGGTTCGCGAGTCCCGTTTAACCCGCACTCGCCAACGCCTGGTCGACCGGATATCACCGAAGTGAATGGGATGTCGAGTTCGTTTGTCGGTTGCCAGCAATGTCACGGCAGCAAGGTCGCCTTAATCGGCAAGGACGGCAGCTCGATCACTGTCGATGATCTGAAACCGGGTCCGAACGGTCAGCCCACCAACTTGGCGATTCTCGACCAGATTCTGAAAAGTGACGACGGTCGTCCAAAGTTCCAGGCGGGCACATGGCCGAACACGGGTATCGGAAGACTGAACCTCGACGGCTCTAAAGGTTCGTGCTCAGCGTGTCACAGCCGTCATGACTTCTCGCCGCGACGAGCTCGCCAGCCGGAAAACTGCGGCAAGTGTCATCTGGGGCCCGACCATCCGCAGAAAGAAATCTACGAAGAATCCAAGCACGGTGTCGCTTTCCGGGATCTGAAGGAGCACATGAACCTGGACGCCAAAGACTGGGTGCTGGGTGAGGACTACTCGCAGACGCCGACGTGTGCGACGTGCCACATGTCTGGCCACTCAAAGAATGGCGGAGTCGTCACTCACGATCCGGGCAAGCGACTCTCATGGTCGAACCGGCCACCGGTCAGCAAAGTTCTGGATACCGACGTGGATGGAAACATCGTTACTGAACTCGACCCGGTTCTGCGGCGTGAGTTGACTACATTCTCTGCCGAAGAAAAGCGGACCAACATGAAGCAGGTCTGCCACCACTGCCACACGCCCGATTATGTCAACGCGTTCTATAAGCAGTACGACGATTTTATCGTCCTGTTTAACGAGAAGTTTGCGAAGCCGGGTGAAAGCATCATGAAAGCGCTGCGCAAGGATGGCCTGATCACCGAGACGCAGTTCGACGAGGAAATTGAATGGACGTGGTTCTACTTGTGGCATCACGAAGGTCGCCGTGCTCGGCATGGAGCCGCGATGATGGCTCCCGATTACGCCCATTGGCACGGCATGTTTGAAGTGGCCGAACGCTTCTACCAGCAACTGATCCCGCAGGCTCGCGAGATTGCCAGGCACGCTGCGGAATCTGGTAAGGAAACCGAAGCCGCTGCCGTCAACAAAGTCATCGACGATATCCTGGCCCGACCCGAACACGCATGGCAGAACTCACCACGACTCGTGCCAAAGCCTGACTAACGACGACAACTGCTCAATAAAGGTGGACCCTGGAAATGACCTTCAGATGACGAGCCCTGAATTTCTGCAGATTCTGACTCTGAAGCTTTCCCGCTCTTCTCGTCGCAGTTGAACTGTCAGCAATTTCGGCCATCATGATGCAGGCCCGGGTTCATTCCGAATCCGGGCCTGTTTCTGTAACTCTTCAGGTCGATTTGTGAACGACTTTTTGAGCGAGATTGATCAACAGCTCCTGGCGGGAGTTCGCGCTGGCAACAGTTCGGACTGGGAAGAACTCGTCTCGCAGTTTCATGGACGCTTGCTGGCCTTTGCCCGGCGTCGGCTTGGGCAGAACGCTGATGCTGAAGATGCCGTCCAGGAAACTTTTCTGAGTCTCCTGAAATCGCTGAATTCGTTTCGAGGGGAAGCGAGCCTGGAAACGTGGCTGTTCCAGTTGCTGCGTCGCCGCATCGCTGATGCACATCGCCGAGCGGGTCGCGATCTGCAGGTCCCGTTATGTCTGTCTGACTCTCGGTCAGCGACTGACGAAAAATCGTTGTCCATGCAACCCGTAATCGCTTTCGAACAGTCAGCCAGTTGGTACGTTCGCCAGAAAGAACAACGGACTCAGCAACAGTCAGAACTGCTGCAAGCCGTAACTGCTGCGACTGATCGACTGAAAGAGGAAAAGCGATTCCGGGATCTCAAGACATTTGATCTGCTGTTCTTTGCCCATTGGAAGAACCAGGCCATCGCGCTGGAACTGGGTCTGGAAGAAACAGCTGTGGCTGTCCTGAAGCATCGATTCATTCAGCGTGTTTCGAAGCAGCTCAACATGAGTGGACCGAGCGACAACCTGACTGAACGCTCGTCCGGACTGCTTTCCGATGTCTGGCGAGACGGTCGTCCGAGTTGCCCCAAGAGAACGACCCTGGGCAAGTATGTTCTTGGAATCCTGCCTGAGGATTGGGACGACTTTGTGACCTTCCACATTGAACGGCTCGGCTGCGAGTTCTGTGCGGCCAATCTTGAAGACTTGAACGCCGAGATCAACGCTCCGTCTGACGGATCAGTGAACCTGATGCGAGGACGGATTCTGGAATCGACCGTTGGATTTCTAAATCCACAAATTCGCAGCGATCCTGCGGGGTAGGAATGCAATAGTTTCCGTGTTGTGGCTTTGGTCGCGAGTCTCTGCGATAATTCAGGCTCTGTATGAAGGCCGAATTCCGGACAGCGCTCAACAAAGACTCATCAAACACCGCAGAGAGAAGCCGCATGGCGACCGACACAACCAGCTCCACGGAAGTCGGCAGTTACTTCGTGTCGAACTATCCGCCGTTTTCGCTGTGGACTCGCGAGAACGTTCCGGAGATTCAATCGGCACTCCATTCGCCGCCAGACGTTCGCGTTCCGATGGGGCTGTATCTTCATATTCCGTTCTGCCGAAAACGCTGTCGCTTCTGCTACTTTCGTGTGTACACCAATCAGAATGCGAAGGCGATTCAGCGTTATGTCGACTGCCTGGCGAGCGAAATCGAAATGCTCAGCAGGACGGAAGTCATGCAGGACCGCAATCTTCGATTCGTGTATTTCGGAGGAGGCACGCCGTCTTACCTGAGTTCCCGACAGTTGCTGTTTCTGCGCGACAAGCTGGCCGAACATGTCTCGTGGGAAACCGCCGAAGAAGTGACCTTCGAATGTGAGCCCGGAACGCTCAGCCTTGAAAAAGTCAAAACACTGAAAGAGATCGGCATCACGCGAGTTTCGCTTGGCGTCGAAAACTTCAACGACGCGATCCTTGAAGAGAACGGTCGCGCTCATTTGTCGCCGGAAATCGAAACCGCGTACGGCTGGCTCCGGCAGGTCGGCTTCCCTCAGGTCAACATTGACCTGATCGCCGGCATGATCGGCGAGACTGACGAAAACTGGCATCGCTGCATCGATAAAACCATCGAGATGGAACCGGACAATATCACCATCTACCAGATGGAACTGCCGTTCAACACAATCATTTCGAAAGAGATGAGAGAAGACGGAGCGGCCTCTCCGGTTGCCGACTGGACAACTAAACGTCGCTGGGTGGACGAAGCCTTCAATCGACTGCTGGCCGACGGTTATCAGATTTCGAGCGGCAACGAACTGGTCCGATCCCTGGATACCGATCATTTCGTCTATCGTGATAATGTGTGGCGTGGAGCCGATCTGCTGGCGGCGGGAGTCTCGTCGTTCGGACATCTACAGGGCGTCCATTATCAGAATCTCGACCAGATCGAAGACTATCAGACAACCGTTGAAGCCGGTGAACTGCCCGTGAACCGAGCCATGCGGCCTTCGTCACATCAGTTGCTGATTCGCGAAGTTATCCTTCAACTGAAAGAAGGTCACATTTCCGGCGACACGTTCCAGCGAAAGTTTGGTGTCGACATCTTCGACGAATTCGGAGAGGCCTTCCGCAATCAGGAAGCAGCCGGATATCTGCAAGTTGAAGACAGAAAAGTCCGTCTGACTCGCAAAGGCCTGTTGCAGGTCGACAGCCTGCTGACAGAATATTTCGAACCGGAACACCGTCAGGTCCGTTATACATAACGGCTCATCCCCGCTGATCCTTCCTCACTGACAGCATGCCCCGCCGTGAATCCACTCACCGAACTTGAAGCTCTGCTGCAGCTGTTCCCCGAAAGCCAGCCACTGGTTTTGCGGGCCGAGCATATTCCATCATCGCAGACTCCTGAACCGTACAAACAGATGCTCGTCCACGAGCATCACATGACGGTGACGATGGAGTCTTACCACGGCACCAGTGTTGATGTCCGGGTGCTGGATCAGAAGCTGATTGACGACATGTACTGTCGGAAGATTCTACTCCTGAAAAGCGGCACGGAAGACGTCGTGCAGTTTGGAATCGTTCGTTTCAACTTTCAGTACGTGACGCTTGAGGTCAAAGAAGAAATTCTGGGTGGCGAAATTCCGCTGGGCCGAGTCCTGATTAACCACAATGTGTTGCGGCATATTGACCTCGGGGCAATCGTCAAACTGACCGCTGGTCCTGGACTGGCAAGGCATCTACAAATGGAAGAAGGGTCCACCACCTACGGTCGCCTTGCAACAATCTTCTGCAACCATCGTCCCGCTGTTGACCTGCTGGAAGTCTCCGCTCCTCTGTAGAAAACCTGTTCATGTCTGAGTCTCCACAACCAACCCTGGCGGATAGTTACGATGTGGTCGTCATTGGCGGCGGCCCGGCTGGCGCATCGGTCGGCGCGCTGCTTGCCGAGTACGGTCACAGCACGTTAATTCTTGAGCGATCCGAAGTGCCGCGTTTCCATGTGGGAGAATCACTGATTCCGGAGACGTACTGGACACTCAAACGTCTGGGACTGGTGGAACGGCTTCGCGCCAGTGCCTTTCCCAGAAAATACAGCGTTCAGTTTTTCAGTGAAGGCGTGAAACCGTCAGCGCCATTTTACTTTGATGAGTACAAAAACTGTGAAAGTTCGCAGACATGGCAGGTGTGGCGGGACTCGTTCGACGAGATGCTGCTGGATCGGGCTGCCGAGCTCGGGGCAACCGTCCATGCGAAGGCTCAAGTCACAGACGCCCATTTTGATGGTGATCGAACGACGGGTGTTCGCGTAAAGGTCACCGACCGAAACGGTGAACGTGCCGAGAAGGACATCGCGTGCAAAGTTCTGGTGGACGCGACCGGGCAGTCCGCGTTCCTGGCATCGCGGCTCGGACTGAAAGACACCGATCCCGCATTGAAAAAAGCCACCGTCTGGACGTACTTCGAAAACGCTCGCCGGGATTCCGGGAAGGACGAAGGAGCAACGCTCATCATGCAGACTGCTGATAAGCAGTCCTGGTTCTGGTTTATTCCGCTGCCCGGCAACGTCACCAGTATCGGCTGCACCGCAGACATGAGCGTTCTGTTTGCTGGCGGTTCGACGGCGGAAGAGTCTTTCAATCGGGAACTCGAACGCTGCCCGGCCATGGCCGAACGACTCGAAAACGCAACACGGGTTCGCGACTATCTGACGACGAAAGACTACACCTACTACTCGCGACAGGGAGCCGGTCCCGGCTGGACACTCGTTGGCGACGCGTATGGATTCATCGACCCGGTATATTCAAGCGGTGTCTTTCTGGCACTGAAGTCAGGCGAGTTCGCCGCCGACGCGATTCACGCAGCTTTCGAGAAGAACGATTTCTCCGCAGAGCAGCTCGGCAGCTGGATCGGCGAGCATGCTCGCGGGGTGGGTGTTTTCCGGAAGCTCGTCTACGCGTTTTACAACCCCAGCTTCAGTTTCGGCCGCTTCCTGAAAATGCACCCGGAATTCCGATCGCACGTGACTGACATTCTGATCGGCGACGTTTTCAAACCAGACTTCGACGAATGCTTTGCCATGATGGGTGACGTGACCCCTCCCGTCCCCGTGTGAAAGAATCGCAGACCCTGAACGGAAGACAGCACCATGAGAATTTCGTCGATACCGTACTTGCTTCTCTTCGTTGTCTCACTCTCCGTTACCTGTCGCTGCGACGCTCAACAGCAGACAAATGGCCCCGATAAACCTGAGGCGTTGCCGAGAATCGCCGGCGTCACAACGGTCTTTCGCAGGAACTCGCACGCTGAGGTCATCATCGGCCGGCTGATCCGCGGCTACTCGCTGAATGATGAAGGGGCGAGACCGGGACTCACACTGGCGTCTTTGTTTACGGATCAGGTGCCGGATAACGACATCAGCCGCGAGTGGTCGACGGACTATGGTTTTCCCATTATGCAATCCGTGCGCGATGCATTAACTCTTCGATCGGAATCGCTGAACGTCGACGGAGTTCTGCTGGTTGCGGAACACGGTGACTACGAGAAGTCCGCGACCGGTAACAAGCAATTTCCCAAGCGGCGACTGTTCGGCGAAGTGGCTGAGACTTTTGAGTCATCAGGGCGGGCAGTCCCGGTCTTTATCGACAAACATCTCGCCGACAATTGGAAGGACGCGAAATGGGTTTATGACCGTGCGAAGGAACTAAAAGTTCCGCTGATGGCCGGTTCATCGTTACCAGTACTTTGGAGGTATCCTGCGGTCGACACTCGTCGCGATTCGAAGATCGAAGAGATCGTCGCCGTTTCCTATGGCTCGCTGGACGCGTACGGTTTCCATGCATTGGAGATGGTACAGTGCCTCGCCGAGCGTCGTGCTGGTGGAGAATCAGGAGTTCGCAGCGTGCAGTACCTGACAGGCGATGCGGTCTGGAAAGCTCGTAAGGCAGGTCGATTCAGTCCGCAACTCTTCGAAGCCACGCTGGATCGGCTGACACAGAAACGGTGGGAGCAGCGAAAGAAGACACTGGAAGAATCTGTTCGCGAACCCGTGCTATGGATGGTCGAATATCGTGACGGCCTGCGGGCCAGCATCCTGACACTCAACGGTGCCGTGGCCGACTGGACCGCGGCGTGGAAATACGCCGGTGAAAATCAGATCGCCTCGGCGCGGTTTCAGGTCCAGGAAGATCGACCTTTCGGACACTTCAGTTTCCTGGTTCAGGGCTTCGAGAAAATGGTGGCGACCGGCAAGCCTGCCTGGCCCGTCGAAAGAACTCTGCTGACCAGCGGAATTCTTGATGCCTTGCTCACGTCAAAGTTGAATGGCGGCGAAGTGCTTCCAACTCCGTGGCTCGACGTTCGCTACACCAGCAACTACGACTGGAAGCAGCCACCAGAGCCGATATCAACAGCGGCGTCGAAATAACACTACCCGGCCACGTGACGAAACATCATTCCCGCAGCCTCTGCCGCTTTACCATCAGCGTCCTGCCGGTCGCCCAGCACGAGACACGCTTCCACGGCAACGCCGAGTAACTCTGCCGCTCTCAGAAAACCATCGGGTGCAGGTTTCAGTTCAATAGGCGGATTCACTTCACCGTTGGCGACGACGCAATCAAACAGTGGCTCAACACCGAGTGCGGCCAGCTTTTGTCTGGCAGGATAGTCACTGACGATCGCTGTCTTTCCTCCGGACTCGTGGTGGCGCCGGATTTCTTCGAGTAATCCTCGACGACGAAACAATCGCAGCCAGCGGCCTGGTTTTTCAAACATCCACTTCATGACCGCGCTGCGAACAATCTCGATATCGTAACCGGCTCGATTTGCCACGATCGAAAGCTGCCGCTCGAATGAGCACACGGCTGCATCACTCTCAGACTGAGGACCACGTTGACGAAGCTCCTCATGAGCCACTCGAAAGTGCGAGATGATTCGCCAGACACGCGGTCCCGCGAAAATTAACTCCGCAGCCATGCAGACTTTTACCGGCAACGCGTGATAGAGCGTTCCGTCAAGATCGACCAGCCAGGCCTGATAACTGTCTTCAGTTTCGAGTGCCTTCATGGGCTATCCGCGTCTCAGGCGCAGCACTTCGGAACCGTTGAACTGCACGGTTTCTTCCACCTCGAATCCATCAGCAATCCACTGGTCCAGCACGTCCCAGCGAAGGTCGACGCCCATGTGGACTCGAACGCCAGATCGCACCAGCCAGACCACGTCTGACCGTTGCGACGTCTTTGCGAGGGAATCGTCGATCGCTTGTGGCGAAGTCAGTTTCCAGTCCTGCATGTCGAACGTCACGCATTCCTCAGAGCGAGGCAGGGCAACCAGCCGATCGCTCTCGGCGAAATGATATTTCAAGGCCAGAGCGGCACATGGCAGAAAGACCGCAACCGGCTCGTCCGCCTGTCGGTGCTCATGCAGATATTGTCCGACCCGAGCGAAGTCTCCGCCCTTGGAAAGCGGAGCATAATTGACAAGCAGAGCGTTCGCTCCGAAACAGAACATTGCACAGGACCACCAGCCGACCGCGCGGTTGCCTCCCAGGGTTGCAGCCAGCACGAACGATGCCAGCAACGTAGGAATGAACAACGTGACGGCGTGCCGCTGTGCAAACATTTCGGTCCCGGTCAACAGAACAACAACGACCAGTGACACAGCCATACCAGAGACGAGTGCCAGGACGGTGGCGTTTTGTCGCCAGAAAGTGGCCTCGCGGAACTTCCAGAGAGCCAGGACCGGTATCGTCAGCAGCAGAACTCGCCAGACCCATTCGGAAATCGCATGCTGAGTTTCCGTCACCGTAAAACTGACTGGCAGCAGAAAGCTTTCCCCATGCCACAGCACCGTGCGTATCGCTGTGCTGAACGACGTTGGAGCCGCGCCGGACGTATGACCGGTTAACTGACCGGCCAGGACGAAGGTCATCGGAACAAAGCACAACGCGACAAATCCCATCCCCAACAGATACACGACCGCCGAGCGCCAGCGACTTTGGAGCACCAGCACGCCACCGCCAACAGCCAGTAGAAAGCCCGAGTAATAATGCGTGTAAAGCCCTGCGACACCCAGCACCAGATACGCTACTCGCCAGCGACAGCGTTTCAATTCTTCCTGCTGACTGCAGTGGTCCGTACCGCTCAGAAACCCTTCGTACAAAGTGAGCAGCTGCAATGCCGAGATCAACAGCATCATCGCATACAACCGCGTTTCGACCGCCGCCCAGATGAAGAACGGATGCAGCGCCGCGACGGCAACCAGTCTGGGAGAATGGATACGAGGCAGATAACGCTGCGACACCGCAGCCAGTACGCCCAATGCAGAAACGGTACAGGCGATGGAAAGTAACCTCGCCGTAAACAGCGAATCCCCGAACAACTGTCGCCACACATTCAACGCGGCGAAGTAAAGTGGAGGCTGCATTTCGAAGCCGATGGCGCGAGTGATGGCGTGCCCAAGCCCCTGCCCACTGGTTTCCAGTGAGTACGCTTCGTCATTGCCAATACTTAACGTGGCGGCCAGCGGCACCGTGATCGCCAGATGAGCAACCACCAGAACAGCGATCAGTTTTTTCTCGGTAGATGTGAACTGTCTCATGTCTGTCCTCATTCGTTCGAAGTCAGAAGCGGACCAACCGACGTTTCCGACAGTTTCAGAACCAGATCCCGCTCGGATTCGTGCAGCACTGGAAAACGTGATTTCAGTGAATTCAGAAATGGAACGACCTCGGGCTCGCGCGGGAAGTCGACGGCCACAAAGTGAGTGGCTCCGTTGCGGATCAGAGCATCGATGTCTGCCGCGGCGCAATCACGAGCCTGCAAACTGAAGCCTCGGAAGCCGGAGTAAAAATACAACTCGGGACTCAGGTCGTTTCCGCCTTTGTGAACGGTGTATTCACCCAGAGTAATCAGCGTGCTATTCGGAGGCGCCAGCTCACGAAGTCGCATGGCCAGTTCCCACTTGCGCGGCGTGGACGCTGTCCATCGGTCCTGTCCAAACACGATCTGCCGGTTACTCACTGGCACCGTCAGGACAACACACAGCGCAGCCGCGGTTCCACATTCGACCAGCCAGGAGGGTATTCCACGAAATCCCGGCACGAAGCTCGTAATCGCGAGCACACCGCAAGTTGCCAGCGTTGCCGCTCCGACAGCAATGAGCAGACACAGCGCCGGGAGAATCGTCAACTGGCGATACGGTGCGTCAATCTGTCCTTCCGCAACGATTGCAAAGAAGCAGCCGATCGCGGCCAGGTAGGCGAACGCCAGACCGTTCCGACGCGTGACGACAGACACAACCACTCCCAATGCCGCCAGAGCGAGCGTGATCCTGGAGCCACACACCTGCCAGGTCAGTCGATCGATCATGGTGCTATACCAGTCGGCGTTGGACAGCATCTCGACGGTCTGAAACTTGTCATGCCCGCCGAAACGCCCACCGAAAATGCCAAAGACGTCGATAGACTCGTTCGCCAGATGCCATGCCCACGCGTACCACGCAATCGGCAGAATGAGTGCCGCCAGCGTCAACGGGACCATGCAGCGAGCCGTTGAGATGAGAGCTGAGAATGCCGGCGGCAGACTGACACTTCCGTCATCACGTTGCGGTAAACGACTTCGCAACGTGATCCAGCCCAGAGGCAGTAACAGATACAACGGAGTCAGCTTCAGCGCGATCGCCAGCGTGAACGTGGCCAGCGTGATCAGCAAATCCCGACGTAACCCGACGGCGTGCCATCTGAAAAAATGGAAGACAGCCGCGATGGACAACGCAATCACCACGGGTTCCGAAAACAGCAATCGTCCAAACGGATGATGCAGCGGCAGCACGGCAGCAGCGAGACAGGCAACCAGACCCGGCAACCGACCGCACTCGCGTCGTCCGAGAAGAAAGGCGTACAAAGCAGTTACCAGCCAAGCCACTGCCGGCAGCAATCGGGCTGAGAAAGCGCTGTATCCGAAAATCCCATAACACAGGGCGGCCACGTACGGAACCACTGGAAGTTCCATCGCCGTGTAGCGAGGCTCCTGCGCCGGCCAGTCAATCTCGGGATAGAGGAATCGGTATCCGTTTTCGAAATAGCTCTTCGAAATCATCAGATAGTCGATCTCTTTCCACGGGCTGCGATCGATCGAGGGAGAATCGATTGTCGACAGACGCACGGACAGAGTTCCCAGTAGAATCGCGCCGACGACAATCCACTGAAACCGCACAGACAATGCGGAGTCAATCGACGTCGAAGTTTCGTTCCAGCGGGATAGAAGAGTGTCACGCTTCATGACAGACTTTCGCTCGAATGTTCAAATGCAGGCCAACTGAAAATGGTGATCACGAAGACCGCTTGAATGCGTCGTGTTTCGCTCGTTAGGACCCTGGGACGCGAGTGATTTTTTGATCGACAGCCTCATCCAATGGCTGCCGCAGAAACTTTGCAATCGCCTGACCCGCGACGTTGTGACCTTCCGCGTTCCAGTGCCACGAACCCGGAAAATAAACCGGTTGATTCGGATGGCGTTGCAGAGCGGGTGTCAGATCGAGCAGTGGGATTCTCAGTGCCGCCGTCAGGTCCTTGAGAATTCGTCGTGGTCGGTCTGTGTCGAAACGCTCTGAGTCGTGCAGGTCCAGACCCCACGGGAAGTAGTCGATGTGCTCGGGAGCCGACACAACCGCTGCCGCTGGAACATAAGCAATGATGAATTCGGCACCGTTCTGATCAGCAATCTGTTTCATCTCGCGTAGATGCAAAGCGATCTGTTCCACGCGAGCGTCCGCGTAAAGCTGGTTTTCGCCGGCTTCGTAGAACTTGACCAGCGTCTTGTCGAATCGCCAGGCGTGCGGTCGACCGGTGACGAGTTCCTGAAAGCTCCGCCCTGCCTGCTGGAGTCGCGTGTAGAGTTGCAAACGGCCCAGCCAGCGCCCGTCGAATCGTTGATGGCCCGCCGTTAAACCAATAGCCGCCTGCAATTCGTCATTGCTGAAGACGATTTCCGCGAACTCGTTCACGAAGAACTGGTACACGATCAGATCCGGCTGCAACTGCGGAGCTAACTCTCGAAGCTGCGGCAGCGACTGTGCAGGGCTGTACCCGGTGACTCCAGCATTGACCACTTCCGCATCGATACCCGGCCAGTCTTCGGCAAGGGATCGTTGGAGAACAGTCGACCAGGATTGCTCCGCAGACACGCCTTCGGGCATGGTGAAGGCATCGCCAAGCGTCAGAATCCGCAACGTCCTGCCAGGGACATGCTCCTTGATCGCCGGCCCGCGCAGGCCCAGCGAATTTGTTCTGATGGCGTAATCGTAATCGTTGTATCGCAGCCGCATGTCCAGATCAGGCCGCAGTGCGTAGCCTCGCGTGGGATGCGTCTGCAGCGCGGGCAGTTCGCCCCAGGCCGTCGTTTCCAGTGGACTGATTTTCCACAGGGCAGTTTCTGTCAAACAGGCCAGCAGCAACACCGCCGCTCCTGTCGTCATCGTTCGGTGTAAGCAGTCGGTCGTGGTAACATGACCAACAGCTGCAAACAGGCCGCCGAACAACAGACCCAGGAACGTGGCCACGGGACCGTTCCCTTCGGGCAGCACGTATAAGGTTGCAAAGCCCGAACACAGAAACGCGACCGACAAGGCTTCGCTGAACGTTCCTCGTTGAATGCGCGTCGCCCATTGCAGAATCGCCGTCAACAGCATTCCACTGCCGATGACCAGAGCCACCAGCCGTGGTCGACCGACCAGTAAAGGTTCGAGCAGAAGCAGAAAAGCGAGTCCACTCAAAGCGACCACAACTGTCGCGACATGCCACACGGCCAGCGAGGAGTCGGTCTCACCGCGAAGACGGACAGTTTTTCGCTGGATTGACTCAACAGCCAGACGCAACAACCACGAGGCCGGCATGACAAGAATCAGTGTGGCGGCCGCCGCTACGGCATGACTGAGCGACTTCGATTCGAATAGATTCCGCGTCCACATCAAAGGCGGATGATGCAGCAGGAACACGCCGAACGATTCCACACCCAGCCACACCAGCAACGGAGCGACCAGCGGAATCCGTTTCAGCAGATCGTCCCACAGGAAGAACAGCAATCCGGTCAGCCCTATAGAAACCAGCAGGTTCGAAACAATTGTGCCGGGCAGGACGAGCGAACAACCGATTCCTACGAGGTAGCAGGCGACGACTCCGGCGAGTCGCTGCCTTCGTGCTGGCAGCACTACCTCGCCACGAGCGAGTCGAAATGCAAACTCGCCAGCCGCCATTCCGACCGTGAATTCCGCCAACCGGGTTCCGCAGAACAGGCCGGTCATCGACAGATACAGACTGTTTCCATAATGAAGACCGGCGATCGCCAGACCACGAATGACAAAGGTCGCTCCGAAAGTCACTGTCAGAAACCACAAAGGCGACACTCGCCGCTGTAGTGAAAACAGAAACGGGAACAGCACATACAACTGCAGAATCAGCCACACGAACCACCACGACGGCGAGATGAAGAAGAACATCTCATCGGTCGCGCGGATGCCCATCATCGACAGCAGCGACCGGCGATGCCCCAGACTGATTTCGGTTCCCGACACCAGCAACGCTGCAGCAAACACAACCAGATGCACCGCAATATACAGCGGAAAAATCCGGCAGGCTCGACGCCGATAGAAGCTACGAAGTTCGACCTTTTCCGACCCGCGATTCAACTCCGCCAGAACCAGCGTCAAGCCGCTCAGTAAGATGAACACGCCGGGAGCACTGTCGCCCAGCCACCCGATGAACTGCACCAGCGACACGGGAAAAGGGTAGTCGGTCGGAAAGATATCGGTAAACCGGGTTCGCCAGTCTGCCCAGTGATCTGACGGGTTTGTGAACCAGGGACCTCGTGCAAATTCTTCGACCAGATGATTCCACAGAATTCCGATCAAAGCCAACGCTTTGACAGGCCCGACCCATCCGAGTGATGCCTTGTCGGTTGTTGTTTGTGAATTCGCCCGCGTCATGAATCTATCACCAGGAAGAAATCGAGAGTGATTGGGGATCACCGTAAGACGCGTCTCACAAATTCGAACGCACTCTTTCGGTCTAGACACTCCACTTGGCGATCCACCACGGCAGCCATGCAACGGGCGTGTAGACACACATCGCACAAGCGACAATCCACAAACAGCCATTCAGCAGGATCGGGCGATCCGTCACAAAAAGTTTTGACGGGTCGCCTCCTTCGCTCTTCACGTGAATCAGGTAGAGGTAGCGAAAGACTCCGTAGATTACGAAGGGAGTCGTGAGCACCAGTGCGTGCGAGCCGAAGCGCTGCACGGTCAGATTGGCCATCGTGTAAAGCGTGTAGGTGACAATGGCCGCCCCACCGGAAATCGACATCATCATGTCGAGAAACTGGATGGTGTAACCTTCGAGACAGGCTCGATGACTGCTGGCTTCTTCCTTAAGAACGGACAGCTCATTCCGTCGCTTCCCGAATCCGACCAGCAGCGCCAGAGTCATCGTGCAGAGCACCATCCACGGTGACGTATCGACCCCGATAGCGACCGCGCCCGCCACAGCACGCAGTACAAAACCAATCGCAATAATCATCACATCAAGGATGACGATGTGCTTCAGTTTCACGGAATAGAGAACGTTCATCCCCAGGTAAATCATCAGCAAAGCACAGAACCATCGACTGATGAAATAGCCTCCAACCAGGGACACAACGACCAGAATGGCCATCACAGACATTACCGCCTGAGGACTGACCAACCCGGCAGCCAGCGGTCGATTCCGCTTCTTCGGATGAACTCGATCTTCTTCGAGGTCGTTGACATCGTTCAGCAGGTAAACCGCACTGGCAGCCAGACAGAACAGAAGAAACGCCTGCACGCTGAGCATGACGGCATGAGCATCGAAAAGAGACTGAGAAAACACCAGCGCTGCGAACAACAGGACGTTTTTGACCCACTGGTGCGGGCGCATGCTCCTGGCGATGGCATCTGTTAAACGCACGGAGTGAGCTGGCTGAAATGCGTGTGCTTCAGACATGAGCCAGCTCCTGCCCAACGCTGGATGGGTCGTGCAGTTTTGCGCTTGCGTCCTGAGCGTGGTCGATCATCGGCCGGACATCCCAGTGACGCGTCATCAGGTCGATGACTTTTCCCACCAGCTCCACCTTGCGATCACTCGTGATGTTCATGGCGGGGAAGAATCCGAGATCGGAATCGTCGTCGCAGCCCATGAAATCGAGCGGGTGCAGAAGAAGCGACGGAGCGACGCCGGTCAAGCGGCACATCGATAGGGCCATGCGCCAGTACATCATCGCGAGGCCGCGTGAGAACTGATCGAGGTACAGCAGATAGCTGACGTGGATCGGTACTTTGAACAGCGGCATCGTTGTGACGGGAATCTCCAGCAACGGTCCGTCTTCGAGTTTCCAGTGATGCGGCTTCAACGGTCGGAAGCCTTCACTGAAAGTGCCGAACAGTTTCCTGCGTTCTTCCTTTTCTTTTTCGTCGAGCTTCGCCGTCATGAAGTAATACATGCGAGCCAGCGGGCCGAGAAACGTCGGGAAGGTGGAGCAGTCGTACTGGTAGCCTCGCCGCTGCAGCACTTTCAGAACATCCGGCGACAGACTGAAGCCGGGGCCGCGGAAGCCGACAGGCAACTCGCCGGTCGCAAGTTGCAGAGCCTCTTCCGTGCGGGCAAATTCTTCGTCGATTTTTTTGAGCGAATACAGATGCAGCCACGGTTCGTGATGGAACGAATGATTGCCGACCTCGTGCCCGTTCGTCGGAATGAGCGAGAGTGCGTCATGGTTTTTCTCCAAAGCCGCGTCCTGACCGACCACAAAGACGGTGATCTTCAGATCTCGCTGGTTGAAGAAGTCGATGAATCGTGGGACGACAATGTCGAGGTACGACGGAAAGGATTCCCAGCCGGCGTCGCCGTGGGTTTTCATGTAGGACCACTTGTTGTCCAGATCGAGCGACAGACTGGCAATTGGTTTTGGCATGGTACTTGACTCTTTTGTTCGGCGTGCTGGTCGTAGCTTCAATCTTTTGACGATTTCAGGCCGACGCCTTTACGCGACGAGGGCATGTGAAAGCAGCAGTCATCGAGTTGAATGTTCGAACGTTTGAATTCTGTCACCCTCGTCCCTTGTCACTTGTCCCTCGCCACTCTTCAACAGCAGATCACGCACGGTGTCTTCGCCGAGTTTCACGGTCTCGTTGACGTTCAGAGTACCGTTCGCGATGTGTGCTGAGTTGACAGCGAACACTCCGGGGAGTGACGTCTGCATGGGCGGTAACTGATTCGAGTAATTCAGCGTTGTCAGAGAGACGACGTGACGAACTCGCGAGATACGGAACTCCAGAACGTCTTCACACGAAAAATGCGGATACATCTTCTCCAGCGCTGCGGTAAATCGTTCCTGAATCGACTCGTCGGTCTCTTCGAACAACGGGTCATCAGGAGCGATGTACTTCGGCAGGTAGACCAGGTTGTGTCCGCCGAATTCTGCACGATCGACCAGCGTCGACATTTCGATGACAGCCGTGAACGGAACCCACGACTCCGTGATATTGGTGACGTAGTAGTCGGCCAGTGGTTTCTTCAGGAGAGCTGACGCGCACACAATTCCCTGATACTGCAGGCCGTTGTGCTGGTTATGTTCCTGCTCGGTCAGCGCTGGACACAACTTTGAAATGACCGGGGAAGGCGTCGTCACGACAACCTTGTCGAATTCGTGGCGTGAACCGTCTGTCGATTCGACCATGACCGTACCGACGCCGGTTGGCTGCACCAGGCGTGTCGCTGCATAGACTCGGACATCAACTCCTGCGTCGATCAGCCGCTGTGTAAACGCATCAAGAATCCGAGCGTAACCGCCGGACATGTATCCGAACATTTCTTTCTTCAGGCCGGTTCGCCGCGCTGCGTACATGCGGTCGATTGTTGCCCAGATAAAGGCGGCGGAAGTTTTGTGATAGTTCTCGCCGAGTTTGGCTCGTAAAAGCGGTAACCAGATTTTCTCGAACGTGCGCGAGCCTGAAAGCTTTCTCAGCCAGTCGGCCACTGGAATCTGTTCGAGCTTTTTCCAGTCTTTGAGTTTCGACGCGTAAAAGATCGTCGCGCCGAGGCGAAACTTGTCGACCAGATTGAGCGGTGGGAACTTCAGGAACTCGACGTTGTTGGACATCGAATAGAGTTGTCCATCGGTGTAGAAACCCGTCTTCGTTTCGACCCAGTTCATCTGATCTTCGAGGTCGAGTTCTCTCAGGATGTTGCGCCAGTGAATGTCCGACAGCAGCGTCACGTGGTAATGACGGTCCCAGGTCACTTCGCCAAGCTGCCACGCGTCGGCCAGACCTCCCAGGTGTGAAGCAGATTCAAGCAACGT
>JABMPE010000051.1 GCA_013203845.1 Rhodopirellula sp. | reverse complement strand
GCACACCGCAGTATTGGCATCGATAAGCATCTCGGTCATAGATCAAATATTTGTACCACCCCCACAGATCGCCTTCCTCTTTCTTTTTGTAGTCACGACCGTAAATAGGTCCTTCTTCCTCCCGTCGCGTCACTAAGTCGGCAACAACCGCAATTTTATTGGCCCTAAGCCTTTTGTGCACATCTGCTCCAAATTCTTCTGCAGCGATGTAATCGCCACCTTGCACATAAGTTAGCAGCGCTCGTCTTTCGTCTTCGGTGCAGAAATAATGGCACGCATCGACTGCACGCATGAGTCGATTTCGGATCGTTAACGCCTGCGAAGAGCCGATTTCAAGGATCGACTTCCAGACCATATTCACACGAGCATCGGAATTGCAGCGGGAAAGAGTTTGGGCCGACAGATCAGGTTGTTGCCCTTCAAACTCATTCTGAATCATGTATTCACCAGCCACTTTTTTCATTCGAAAGCGCACCACTCCATTCATAGCCTGCTGAAACCACGCCGTCTGCTCGGCATTCGAAAAACGAAGAAAGTACTTCGCGATGTCTGCAGACGACAGCAATGGCCAACGATGTTGATCGCCATTTAGCAGTTGACACTTGCTCCCGTTCTTATCGAGTAACACTCCGTCAAAATATGGTTCGATCTTGCAGCCGCCTGCGATGACATTGTTGAAACTTTTTCCAATAACTGTATGCGGCTGCTCCCATGTTACGGTTATACTCAATAATGATCCGCCCAGAGTGTACCATTCTAGTTTCTGCCTATCTTCGCGGTAAGGCGGCGATCCGATAATGGCTATCACCTCATCTAAGCCCATGCCAAATGAAATACGATCATAGTCGCTTCGCCGAAGGATGAGGGTACCGTCCGGGTCCGTCTCTAGTATTGCTTCGGAGAGAGGCCGGCTACGTCGGCACCGTATCATCGCCTGCACGACCGCTGTCGCCGCCCCCTGCCTCAGTTTCGACGGAATATCATGCATAGTGGTAATGACGGTCATGTTGCCATCCTTTAGTGCGTGTGGTGTGTCTTCAGAATCTCTTCGCAAAACCAGTTCTACACGTCTGATGCAACATCCAGCTGTCACTCTCCCATTTCGCCGGGTGCCACTGCTGGCTCGTCCTGCAGTGTGCGCCTTATGACAAATTCGTGCTGGCCAAGCCAGCAGTGGCACACTCGTTCGTGCTCGATGATGACTCCCTGAGTCGCGTCTACTCGACACCTGGTACAGCAAATCCCTTTGCGAAGTCTCGGACTTCTTCTCGGACCTGGTTGACGATGTCATGGTTGTCGGCGTTGCGGAGGACTTCCAGGATCCAGTCGCCGATCTTGCGCATTTCGTCTTCTTTCATGCCGCGAGTTGTCAGCGCGGCGGTGCCGATGCGGATGCCGCTCGGGTCGAACGGGGAGCGCTGGTCGAAGGGGATCATGTTTTTGTTGACGGTGATGCCCGCTCGGTCGAGAGCCTGTTCGGCTATCTTGCCGGTCAGGTCAATTTTTGTGACGTCGCACAGCATCAGGTGGTTGTCGGTTCCGCCGGAGGAGATTGAGACTCCGCCGCTCATCAGAACATCGGCCAGCACCTTGGCGTTGGCGACGACCTGCTGCGCGTACTGCTTGAAGTCAGGCTTAAGCGCTTCTCCAAAGCAGATGGCTTTTGCGGCGATGATGTGGCACAGCGGGCCGCCCTGCATGCCAGGGAAGATCGTCTTGTCGATACCTTTGGCGTGTTCTTCTTTGCAGAGCACAAAGCCGGAACGCGGGCCTCGCAGCGTCTTGTGTGACGTTGAGGTCACGAAGTCGGCGACTTCGACCGGGTTGTTGTGAACTCCGCCCGCGACCAGGCCGGCGTAATGAGCCATGTCGACCATGAACAACGCGCCGACCTCTTTGGCGATCTCCGCGAACTTGCCGTGGTCGATTTCCCGCGGGTAAGCGCTGGCTCCGGCGACGATGAGCTTTGGCTTGTGTTCACGTGCCAGCGACGCGACCTGGTCGAAGTCAATCTGATGATTGTCTTCACGGACTCCGTAAGGAACAGCGTGGTAAATCTTGCCGGAGAAGTTGACCTTCGAACCGTGCGTGAGATGCCCGCCGTGGTCAAGGCTCATCGCCAGGTACGTGTCGCCCGGCTGCAGCACCGTGAAGTAGACGGACATATTGGCCTGTGAGCCGGCGTGTGGCTGCACGTTGGCATGGTCGGCTCCGAACAATTCGCAGGCTCGGTCGCGAGCGATGGATTCGATGACGTCAACGTTCTCGCAACCGCCGTAGTAACGTTTTTCCGGGTAACCTTCGGCGTACTTGTTCGTCAGGCAGGTGCCGGCGGCTTCCATGATGGCAGCGCTGGTGTAATTTTCCGACGCGATCAGCTCGAGACCCTCTTTCTGACGGGTTTCTTCGTGCTGAATGGCGGCCCAGATATCAGGATCAGCTTGCTGCAGATGGCTCATGATTTCACTGTCTTTTGGCGTTAAAGAGTGGGTTGCCTGGTGAGTGGCACGACGGCGGCCTTATAGTTGCTGTTTGTGTGAAAAACCACTGTTCTACGATCTGTGAACACGTTGCATCTCTCGGATTTTTAATCGCAGAGGGTCGCAGAGAAAGTCACGCTGACGTCGCGGAGAGGGTCTTCGGGTGCTCAAAAAGAATCTCCAATTCCTCTGCGTTTTTTACCTCGGCGACCTCTGCGATTTTTGCCTACTTCAGAACTGAGGAGCGGTCAGACTGTGACGCCAGCCGAACTGATCGCGAAGAAGCGGGACGGACACGAGCTGTCGCGCGACGAGATCGCGTTTGTGATCCGGGGATTCGTAGACGGCAGCATCCCTGATTACCAGATGTCCGCTCTGGCGATGGCGATCTTTTTCCAGGGAATGGATGATGAAGAAACCGCAGCGCTGACTCAGGAAATGCTGCTGTCAGGAGTTCGCCTGAAATGGACAGTCGGGTCGCCGGTTGTGGACAAGCATTCGACGGGCGGAGTTGGCGATAAGGTTTCGCTGGTACTGGCTCCTCTGCTGGCGTCCTGCGGGCTGCGAGTGCCGATGATTTCCGGACGCGGCCTCGGTCCGACGGGCGGGACACTCGACAAACTGGAATCGATCCCCGGCTTCCGCACGGACCTGTCAATTGCCGAGCTGCAGGACATCGTCGAACGCGTCGGCTGCGTCATCACCGGCGCGACGGAAAACCTCGTCCCCGCCGACCGCAAGCTGTACGCGCTGCGGGATGTCACGGCGACGGTGCCGTCAATTCCGCTCATCACCGCCAGCATTATGAGTAAGAAGCTGGCTGAGTCGCTGAATGCGCTGGTACTGGACGTGAAATGCGGCAGCGGAGCGTTCATGAAAACTCGCGACCACGCCGTCGAACTGGCTGAATCGATGGTGCGAGCCGGGCAGAAAATGGGAATTCGCACGACCGCCCTGGTCACCGACATGAACCAGCCACTCGGCAGAATGTGCGGCAACGCCAACGAAGTGGTAGAAACTCTGGAATGTCTCACGGGCGCAGGTCCGGACGACCTGCGGTACGTGACGCTGGCTCTGGGCAGCGAACTGCTGGTTTCTGCCGACCGGTGTTCGAATCAGGCAGAAGCGGAGAGTCTGCTGATTGACCGGCTGGATTCCGGAGCCGCTCGCGAAGTCTTCGAGCAGATGGTCAACGCGCAGGGAGGCGATCTCAAAAACGTGTGCTGCGTCGCCGCGGAGCAGGTCGTGCTTGCCGAGCGGTCGGGATTTGTGGCAAAGATGGACACCGAAGCTCTCGGAATGGCCGTCATCGATCTCGGCGGCGGACGGCGCAGAATGGGCGATTCGGTGGATCATTCCGTCGGGATCGACATGCGGGTGAAAATTGGCGACGAAATCTCAGCGGGCGAGCCGTTAGCCCGCGTTTTTGCGGATCGGAAGGTGCCGGCGATCATGTCCCGAGTCTCCGGGGCGATCACGATTGGCGATTCTCCGGGCGAATGGCCGGAGTTCATCGTCGAACGTGTCCGATGAGCCATGTGTCGACATGGGTGGTTGCCGCATGACAGACGGTTGACCCCTGGACCGCGAAATCAATAAAAGGTCAGCAGCAATCGATTGCGGATCATTCGGAGTTGATTTTCGCAATTTCCCGCGTACCGCGACCAACTGATCAACGAATCCTTATCCGGCAGGTTTTATAAGATGGCTCGCCTTTCTCAGTCAGATCTCGTCGATCTGAACCACACCTTCGAACAACGCACGCCGCAGGAACTTCTGCAGTGGGCCAGTCAGACTTTCGGCGACCGAGTGGCATCGATTTCGGCCATGCAGATGTCGGGCACGGTTGTCTGCCACATGATCAAATCAAGCGGAGCCAACATTCCGGTTTTGTTTGTCGATACCGGTGTCATGTTTCAGGAAACGCTGGACACTCGCGACCGAGTCATCAACGAGTACGGTCTAAACGTAATCTCACTCCATCCTGAGCTGACGATGGAACAGCAGACCGAGAAATTCGGCGTGCTCTACCTGACGTCAGAAGGCCAGGAACAGTGCTGCCACGCTCGCAAGGTCGAGCCACTCCGCAACGTGGCCGGCCAATACGATGCGTTGATCGGCAGCCTGCGGCGCAGCGACGGGGGCAAACGATCCGTCTGTCCGATTCTCGCGGTCGACGTCGAAACCAACACAGTCCGCATCAACCCGCTGGCCGAGTTCGACGACGAGCACCTGGACGCCTACATCAAAGAGCACAACGTCATCGTGAACCCGCTGCATTCTCAGGGGTTCACAACGATTGGCTGCAATCGTTGCACAACGCCCGTGCTGCCCAGCGAACCGAAACGAGCCGGTCGCTGGCGACATCTGGGTCCGTGGTCTGCCTATTGCGGAATCAACCCTACGGACCGAGACCCGACTCACTCACCGTCGATCGACCTTCCCCAGGAACTGGTCGACCGCATCCTCGGTCGCATGACGGACTACATGATTTAAGCGTAGGGCATGTCGAGCGAAGCGCTGGCGTGCCAGGCCTGCCACGTCGGAAGAACGCGATGAACCGACGCGAATTACTGGCGTCTTTTCTGGGGATGCCGTTTGTGCTGTCATCGGGTTGTGGGCTTTCGACGCCGCAACTTCCGACCGCAGGCGGCTTCGTGGGAACTTCGCACGCAGCCGGCCACAAACTGCGAGACGGCTTTCGTCCTGAGCCGCCGAAAGACGCATGGTCAACGACCGACGTCGTGATCGTGGGCGGCGGTGTTGCCGGCCTGAGTGCCGCTCGGAAGTTGAAGCAGGCCGGTGTTAATTTCGTGCTGCTCGAACTGGAACCTGAAGTTGGCGGAACCGCAGTCAGCGGCGAGTCGTCGGTCGTCGCCTATCCGTGGGCCGCTCATTATTTGCCGGTGCCGCTACCTCACAACACCGAGCTGATCAACCTGCTCGACGAGATGCAACTGCTCGAAGGTCGCGACGAGAATGGAACACCGATTGTGGCTGAGCAGTTTCTCTGCCGCGATCCTCAGGAGCGACTTTTCATCGACGGCCAGTGGCAGGAAGGACTGTTTCCCTGGGATCAGGCGACCGACGACGACGTGGCTCAGCTGCGAGCCTTTCAGAAAGAGATCAGTCGCTGGGTTGCCTGGAGAGACGCCGACGGCAACAGAGCGTTCTCGATACCCGTCGCGAAGTGCTCGAACGATGCCGAGGTGATGGCTCTCGACAAGCAGTCCATGCAGCAGTGGATGACGGAGCGAGGCTGGAATTCCAGACACTTGAAGTGGTACGTCGACTACGCCTGCCGTGACGATTACGGCCTGCGCATTGATCAAACCAGTGCCTGGGCGGGAATCTTTTACTTTGCCGCGAGAGTCAGCGAACCGGGCTCGGATTCGCAATCTTTTATTACGTGGCCCGAAGGCAACGGGCGACTGATCACTCACCTCCGAGAGTTAGTGTCCGATCACATTCTGACCGGACATGCGGTATCTCAAATCACGCCACCTGGAAATGAATCGGTCGACGATTCTGTACTCGCAAGCGTCGTCGCGTTTCGAACATCAGATGCTTCAGACTCACTCGGTCCGCAGCCGAAAGCGCACGGCTGGAAGGCTCCGCACGTCATCTTCGCGGCACCGCCGTTTCTGGCACCGCATCTGATCGCCGACTATCGCGAGTCCGGCCCGTCGAGCATCAGAGAATTTGAATTTGGAAGCTGGCTGGTCGCCAACCTGCACCTTGATGATCGACCATCCGAAAGCGGTTTTGTCATGAGCTGGGACAACGTAATTTACGACAGCCCGTCGCTGGGCTACGTCACGGCGACTCATCAGCGAGGCCTCGATCGCGGCCCGACGGTACTCACGTATTACTACCCGCTGTGTGAGTCCTCACCGAAGATCGCTCGCGAACGGCTGCTCAAACTTTCGTGGAGAGAATGGGCCGACATCGTGCTGTCTGACCTGGAACGAGCCCACCCGGAGATTCGCAGCCTGACACGCCGACTTGACATCATGCGGTGGGGACACGCGATGATTCGACCGGTGCCAGGTTTCATCAGCGGTACGGCACGAGCTGAATGTTCCCGGCCATTCCGCAACGTACATTTCGCTCATAGTTCCCTGAGCGGAATCCCACTGTTCGAAGAAGCTTTTTACCACGGCAACCGAGCCGCGTCCGAGATTCTGGAAACACTCGATGTATGAGTCCGCACAGGCTGACAACACGGTACTGCTGATGGTCGAGCCTGTCGCTCACTCCGGTTCGTGGAATATGGCCACGGACGAGTACCTGCTGGAGGCCGCGCTGTCTGACAGGCTGAAGGCCGTCCGGATGTACCGCTGGGAGGAACCGACTGTTTCACTCGGCTACTTTCAGGACTCGGAAGACGAAGCGCTGTCGACGACGTTTCAGAACCTTGCGACGGTGCGGCGGCTTTCCGGTGGCGGAGCCATTCTGCATCACCACGAGCTGACCTATTCCTTCGTTCTGTCAGTCGACGATCCGCTCACTCGAGAGCCGACGGAACTCTACAACCGCATTCACACGGCGATCATCGGCGTGCTGCGGGAATACGGCGTTGACTGTGCGATGCGAGGTGAAGACCACGCGCAGTCCGACGAACCGTTCCTCTGCTTCGTCCGCGGCGACCGACACGACATTCACTGCAGCGGTCACAAGGTTGTCGGCAGTGCTCAGCGACGACGCAAAGGAGCCGTCCTGCAACACGGCAGCATACTCCTTGAACATTCGTCGCACGCGCCGCAGATTCGCGGACTTCGAGATCTAACGAATAGTCTTCGCAATGACGCTGCGTCTTCGGCCCGACTTGACCAACTGGAAGTCCAAATCGGCACCGCCATTGCCGAAACACTCGGCGTTGTACGACGAATTGAAGAATGGCCGAACAAGGCAACAGATCGCATCGCGGAACTGGAAGCGGCCCGGTATCGTTCGCTCGAACGAACCCGGAAGTAGCTTCAGTCGACCAAGTGTGACGCTGCCGGCTGGAACAAGCCCTGTGAAACTGTCAGTCATCATCCCGACCTTGAACGAGGCGGACTCCATTCGAAAAGTGATTGAGACGTCGCTGGCGTTGTTGCCGCACGAGATCATCGTCGCTGACGGCGGCAGCACGGATCAGACGCTCGCGATGGCTCAGCAGCTCGACTGCCGGGTGATTGAATGTTCGCGCGGGCGGGCGGTGCAGCAGAACGCGGGGGCCGCAACGGCAACTGGAGACGTCCTGCTGTTTCTCCATGCAGATTCCTGGCTGGTCCCGGAAGCCCGAGGGCAGATGGAAAGCACGCTGCAGTCTCCGGCAATTCCGGGCGGGGCGTTCTATCACCGAATTGACGCAGACGGACTGCTGTTTCGTCTCGTCGAAGCCGGCGATGCTCTGCGGGTTTGCAGCACGCGCATCGCGTACGGCGATCAGGGGATTTTCCTGAGAAGAGCGGTCTTCGAGGCTCTCGGCGGATTTCCGAATGTTCGCCTGATGGAAGACGTACGGCTGATGAAGTCGCTCAGAGATCGGGGGCGTCTGGCTCTTCTGCCGGGGCCGCTGCATGTCAGCGCGAGACGCTGGAAAAAGCACGGAGCCATTCGGCAAACGCTCCGAAACTGGTGCCTGCTGACGGCTGAGCATCTCGGCGTCCCCCCGGATCGGCTTGCAGATTTGTACATACCGCACAGCAATCCGGTAAATCTGCCACGCAAGTAATACCGATTCCGCGATATTTTCCTGCGAATTCGGATATCGGGGTTATTCCGACTGCGGAATTTGCCGATCAGAACAAAAGCCACTTCTGTGGCGGAGCTTGCGCTATGGATGCAGCGCTACCTGACGACTCGCCGCCGGAGAGATGCAATGCCAGTGAGATGGTTGGAAAATTTCACCAGGAGATCTGGCAGAATGACGATCTCACTCAATTCGCAGCTCGGACGTTTGTTTGTTTGCCTGATCGCAGTCTCCGGGTACAGCTCTTCGGTCAGTGCTCAGAACGCTGACTACCTGCCCGCCGACTTTCAGCAGCAACAATCCAATTCGCCTTCTGTCATTCCGTTGAGGTTTGCGGAAGAAAAAGAATCCGAAAAGCCAGCCTCCGTTCACGCACCGGGCCCACCGGAAGCCACCGGCAACGCTGCAGTCCACGACGGCAACCACCACGATTACCTGGATGGACACTCACAATTCGATGCCCATGACGAAGGGCACGACAGTAGTCACGGCGGTCACCATGACTCCGGACACGGCGGCCATCACCTGGAAATTCCTCCGATGATTGGCAGTTTTTCGCGAGGGCCAGGCAACAGCCGATTGATGTTTCCGATCGATCGACTGATCGTTGTGCCACAGAACAATATTTTGCCGGCACTTGGTGCCGGAAATGCTCCCGTAACGTTTACCGGACCAGGACCGGTCGACATCGCTCGTCCCGGCAGCATTGCCACAGTTGGAGGCCTGCAGACACTGTTCCGACAGAAGTTTCTGTTCCCGCCACAGACCGTCGTCGGAACGATCGCCGACAACACGACTTTCACCACAGTTCAGACACTCGATCAGGTCAACGCGGCCTTCGCAGCAACTCTGCAACCTTATGACGTCGTCGGAGTCCAGGCTCCGCCCGGTACTTATAACACCGCTGTCGATACGGCCTTTCAGACGGCCAACACGGTCAATGGTCAGACGGTTTTTGATCCGACCACCAGCGGCGTTATCCGATCTGGCGGCACGGAACCCGTTGCACCGTTCAACCAGCCATTGGCACCTGGCGACATGCTGGATGCATTCTACGCGTTTGACTACGTCGTCAACCTGCCGATTCCCAGCCCCAGTGCAGACGGACTGCTCGGCCGCTCCAGTATCGGTGCCAACACGCGTGCGGTCCCGACCGACCGGCTGTACTTCGACTACTCGCTCATCAAGAACGGTGTTCCGTTCAGTCGGAACCAAAACTTCGACCGCTACACGTTTGGCATCGAAAAAACGATCGGCGAAGGTGAGTTCTCGGTGGAATTCCGAGTTCCATTCGCGGCATCAATGGATAACCAGCTCATTCTTGAGAATGGGCGGGGAGCGTCAGATATCAAAACCGGCAACGCTCTGGTAATCCTCAAGCACGAACTTGCCTCGAACGAGCAGATGATGATTTCAGGTGGACTTGGAATCTCGGTTCCGACAGGAAGCGATATCAACGTTAACAATGCCGCCGGCAAACCTCTGATCCGACTGGAAAACGAGTCGACGCACATGAAACCGTTCCTGGCGATGGCCTATGTGCCGGACAGCAACTTTTTCATGCAAAGTTTCATCGAGTACGACCTGCCTGCTGGCCGCAACGGAGCTGACGTCAACCTCGACGGACTGGGACTGCAAAAGGTCGGTCGATTTCGCGACGCGTCTCACTTGCTTTGGGATGTTTCCGCCGGCTACTGGTCAGACTCGAACGACGACAGCTGGATTCGACGCTGGGCTCCCGTCATGGAGTTTCATTTCGACAAGGGTTTCAGTGATGGCTCGGTGGTTCGCGGAAACAGTTATCGGCTGTTCGACATCTCGCAGGGCCGCAGGGTTGCCAATATACTGGCCGGCGTCACGCTCGACCTGCACGAAGGCCGCTATTTCTCGCTCGGTTACGGCACCGGAGTCGGCGGTAACAGCTACCGTTCTGACGGCGAATTCCGGGCAACGCTGAACTGGCCGTTCGACTTCAAGTAGGTCAGTGCCTGTTTCGCATTCCGCCTGACCACCACTCTCTGCTTATTTGGCCACTGAGCGACGCATCTCTTCGCAGAAAGCGGACGGCAGACACTGACCGGTACTGATTCCTCAGCACCACCTGCTGACGCGGTTGCACAGCTGTTTCAGGACGAGCGACCGCGTTGGCGCAAACGCTCACTGATATCCTGCAGGCGGCGTTTTTCGGACGCGGTTAAAGACGCGTCGCCATGAACGTGCAGCTTTTCGAGCAGCTGATCGAGCTGCCGCTCCATGTCGCGATCTTCTTCTTCCTGTTTCTGGCGTTTCTCCTCTTCACGCTGAGCCCTCCAGCGAGCCAGCACGCCGGGCCGGTCTTCACCTTCGACTTCATCCCCATTTGATTGCTCGAGACTCGTATACCCTTGAGAAAAATCGTAGCCCATAAACGACTCTTCGATGTGATCCTGAGTCTGCAGTTGAAACGACTCGGCGAGATTCAACGGAACAATGAGGGCTCCGACCGCCATGATCCAGGTGTTATCCGACATCAAACCAGCAACCAGCATTGTCATTCCGACGATTGCGCCGACTCGCAGATACCAGATCCGGGCAAAGTGAGCTTCCAGCTTTAAACTCAGCACCAGCTGCAACAGGCGACCGCCGTCGAGCGGGTGGACCGGAATCAGATTGATCAGCAAAAGCAGCCAGTTCGCCTTGAACAGCATGAGACAAAGAGCGGGCACAATGACCGACGCATCACCCGACATCTGGACGGCAGGAAACTCAAACGGATTGAACCACTGTGCTGCATGAGCTGAATTCAATACCTGCACGACGGTAATCAGGCAAAACCCCACGTTGACAAGCGGTCCACCCGCAACGGTCCAGAACTTTGACTGGAACGTCGGCGCGGGATAACAGAACGCGAGCCCGCCCAGCGGCGTCAGCAGGATTTCGTCACCGTCACCGCCCGTCACCCGAGCTGCCAGCACGTGACCAAATTCATGAGCCACGACGCTGATAAACAGAACCAGCGCGAAGGAGAGCCCGACCGCCGGTGTTCCGAGACGGTAACACAACGCCAATGCGACCAGCGGAAAGATGATGCTCATTCGCACGCGAACGGCAAACCAGCTTCCCAGCGGAAGAGACCAGAAGGCAACGCTCCGATCGGGATTCATGAAGCTTCCTGACTGGCAATGTCTAAGCGGAGAACTGTCTGATGAAAATCCAACGAGCCGGTACCAGCACTCTCAGGCTCACACACGGCACAGTACGCCTGGCCTGGGGAAAAGGCCAGTGATTCTACTCCGCGAAATTTCAGAAGAACAAACAGTCTCAGCCCTCGCCAGTTTCGCCAGCCGAATGGCCGCCGGGAAATGCAGCACACGCGCTGATTTGCTCAACGTTTGCTCGACGACCGGACCCGACTCGGTGGCCAGACCAGCATCGGCCACACAAGTCGGACAATCGTCAAATTCCACTCAAGCCGAATGTTTGACGCAGCCGATAAACGAGCAAGGTTGCGTCGATTTCGGCGACTCGCTGCGCTGTCATATCAGTCAGCCGTTTTTCGAGAAACACAGGAATTGTTCATGGCTGGCACTTTTCGCGACAGACCCGGGCGCAAAGCGGCGGACGCTGTGCAGCCTGTGCCAGCCGGACGCCTGTTCGCTGCCGCGTGGAGTTTTGGCGTTTTCGTGGCCCTGCTCGGCGACTCAGTAAGCCTCGTGGCTGCGGATGATCCAGCGGCGGTCAAACCGGAGCCACCCCGTTCCACCATCTTTCGGCTCCCCGATTTTTTGAAACTCGAACCAGAGAAAACTCCTCTGACAAAACAGGTACCGAGCAATCGGTTTCTTACTCGAGCCTCGCAGTTGTTGTCGCATGCTCAGGCTCTCGAAACCGCTGGCAATCCCGTCGCTGCTCTGGAAATGGCACGGCGGGCTGAGTCGGTCGTCAAAGCGGCTCAGCACACCACAGGTCTCCGCTGGCCCGCGGATCAGGAAAGCCCGCAGCAGTACATCTCCTCGCTGAAAAAACGCACCGGAATCACTGAAAAAAAGGAATCTCCGACGACATCGAATCGGGCCATGTTCACGTCAGGTGCGTATCCGCTGGTCGCCACCCCGAATGTGACCATTATCAATTCGGAATCAGCCAGACCTGACGCTGAGACCGGAGCTGAAGCCGAAGCCGAAAATTCAACGCTTCCAGGGCCGCGTACGGCTTTGTCAGCACTCAAGCCAGCCAGCGTCCCCGCTGTGCCTGTTCGTCCACAGCTGGCAATTCCTGGTCAGCTTCTGCTCGACTGGGGCAACCGCATCCCTGCAAGCGGCATCCAGCTGACGTCAGGAACGCAGGAAACATCAAATGCTGATGGTGCGGGACAGGCACGTGGATCGGAAGAGGCCCAGCTCTTGATTCAGCAACTGGATGAGCTGGAAACGTGGAACTCAATCGATCCGCCTGCCGGTGACGGGACCGCTATTCGTCTCCCTTCGCAGTTCGGTGAGTTTCCCAGGAAGTCCACGAAAACAAAGTCGGGCGCAAGTGCTGAATCTTCACCCCCGCTGACCATTCCTGGATTGATCAAACGACCTGACGGAATTGATGACCGGAATGTTGAGCCGATTCCAACCCGCCCAACACATTCGGTATCAGGTTCACCTGGAAACGCCGTCACTACCACAATCCCGGTCATGCCGGAATCTTCTGACAGTTTGCCGAAGATTGGAATTAACAACGGAGCCAGTGACACCAGAACCGCAGCGACATCTCCGGACGGTCATGCTGCGTCCAACGTTTACGACTCGTCCCCACGTCTGCTGACGCATTCCAGGAACACGGATTCTGCCGCCGCGACAACTGCTTCCGATGGCAACCATGCAAATGTCTGGCAGCTCGCGGCCGCTCAGTTTGTTTCGACATTTCTGGGAGTCATCGTTGCGGTTGGACTGTTTCTGTTGATTCGTGCGGTGGCGACAAAGCTGTTCGGCTCTCGACTCGGTGTCACTTTCCAGTTTGGATCGTCAGCCAGGTCAGCGGCTCATTCCGGTGCTGAAGACGAGTCCGCAGATGTTGTCCCGTTCGACTCCTCTACTTCGCAATCAGCAAATTCGACCGCACCTGCCGCGAAAGACGAACCGAAGCGAGCGGGCGGTGTGGCGAGCCCGGCTGACTTCCCTTTCCGAGTTGTGGGTTCGTCAAACGGTGAAGACGAGCGGACTTCCGCAGCTCAGTCAGAACACGAACGCGACGCTGCCATCCTCAAGTCTGTTTTTGAACACAACTTCGAAATGATGGGTGCCATCGACAGGAAAAACGAATCCGCCGCGTGACCTCGTCACTCTCTAAAAATATCTGAAGTTTCAAAGCGACAACTCGACCTGACAAACACCAAAGACCTGGTTCGGCAGCAGCCGTGTTCCGTCCCAGTCAAAATTCTCAACCTTGTCCCACCAGAGTCGCCGGCCTCGCTGGCAGGAGAGCACCGTGAATCACCCCATCACTTACGTTGGAATGGACCTCGGTACATTCAAAACGTCAGTCGCGTCCGCCAATGGAAAACGATCCGTCGTCCCCAGCGCCGTCGGCTGGCCGAAAGATCACGTCGCGCGAGCCATGCTGGGGCGAGACGTCATCTTTGGCGAAGAGATCTGGAAGCAGCGTCTGGCTCTGGACGTCGTTCGTCCTTTTCGCCGCGGAGCGTTGAAATATATTGCCGGTGCCGACGTCGGTATCACGGACGATGAAATCGTGAAACACAAAGAGGCCGCGCGACTGCTCGTCAAGCACGCAGTTTCGACGACCGAGCCAGCAGCAGATGGCCCGATCTATGGGGTGATCGGCGCCCCTTCCCGCGCGACAATTCTGAACAAGGAAGTCATCATTGACGCCGCTCGCGAAACGTTCGACGCCGTCATGGTTGTCGCCGAACCGTTCACCATCGCGTACGGCATGAACCGACTGTCGAACACACTGGTGATCGACATCGGAGCCGGCACGATCGACATCTGCCCGATGTACGGCACCTATCCGAAGGACGAAGACCAAATCACCCTTCCGATTGGTGGCGACTCGATCGACGAGGAATTTCATCGTCTGATGAAGCAAAGCGAAACTCGCGCGCAGCTTTCTTTGAACATGGCACGCGAAATCAAAGAGAAGTTCGGCTTCGTTGGTGACAACGAAGAAGCCGCCATCGTGACGCTTCCGGTTGCTGGCAAGCCGACACAGATCGATGTTTCGAAACAACTGAAAGCAGCCTGCCGATCAATCGTTCCCGCGATTGTCGAAGCGTTACGGGAGTTGATTTCGAAATTCGACCCCGAGTTTCAATCTTCACTGCTCAGCAATGTTCTGCTGGGAGGCGGAGGCAGCCAGCTCAAGGGTCTGGATCGGCTGATCGAAGAAGCCTTGAAGCCTTACGGCGGAGCCAACGTCACTCACGTTTACGATTCAGTTTTCGCCGGCGCGACCGGTGCTCTGAAAATGGCCATGAGCATGCCGGCTGAATACTGGCAGCAGATCGCCGCGCAGGCACAGGACAGCGACGAGGATGAAGAACAACCCGCCAGCGTGCCCCTGCGACGCGCAGCGTGAGACCGTCAAACAAACTGAAGCCATGCACAAACTGACACAGTAATCGAATCAAGGAACAACGGAAGACGGGCGGCGATCGGAACAGCGAGCGACTGGAGCATCTCTTCAGTCGCTCGCACCGATCACGATCAGACAGAAACCGGCCCGAGGCATTTCACGACCAGCGAACGCACCCTCTCACTCCCCACGTCACGACTCACCTCTCTGCGACACTTTCCCACCTCGTCGCAACGCAGTCCCCATCGGACAGTTCCATCATGAATACCTTCGCATGGCTGAAAAGACTCTCGCCGAATCGCGCTTCTGCGCTGTCGACTTCCCGAAACCGTCGCCGAGTTTCCAGAGCACCTCGCCCCGCCGTAACGGAGTCATTGGAAGCTCGCTCGCTGCTGACGGCGACACCGGTGCTCGCCCCGCTGGCCGACGTTACTCTGCTTTCCGGCTCGCCTCTGTACGTCGCTTTGAACGGTTCGGATGCCGACAACCAGCTTTTGACGTTCACGGCGACCAGCAGCAACTCTGACGTCACCACGTACATCCCCGAAGGAAACCGCAGCATCGAGGTTGATGTTCAGGACTTCGGCACGATGACATTCGAGCTGTTCGAAGACAAAGCGCCGCGCGCGACCGAGCATATCATCGAGCTGGCGGAAAGTGGTTTCTACGACGGTTCCACCTTTCATCGAGTCATCAATAACTTTGTGATTCAAGGCGGCGATCCAAATGGGAATCCGGTCGGTACGGGCGGGTCGTCACTTGGCAACTTCGACGATCAGTTTGATCCCGACCTGCAGCACAACCGGACCGGGATCCTGTCGATGGCGAAATCTCAGGACGACACTAACGACTCACAGTTCTTCATCACGGAAGGCGCTCAGCGGCACCTCGATTCACAGCACACAATCTTCGGTCTGCTGACATCCGGCGAATCCGTCAGAGAAGCGATCAGCGAAACGCCGGTCATCAACTCAGCTCCCAATACGCCGGTTGTTATTGACTCGTTTACCGTCTTCACCGACATCGAAAACGGTGTCCTGATGCTGAGTGCTCCAGAAGGAGTCACCGGCACAACAACAATCACCGTGACCGTGTCGGACCCGGACGGCCATCAGTCACAGCAGACGTTCGACGTCACCATTCAGCCTGATACCGTTAACAATCAGCCATTTCTGGTAGACATTCCGGCTGTCAGAACTCTGGTCGACACGCCGACTGAACTGCAGCTGACACGCATCGACCTCGAAGGAGACGCCGCGACGTTTCTCGATCAGGACCTGCTGAGCATTAATAATCTTTATGTTCCTGAGGTTGCCAACGCGGATCTCGACTACGTCGTCGATGAGACGACGGGTACGACAAGCATTGCTCCAATGAACGGGCTGGTCGGTACATACAACATTACGACTGCGGTCGGCGAGTATCCGTCTGCCATCGATTACCAGCTGGTGCCGATCGAAATCGTGGCAACTGCCACCACCTGGACCATTTCCACCGACGACCACCCGAACGGAAACGAAGCGGACGACGGCTCGACCGATATATTTCGAATCGTTCGTAACGGCACGCGGCTGGAAATCTACATTAACGGCGTGCTGTCCGCTCAGGCGGAAGAGGTATCGGTCAGCGACATCGTGATCAACGGGTCGAGTGATGATGACATTCTGATTCTGGACGGCTCGGGTGGTAACCCGCTCTCAACCGGCGGCTGCACATTAACGCTGGCGGGCAAACATCAGCCAGCGGCGACCGCATCGAAATACTCAGCGGGACCGCGACTTCCGTAGTTCACACCTCGTCATTGACGGTAACCGGTTCGGGTTCCATCACCATCGACGGAATCGCCAACCAGTACAACGGCGTTGAAGGAATCGTCGACCGACTGGTCGCAACCGACCGCACGTTCAACCTGACTGACGAGTCGGAACAGATCGTTGTCGGTGACGACGGAATGGCAGCCAACGGCCTGTCGCGAATCAGCAGCGACGGCATGGCCGTCCCCATCGACTTTGCCGACCCGACGGGATCGCTGACAATCAATTCGCTTGGCGGGAATGATGGCCTCACCATTCAGGATCTTGACAGTGGATCGTTTGGCGTCAACGCCAACGGCGGAGCAGGAGCAGACACGCTCGCTGGTGGTAAAGACTCTGACACGCTGACTGGCGGAGCAGGAGACGACGTCCTCAACGGTGGCGGCGGAGACGACACATTGGTCGGCGGGACGGGTGACGACACACTTGCTGGTGGCAGTGGGCGTGACAGCCTTGAAGGCGGAGAGGGCAACGATCGGCTGCTCGGCCAGGGTGCGACCGGCGACACTCTGTACGGCGGAGCGGGCGATGACCTGCTGGACGGCGGCGCCGGGGATGACCTCATCTTTGACGAAGCTGACGCCGATTTCGTGCTGACCAACACGTCGATGACCGGCAACGGAAACGACACAGTCGTGTCCATTGAACGGGCCATCCTGTTCGGCGGAGATTCCGATAACCGCATCGACGCGTCCGCACTTTTCACGGCGGGCAAGACCAGCGTCACGCTCCGCGGCGGCAGCGGTGACGACACGCTGATCGGCAGCGAGAGCAACGACGCACTGCTGGGCGACGCCGGTAACGACACTCTCGACGGCAGAGCTGGCAACGACAACCTTTTAGGAGCTGCTGGTCGCGACCTGTTGATCGGCGGCGACGGTAATGATCGACTGCTTGGGCAGGGAGCGTCTTTCGACACTCTGATCGGCGGACTCGGAGACGACATTCTGGACGGCGGAGCCGGCACTGACGTCATCATGGAAACCGGCGATGTCGACTTCACGTTGACGTCCACTTCGATGACCGGGCATGGCACCGACATTGTTCGAAACATCGAAACGGCGTACCTCATTGGCGGCGACGGTGACAACATCATTGACATCAGCGGCCTGGCAGCCTCGTACGCTCCCACTCTTGAAGGCGGCGGTGGCAACGACCTTCTGATCGGTTCAAACTTCGGCGATTTCCTGCGAGGACAGGCAGGCAACGACACGCTGACCGGCGGTGGCGGCCACGACATTCTGCAAGGCGGAGCCGGTAACGACCTGCTGACCGGTGGCGACGACAGCGACGGAATGTCCGGCGGCAGCGGAAACGACACTCTCTTCGGCGGACCTGGAAACGATATCGCCTACGGAGGCTCAGGCGACGATTCGATCCGCGGCGACGCTGGTTCCGACACACTCTTCGGAGGAACTGATTCGGATGACGTCGATGGCGGTGCGGACACCGACCAGGTGGCTGGCGGAAGTGGTGACGGAGCGGCTGACTCTGGTGACATTGTCAGCGGACTGGCAGCAGAAATTGACGAAGCGTTCCAGCTGACGCCGGTCCCGAACTGGGTTCAGGAAGCCTGACTCTGCGTTACCGTTACCTGGACGTTGCCTGGACCGTCCGACACTCTCAGGCGTCGTCGCTGAGCCGGACCAGTTCGTCGTAGAGTTCCGGTCGTCGCGTTCGCAGTGTGTAGTTGGGCAGGCTCCGCTCGGCGGCGAGTCGGCGTGAATCGAGTTCGCAGATCACCATCTCGTCACGAATTTCGTCACACTGAGTGGTCGCCAGCACTTCGCCATCCGGAGCAAACACAATTGCACCGCCACAGTGATGCGGCTGAGCCGGTGAATCTGCCGGATAGGTATCAAGGTGTCCGGCCCGACCGGCCATGTTCGCCAGTACGGCGAAGCAGGCATTCTCGCGAGCACGCATCGCGTAACACGATGTAAAGAAGTCGATCGAGTGCTGCCTGGCCGCTGCCGCCGACTCAGGAGTGTCGTTCCACATGCGAAGTCTGGCAGCATGTGGCATCAGTAGAACGTCGGCTCCCTTGAGGGCGAGAATTCGAGCGACCTCGGGAAACTGATTGTCGTAACAGATGATCGTCCCGACTTTGCAGAAGCCGAGATCGTGAACTTCAATCTCACGCCCGCCTTTGTAGTAGAGCGTCTCGTCGCGAGACATGTGAATTTTGCGTTGCTTGCCGATGTAACCCTTCGGGCCGACAAGGAACTGAGTGTTAAAAACAATGTCCCGGGGCTTCTCAGAGATTCCGACCGACAATACGAGGCCGTACTTCTTCGCCATCACGATACAACGCTGAACACTCGGGCCATCGGGAACGGGTTCGGCCAGTTCCCAGGTTTTCGGATTGCAGTGGGAATGGATCAGCAACTCGGGAAACAGGACGGCTCGCACATCCGCTTCGGCTGCCTGGCGACAGTAATCGTCCATTTGAGTGAACACCCGATCGAGTTCACTGAAGGGACTGTTCATGCTGACGGCGGCGATTCTGAAGGATTCCAAAAAAAAACTCCTGAAAGGTGTCACAGTCCTGAGATAATTCTAGTGCCCTCTGGCCGCCGTAAGTTCAACGTCGATGCCCTCGCACGTCGAACTTGCGGCGGTCACTTGTATTTTGATTGGTTAACTTTTGACATCGTCACTTTGACGCCACAGTTCCTTTGAGACCACGATTGGCGCGATACGGGGCGTCGCCATGCAAAACAGCCCGACATCCAGATTGGAAGCCGGGCTGTTTTCATACGTTTTGTCGTAATTTTACTCCGCGGTCGGGATTTTACTCCGCTCTCTGCCTCAGCCCTCTATGCGTCTCACGCAGTGGCTACAGCGGCCATCGTAATCAGTAAGGCACGTCACAGGTGGTACTTCGGCCTCAGACACCGCCGCTTCGCTAACCAAGCGGAATCTGTTCTGGTTCGATGACGAACGGGAACACTTTGACCGGATCACCGGCTTTGAGCTTGTCCTGATAGGGCAACTGAGCTGCCCGGTCGGCGGCAAACTGCAGATGAGTCAGGCGGAGACCGCTGTAAACGTCGAGGCCCGACTCTGCCGCAACGTCCGCGAAGACTTCTCCCGCGGATGCAGCGTGACGGCGTACTCCGTGAATGCTCTTTTCTCGAACTTTCACACCGGCCGCCGAGAGCTTGACGAGACCTTTCAGAAATCGTCCGACGATCGATTCCGGATTGGACGCGCGCCACAATCGCTCCCACTCTTCGTGAGCTTCCCAGTAGTACCCACAGTTAAACAGGTCGATTGCCAGCAGGAAATTGCGGTTCTCATGCCAGGCATCCGGATCGAGTGCCGCTGGCGTTCGCCCTTTGCGCCCGTGGCTGTGACCATCCGGGTGCCGAATCGGGTGAGGTGTACTGGTGGCCGGAATGTATGTGTAAGGCGGAAACATCGCGGCTGGCAACAGACGCGGAATCTCATCCTTCTTTGGCAGAACTTCACTTACCAAGGGACTGGTCTCCTCAATCATTTCAAAACAGAATCCAAACTCGGGCGAAACACTCAACCTCATAGAGCGAGGTCATCCGAGTAAAATCTGCCATCGTCACTGGTGCTACATATGGCTTCGCGGAAGCCGAGCATCACACCGAAACGGGAGGCATTCGTCAAAATCAAAGTACGCTCAAAATGGTCAAACAGCGAGAGCGCCGACGAGTCGCTGCAACATCCCTCACATGCAGCAATGTCAGGCAGGACAGACAAACGGCAGAGCGCCACGTGCCTGCGGAAACGCGACCGTCATAGTCGCGAGGTGGGAAGATCAAGGCGGGAAACCCGACAGGACTCGCTCCGGGAGCGAATCCAGCTCGTCCGGTCTGCAGAGCAGCATATCGTGCCTGTTCAGAAAGTTAAGATGTTCTCTCACTGCTGGAGACAAAATTCTCGAATTTGAAGGCAGCTCGCTGCTTTGCAACAAAGAAAGCCTCTCGAAATGTGTTCGCAAGTACGCAACCTGTTCGCTGGCGGTGTCATCGTTGCAAGTTGAATCGACATCCGCGAACACGTGCGGGACTGCGAAGCCCGCACTACACTCTCGCCCTTGCCAGCTAATCCGGCATTTCACTGATGCCGCCTGCCACATTGTCCCCCATTTGATTGATCGAATCGGAGTTTTCCAATGTTCGCGAAAACCGCAATTCTGAACCCCGTTGTACTGGCGTTTGTCGCCGGAGCCGTTATTTCCTGGGGCGTCTACGTGCCAACTGTTCACCGGGCGGCTGAGCAGCTTCACAGTAGCCTGCGAGCGTTTCTATTCGTTGGCGTCGCCTACTTTCTGACAGCGGTACTGATTCCACTCGCGCTGATCTTCCTCTTCAACTACGACCCGACAACCAAGGGGCAGACGCCCAACTTTGGCCTCGGACCGATTTCATGGGGAGTGGCCGCGGGCATCGCCGGAGCCGCAGGAGCACTCTGCGTCATCTTTGCCGCGACGAACGCCGGTAAAGGCGGAGCCCTTTATGTCGCCCCGCTCGTCTTCGCCGGAGCACCGATCATCAACACCATCGTCACGATGACGGTCTTTCATCCGGTTAAGAAACTGCCGGAACTGCCATTCTTCCTCGGCTTGCTTCTGGCCGCCGTCGGAGCCGCGCTGGTGATGATCTACAAACCAGCACCCGATGCCCATGCCCCGGCACCTGCCGCCGTGACGTCAGCCGGAATCGGCGAGCAGATGCCGAACGACTCGGCCAGATAAGCTGGCGAAACAGTCACCACGTAATTCGTAATTCGATCCGCGAATCAACTCACAAACTGAGGCAACTCGTCTGTTTACGGTTACCTGAACGAAAAGTCCCACGGCGTTACTCCGTCGCCGGAGTAACGCACTTCTTCCAAGTGGTGCATCACTCGACCAAGCAGTTGTGCAGGGCGTTCGAAATAAGTTGCCAGAGCTTTTTCGACCTCGGCGGCATCGGCTTCGTTTTCGCGCGAGACCGAATTCGACAGGGCGAGAATGTAATACTGGCCTGAGCCAGACAGCTTGATTTCGAACTCGCCGCTGTCGTCTGTGGTGGCTACATCTCCGCCAAGCGTACGAATTCCGGTTGCTGCGAACTGCTGGTCTTCCGGCTGATCGCCAGACCGCAGGCCAGTCGTGGATAATTTTGCGGTCCCTTTTCGTTCGACAGGCAGAACAATGACTCGCGCGCCACGGTCGGCCTTCCGTTCACCGGTTTCCGCTTGATAGGTGATGCGTCCCCGGAAGGCGGAGCGACGCCCGGCAGTGTCATTGTCCTTTTGAACGTCGTTATTCGAGACGTCGTTGTTCGGGGCATCGGCCTGCGGCAGTTTCGTGCCCGACTCAACGATCGATGACGAAGGTTCCTGAGAAGTTGATGACGCCGGTAGCGTTGTCACTCGTCCGACCCAGAATCCGACCGCGAAAACTACCGCACCGGCACCTGCTGCCGCCCAGATCAGCGAACCTGACAGCACAAGAATTCTCGGCCCCTGCCCCTC
>JABMPE010000394.1 GCA_013203845.1 Rhodopirellula sp. | reverse complement strand
GTCAAAAACGATTTGGATGAAGGCAACGAAGGACTAACGATATTTCGATACTCATTCTGCCTCTACAAAATGATGATTGGTGGTCATGGGTGGTCGGGTGGATGGAAACTGGTGTCAAAAACCAAAGTGCGGAACGAGATAATCGCCGTGGCCGATTTGAATCGTCGTGGTATCGGTCGCCGCCTTGCCCACATCAGGCATCCTTGGAGAGCATTAATCCACAAACCGCTCGTCCGCGACTGAACGGTCATCCGTCTACTGAATTCGAACCCAGCGGTTCACCGCCGATGAGTTCGAGTTGGGCCGGTGTCGGAAACTGTCTCACACGAAATCGCGGCGGGTAGAGCTGTTCTTCTTCAATCATCAGTTCGCCGGCGATTGCCTGGACTTTGTCCCAGTCGGCCATTTGTCCGGGCTGGCCTTCGGCTCCGAGAATCACCTTGTCGCAGACAGGCAGCATTGTTTCGAGGCCTTCCGGCCAGACGCAGTACGTGAAGACTTCTTCCGTTTCCTGATGTCGCACAGCCGTGCAGGTGGCCACGAAGATGTTGATCCTGTTCCTGGCATAAAGCTGTTCCAGCGACCCTTTCTGATCGGCGTATTCCAGGTAAAAGTACTTGCGTTCCAGTTCACGGAATTTGTTCCGTAGCGGATGCTCCAGGGCGGGCATCCAGTCGACCCACTCGCCATCGACCAGTCGGAGAGGAGTGGACCCCAGCGGACGCGGATCTTCCAGCGCCTTCTCGGCCAGCTCGACCATTATTCCCAGACCGATTTCGTCAGCAGAGCCAGTGACCAGCAACGTGTCACGATTGGGAATCATCGCCACGTGGTCGCCATCGACGTCCATCTGCTGAATCAGGTCGGTCAGGATCAGCCGCGACGCGTCGTAGTTGTCGCCCGAAGCTGACGCGTAAAGATGGTCGCCGATCTTTGCGACGGCGAATTCGACTTCAGAGAGAGCCCCTTTGGCCGCTTCCATCGCCTCGTACCAGGTGACACCCCACGTCTTCAGGTCTTCGCCCGAAATCGATCTCATCGAATGCGGCAGGTCATAAACCAGTCCGAGCGACAGATGGTTCCCGATCAGATATCTCGGAACGTCGACTTCGTTGCCGCCTTCGATACGCTGCTGCAGTTCGAGCTTGGCAAACATCGACCGCGGCCAGATTCGCGGTCTCAGATCCGGAGCGGCGTGAGCGAACTCGTCCGGCATTTCGATTTTGCCCTGACACACACCACGCACGACCTGCCGCAGGTGTTCCTTCCGCTGAGCTCGTGAAAGGCTGCAGTGCTCAGCGTAAAAGTTGTGCAGGTTGAGAACTTCAGCAGACGGCGCACCTTCGCTGCCGGTTTCTTCACTTTCGCCCGGCACCACCAGTCGGAATTGATCCGCCTGGTATTCGAAGCTGCGAGTGTCTCCGGCGGCCCGGAACGCGCGCATGATGACCCTGGCGAATTGATCCTGACTCGGAGGCCCGAAGAATCGACTGAGCAGATCCATCATCTGATCCTGCTGAGAGGCGGCTGACACGAGCAGCGTATCAGCGGAAACAGAAGCCAGCCAACAGATAAGGCAAACGAGAATCCAGGTAGGAGCTGTCAAGCGCAGCGCAGGCGTACCATTTTGCGATTCGGATGATACGCCTGCGATGCGCTTGACAGACCCTGCGTCTGCGACCGAAACGAAAAGAAGCCCGCTCAAACGAGCGGGCTTCTGAATTGTCGTCATTCAGAGTTCCACGAACTCAGCAACGCTTAGACCTGGTCAAGAGCCTGCTTCAGATCGTTGATGATGTCTACGGCGTCTTCGGTCCCAACAGACAATCGGATGAAGTCGGGAGTCACACCCGTTGAAGCCTGCTCTTCCAGCGTAAGTTGCTGGTGAGTGGTGCTCGACGGATGAATGATCAGCGACTTGCTGTCACCGACGTTGGCCAGGTGCGAGAACAGTTTCACGGCGTTGATCAGCTTGATGCCGTTTGCTTTCTGCTCTTCCAGCGTGTCGCCCTTGATGCCGAAGCCGAAGACAGCACCACTGCCTTTTGGCAGGTACTTCTTCGCCAGGCTGTGGCTGGGATGAGACTCCAGGTCGGAGTAATTGACCCACGAAACCTTCGAATGGCTTTCCAGGAACTGAGCGACGGCCAGAGCATTCTGACAGTGCCGTTCCATGCGGAGGTGGAGCGTTTCCAGACCCTGCAGGAACATCCACGCGTTGAACGGGCTCATGCACGCGCCGAGGTCTCGCAGCCCTTGAATGCGCGCTTTCAGGATGTAGGCCAGATTCAGTGGGCTGAGCGCTTCAAAAATCTTCAGACCGTGATAGCTGGGATCCGGCTCGGTCATTTCAGGGAAGCGACCGTTGTCCCACGGGAAGCCGCCTTTTTCGATGATCGCTCCGCCGACGCTCGTCCCGTGACCACCGATAAATTTTGTCGTCGAGTGCAGGACAACGTCCGCGCCGTGTTCAAATGGTCGACACAGCATTGGTGAGGCCAGCGTGTTATCGACAATGACCGGAACGCCTTCTGCATGAGCGATTCCGGAAATCGCTTCGAAGTCCGGCACGTCGCAACGCGGGTTGCCAATCGTTTCGAGATAGACCGCTTTGGTCTTTTCGTCGATCGCGGCTTTGAAGGCATCCGGATCTTCCGGATTCACGAACTTGACGTTGATGCCCATCTTTGGCAGCGAATAGTGAAACAGGTTGTAAGTCCCGCCATAGAGGCTGGTGCCGGACACAATGTTGTCACCCGCGGAGGCAATATTGAGAATCGCCAGCGTTTCGGCGGCCTGGCCTGATGCCGTGGCGAGTGCTCCTGATCCACCTTCAAGTGCGGCGAGACGTTTTTCCAGCACGTCCGTCGTGGGGTTCATCAGGCGGGTGTAAATGTTGCCAAACTCAGCCAGTGAGAACAGGTTGGCGGCGTGGTCCGTGTCGTTAAAGACATAAGACGTCGTCTGGTAAAGAGGCACCGCTCGCGAGTTAGTGGTGGGGTCAGGCGACTGACCAGCGTGCAGACAGTTCGTTCCAATTCCGTACTGATCACTCATGGCTGTTTCCTCAGTTTTTCAACGATTAGTTGATCTGGAGTGGTGATGCTTAAAATAAAATCAGGGCGGACCAAACGGAGCGGCAGCCACGAGCAACGTCATGGCGGCGGGTATCGCTCCTCTTAACCCACCCTGCATGGCAGTCAGTCTGATTTCACAAACCGTGGCTCATCCACGAGCCAATCGCGGCCATCATTGTGCAACACTTTCCAACATTCAAGCGGGCAGGCGCGCACAACACCGAAAGCCGCTGGTAACGTCTGTCAGGCTTCCGCCGCTTTCAGGAAGCTGCATCCAGCGGCCATGGTTGAGGCACACTGAATGGCTTCCAGAAGCTGATCGTCGGACACGCCCAGGTCGCGACTTTTCGTGACGTGCCCCGATGTACAAGGCTTGCACGCATTGAGATTGCTGATCGCCGTATTGATCAGCTCGACGGTCTTCTCATCAAGCGAGGTGTTCATGAACGTGTGAGCCCGCAGGCCGACGGACATTCCGCCGAACACTTCCGAACCGCTCATGTCCCGGAACTTGAAAAACGAATTGTACATCGAGTTGGTCGAGGCAACCGCGATCACATCTGCCGCGATGCCGCCTTCAGCGCCGAGCGATTTCAAACGCTCCGTGAAAAAGTCGAGCCACACTGTACAGCCATAATGGCTACTGACGGCCAGGCCAAGAATCGCTTTGGTCTTCGCGTCGAGTGCTCCGTCCGTGTACACGAACTTTTTGAAGTTCATGTAAAAGTCCTGCAGGAAGGCTTCGACACGACCATACGTGAGAAAAGGTTCTGGAACGCTGTCGCTTTCCAGCATCTCCCTGATGCGACCGTAAGTGCGTGCGAGTTTGTCCTCAGCGTCCGATTCGGGCAGCGGCTGAATGCGTGACATCAGGAAACTCCGGTCTCATAAAAAACGGCAGGCCGAAGTGAATCAGCCTGCCGTGGCAAATACCTGATAAGCAACTCTAGCAACGTAGGGCCGGTTCCCACCGGCCGATCCATCACGTTCCTTCTATGCGGCCGGTAGGAACCGACCCTACACGACCCACTCTAGTTAATCGTCTCGTCGCCCTTCTTCCAGTTGCAGGGGCAGAGCTTGTCGGTCTGCAGAGCGTCGAGAACTCGCAGGACTTCGTCGACATTACGACCGACACCCAGATCGTGAATTGCGATCCAGCGAGTAACCCCGTTGGGATCGATCAGGAACACGCCTCGCAGCGCGATGCCTTTTTCTTCGATCAGGACGCCGTAGTCTCGCGACAGGTTGTGGTTTGTATCGGCAAGCATTGGGAAAGCCATGCTGGCCAGATCGTCGTGAGCGTCGCACCAGCCTTTGTGCGAATAAACGCTGTCCGTGCTGGCCGTCAGCAGAACACAGTCGCGATCTTCAAATTCGCCCAGAGCCTTGTTGAAGGCGACGATTTCGGTCGGGCAGACGAACGTGAAGTCGAGTGGGTAGAAGAACAGACAGACCCACTTATCTTTGAGGTCAGCCAGTTTGATTGTCGAAAACTGGTTGTCGGTGCCATCTTTGGTGCGGTCGTATGCCTGAACAGCAAAATCCGGAGCGGGCTGGCCAATCTGAACTGTCATCGGAAAATCTCTTTCTGCGGTTTGGTGACGTGTGGTCTTCGAAAAAGAATCAACGCCTGCAGAGCGAAGCAGACGGAACCCATCGGTGGAACGTGCGGAGATTGTAGACCGTGCCAAACCCGTTTCAAGGCACCGCGTTCTCACGTGAAATTGGGTGCCCAACCATGCTGGCCAGCTAATCTGGAATAAATTTCCGAACTGGAAATTTGGGATACCGATTGCGGATATCATTCTTCAAGACGCTGCCGCAATACAAATCTCTATAAAGATCACAGGACTCCGACGGCGCACCAAGCAACATGATGTCGAGGAAGTATACTGGCGGCGATGATTCATCGTCCCTACGGCGGTCTCTCTTCATTACGACACAATCAAACTGCCAACCTTTGTCGGCGCAATCGCAAACGAGTTTCGCTACTTCACGTGGCAGATACCCAATCTGCTTTTCAAGGTGAGTGAGCACTTTGATCGCATTGGGGTCGTGGGGATTGTCCCTCTCTCGTCGCAAACCCAAGACATCAGCAACTTTGACATCACGGACGAATGTTTGCCGGGAGATTCCATCACTATTTGAATGCCGGACCCCAGCCACCTGACAAAACACATGCGTGATTCCGCCGAAGCATTTCGAAATGCTCGGCGTTTATCATCTTTTGAAATTCCATCAGCACCCCTACAGAAGCAGAATGCCTGCCATCTGGCTGATCGACCCGCCATTTGTATGTCGTTGGCAGAGTACCTTGGCTATCAGTCAGCCTTGCCGAACACCAGGCAGGCATTGTGGCCGCCAAAACCGAAACTGTTTTTCAGGATGCGGCGGATGGGCATATGACGGGCCTGGTTGGCGACGTAGTCGAGGTCGCAGCCTTCGTCCGGATTGTCGAGGTTGATCGTCGGCGGAGCTGTCTGATCGAGCAGAGCCTGCACACAGATCACTGACTCAACGCCGCCGGACGCACCAAGTAAGTGACCCATCTGACTCTTGGTGCTCGACACGGCCAGCTTCCTGGCGTGATCGCCGAAGACCGACTTGATAGCAACAGTTTCGGCTTTGTCGCCGAGCGGCGTGCTCGTGCCGTGGGCGTTTACGTAGTCAATTTCGTCAGGATTCATCTTCGCGTCGCGAAGTGCTCCGGATATCGCTCGGGCAGCCCCCTGTCCTTCCGGATCGGGGGCAGTCATGTGAGTTCCGTCGGCGGACATTCCATAGCCAAACACTTCGGCCAGAATATTGGCTCCGCGAGCGACGGCGTGTTCGTACTCTTCCAGAACGACAATGCCGGACCCTTCGGCCATCACAAACCCATCGCGGTCACGGTCGAAGGGTCGACTGGCGGCTTCCGGATTGTCGTTGCGAGTCGACAGCGCATTCATCCGGGCAAAGCCAGACAGGCCCAACGGTGTAATCGCTGCTTCGCTGCCACCAGTGACCATAAGATCGGCCATGTCGAGCTGAATTAATCGGAAGGCATCACCGATTGCATTTGTGGCAGACGCACACGCGGTGGCGACGGCGCTGTTGGGCCCCTTAAGTCCCCAGTGGACGGAAATATTTCCGCTCGCCGCGTTGACCATCAACTTGGGGATCATGAACGGCGAAACTCGCGACGGCCCTTTATCAAAAAGCGCGTCATGCTGCATCTCGATTTCGCTCAGACCGCCGATTCCACTGCCCACCAGCACGCCGTGACGGTACGGATCGCCCGTCGTAAAATCCATGCCCGAAGAATTGATCGCTTTGCTGGCGGCGGCAAATGCAAACTGGACAAACCGGTCGATCCGTTTGACGTCTTTGGACGTGACATCCGCGTGCTCGGTGAGATCGAAGTGTCGAATTTCGCCACCAAAGCCCACTTTATAATCAGAGCAGTCGAAACGCTCGATCAGACCAATGCCACTTTTCCCTGCACAGATCTTGTCCCAGACCTCGGGAACTTCGAACCCCAGAGAAGTGACAATTCCCGTACCGGTGATGACAACTCGCCTGGCCATCCAGAAATTCTTTCAGAAACTGAGCGTTCGTATTCGACAAAGCTGCGTGAAACAGCAAGTGGCATTGAAAGCATTGCAAATTGAGCCGGCTGAAATTGCCCAATAAAAAGGCTCAGCCGGCTCAAGTTTCAGCCAGTCTAGCTCTTCTCGTCGATATACGTAATAGCGTCTCCGACGGTCTTGATCTTGTCGTAATCGTCATCCGGAATACTGATGCCGAATTCGTCTTCGAATTCCATCACCAGCTCAACGACGTCCAGCGAATCTGCTTTCAAATCGTCAACAAATGGCGACTCACGCGTCACTTCTTCTTTGGGAACGCCCAGTTGTTCGCTGACGATTCCGATTACTTTTTCTTCAGTCACGAGAGTTTCCTCCAGGTTTTGTTCTTATTCGCGTCAGGTGGCACATCGTGCTGCCACTCCGTTGTGAGCAGGCAAGTAAGTGTTGCCTATCCGGCAACCCCGCCCGTTCGCTCCAGGGACAGACACGTCCGCAGAACAGGCGCAGTCTCTGCCCGAATGCAACGTCGCGAACATATAGTGAGAACCCGGAAGCGTGTAAACTCAAATCCTGAGTCGCATTACCGGCTCGGCACAGGGCATTCTGCCTGAGCAGCCTTGTTTCTGCAGTTTCGCTGAATTGCGGTCTGCACTCCGGAGACGACAAATCTGAAATGGAGTCTCGCCAGGAACTGGCAACTGATGCCATGAGTTCCTTCGTCGCTCCCCGGAATCCCGCTGCATTGTCGTCAGACGGACTTCCGTTGCCGTCGCTCTGACAACTGCCAACCGCGCCGCCGGGCAGGCTCTGCGAATTCCTGATAAGGCGATAAGCACCGTAGCTGAAGCGGTTTAGATCATTGTCGCGTCGCCACATCGGCATTTCAGGTATCGCGATTGCCTTCGTTGGACCATCGTTAATCCGGAAGGTTCCGGAACGTCGGTTGAGGTGTTCTCTGGCCGACGTCACACCTGGCAATGCTTTGAGATTGAGCTGGCCGTGACATCCGTTCGGCTTTTGCCAGATCGATCACAAGGCCCAATGGAGAGGATATCCCCCATGACCAACTCGGTCACCCAGAAGAAGCAGAAAGCCGTCCGCGAAATTAAATCGCTGCGGACGTCGGAACGCTCGAAGAAGGCAGCAGAACGCCACCGCTGCTGTCGCTGCTGCCGTTGCCGCTGGTAATTCAGCGAGCCGAAACCGACTGCCGGACTGATACCAGACCCCGGTTATCAGTCTGGCAGCTGTTTTTCTTCGCCGTCTCTTTGCGACCGTCCCTTCGCTGCGGACTTGAAACGCTGGGACATCGAGTTTTCGAATGAAAATTCGCGATCTGACATCTCGCTCCTGAAAGTGCGACTGGAGATTACCGTGAGACATCCCTCGTCAACGCCCGCCATCGGTTACGCCATTCGCGAGCAGAACCGCCCGATCCTCGACGACCCGGCCATCAACGCCGCCGAGATTACGTTCGAGCGAGCTGACGATCCGCTGCGCATCGACCGCTACATTCAGGATTTCGATTTCGATCATGTCAGCGTTCACGCCTTGAAGCTGTCGATCGCCAGTCCCGTGCCGCCGAATCAAAACTACCTCGAAGCGCTCCGTTCCATCGCCATTGAAAACGGAGCGGCGTCGGTCAGCGATCACCTGGGGTTTACACGCGATTCCAATAACGGCGTCGAGATGGGGCATTTCGCTCCGCCACCGTGGACCGAATCCGCTCTGACAGCGACTTGCCGCAACATTGATTACATTCAGAAACGGCTTGGTGACACCCGCTTCTACGTCGAAACCATCGCTTACCTGTTTGAGTTCCAGGGCACGATGTCCGAAGCCGATTTCGTTTCGAAGATGCTCCAATGCACGGGCTGTGGCTGGTTGCTCGACGTCACCAACGTTTACGCCAACGCGACGAATTTCCAGTTCGACCCGTACGAATTCATCGCCTCAGTCATACCGCACGCGGATACCGTGCAGATGCATCTGGCCGGCGGCTTCTTCGACGAACGCTCCAGAATGTATATCGACAGCCATTCCGAACCGATTCCGGACGCGGTTTGGGATTTGTATCGGTTTTCGCTCGAACAGGGTCGGGGCAAAGTGGACGCAGTCTTCATCGAACGCGACCAGGACTTTCCGGATGAAGCTGGCTGGCGAGCGGAAGTCCGGCGAGTCCGCGACATCGCTGAACAGGTCGAGGTGCCCGCATGAGCTACCCGACCAGAATGCGGGAGTACGCCGACCAACTTTCGCGTATCGCCACATCACTGGCGATTGCAAATAACGAAGTCGTGTACGGCGACATCACATCCAGTCAGCCACTCGATCGCGTTGGCCTGTTTACCGAGGGGAACCTCGACAAGAGGACTGACAAGCTCAACGATCAGATGGAACTGTTCGACGACAACTTTGTAGAACTGACTGACCTGATTGCTCGGTATATTCGGGAAGTTCCGCTGGCCGCTTACGACACCGGCAACAGCGATGCCGACCGTTTTGTTCGCTGGCTGCCGACCGTTGTCGACCTCACTCCCGAGCAGCGTGACCTGACGCTGGTCGTTCGCAGCCGCTTTGCGGTTGAAGAGATCGGTCGTAGAAATCGCCTGGGGCACGTCCGGTTCCAGGAACTCGTCAGCCTGAACGATCGACTCGTTTCAGAACTCGCATCAAACCCCGGCCTGAGAATCCACCTCAACCCGATCCGCGCGCGAGCCATCTTCGAAACGGGCCTGTTGATCGGTGAAGACGACCTGCCCAAAGGCGGCATTGAAGTTCTGTTCTACGCATTTCAAACGGAAGTACGGACCGTGATTCTGGAACCGGAAGGCCGAGCCCTCGTGCAAACGCTTTCTGACATTGTTGGCCCGAGCAGTCTCGCGCGTCTGAAGAAACAACTCGACCTGACAATCCCACTCGATGACGAATCACTCATGGAAATGCTGACCGACTGCAGCGAACTCGGTCTGATCGCGTTCAGCTGATCTCTTCGCATTGGCGCCAAATCGGCAAGAGCACTGCGAAAACCGACGTAACATGAAATCTGGAGACGTACCGTGCCCATCGACATTCCGGTCATCCTGCGAGCGGGCGCTGATCCTGTTTCCAGCCCATTCAAGTCGAGCCCCTCACCTCGCCTCCGACCGATTTCAGACAACTCATCATTTCGGTTGCAGACACTGTTTGCGCAGAATCGACTCCGAATTCTTGCCACGTACACACTGTTTACGATCGAGAATCTGCTGCGGCTGGCTCAGCCGTTCGCACTCGGATGGGCGATCAACGACCTGCTGACAGGAAAGCTGCTCGGCATTGGTGTGCTGGTTGCGCAGCACATTCTGCATCTCGTCGTGAGCCTGACCCGGCAGGTCTACGACACGCGTACGTTCTCTTCGATCTACTCCGACCTTGCAACACGGATGATCGTCTCGCAGCGAACGTCCGGCGTCGACGTCTCGCGCGTCACCGCGCGAGCCACACTCTCTCGCGAATTTGTCGAATTCTTCGAACGCTCCATCCCGATGCTGATGAAAGTCGGCTTTTCCGTCGCCGGATCCGTCATCATGCTGGCGTGGTACGACGGAATGATCGTTGCGTGTTGCCTGGGCCTGCTGATTCCTGCAGCACTGCTCAGTCATCACTATTCACGATTGACGCGTCGCCTCAGTCGAGGCCTGCACGACGAACTCGAGCGCGAAGTCGACGTCATCCACTCTCGAAACGAAATCGATGTCCGACGCCACTTCGACGAAGTGGCCCGCTGGCGAATCCGCCTGTCTAATGCCGAGGCGATCAACTTTGGCCTGATGGAATGTTTCATTCTGGCAGCCATCGTCGCCGTGCTGTTCCGAGCCTGTCAGCTGCCCGCAGTTCAGGCCGGCGATATCTTCGCCGTCTTCCGCTACCTGATGCTGCTTCTGCTGGGCCTGGACAATCTGCCCCGATTAATTCAGCAGGTCAGTCGCCTTCGCGATGTCAGCTCGCGTCTGCATAATCCGGCATGACAATACTTGCTTTCACCTTGCTCAGCAGGTTACGAAACAGTCCTTACCCGACACCTGTCTCCACAAGGTTGAAGCTCTTTCCGGATGCCAGACTCGAACAATCGAAACCTCACCTGCCCGAATGGTCACACATTCGGAGCTGACGAACTGGCGACATCGGGCGACAACGTCAGATGTCCGGAATGTGGGGTTGGTTTTGCCACGAACAGCGACAAGCCCTCTGCCCGCTCCGCCAGAAGTTTGTGGGAAGTGATGGGGCGAACCGGCGGTGGCGAGGTTCTGGAAACCGGGTCGGCGTCCGATTCAGAGTCGCCCGATCGCGCTGACGAGGCTGCCGCGAATCCCGACGATGCCTCAGCAGCGATCGACTCCCCCGAGGAAGATCCGCCCACAGCAGTCGACCGGCCTCGAGGTCTGTGGGCGATGATGGGTGCGGGTCAGCCTGCATCGAAGAGCGCAGCAGAGGAAGCGGACGTCTGCGATGAGGATTCGGGCGACGTTGTGGAAGATGACGATTTCGAGCTGGCGGATGATGACGAGGAAGACGGCTGGGAAGTGGAATCTCCGCTCCACGATCTCGATGCAGCGAATCCGTGGCGACTGTCTGAGGAATCAGGCGACGACGCGTCAAAACAACCGAGCCTTCCACGGGGCAGCGGTGCGGTCGCGGCGGGAATCGTTTCGGTACTGCTGGCCGGTTTGAACCTGCTGCCCTCGTTTGTGGCGAGAATCCCCGCCACGGCTGTGGGTGCTTACGCCTTGCTGCTGGGCTATCAGACGCTGGGATCCAACCGCCGGCTGCAGGAGCCGGTGCCGCGAATTCTCGCTCCGGTCGGTATGTTCCTGGGTCTGATCGGAATCTTCGCCGGGCCTGCTTACCTCGTGGAACTTGGCGATTCGTGGCGCAATCGATCGACCAGAGAAGTCATTGAATCCCACCTCGGCAGCATTCACAAAGCGCTGAATGACTACGCGATCGAGAACGGTCACTTTCCGGCAGGCGGAACCTTTGCCGTTGACGAAGAAGGTCTGGAAGTCGGCATGCACAGCTGGATGACGTCGCTGCTGCCTTACCTTGGGCACTCGGACGTTTACGACACCATCGATCAGTCGAAACCGTGGAACGACGACGCCAACTCAGAGCCAATGAGTCACTCCATTCCGACGTTCCTTATTCCGTCCGTCCCGCACGAGCCAACCGGCCGCGGATTCGCAACCACTCATTTTGCTGGCGTTGGCGGCCTGATCCAGACCGACCAGGGTCTGCTGCCAACAGGTATCTTCAACAAGAATTCGGCGATCAGAATTGAAGACGTCACCGATGGAATGTCGCAGACGCTGATTGCCGGCGAAATTGCCCGAGCGTTACCAGCGTGGGGCGACCCCGAAAACTGGCGAACCATCGAAGGCCCGCTCAATCAACGACTGTCAAGCTTCGGAAACGCCGCCGGAACCGGAGCCCACTTTCTGCAGGGAGACGGCAGCGTCCGGTTCTTCTCGAACAAAACATCGCCCGAAGTGTTACAGAAACTGACCACTCGCGACGCTGGCGATTAAGGGGCTTATTGAAGAAGTGTGAAACGAGTTTGCTGCCGTGTTCCACAGCCAAAACCGGTGACACACGGCAGGGCACGTCTGCGAACTCTTTCAGCAGGCAGCGAGAACCCGCGATGCCGCTGATTCCGGGTTACAATCTCGCGACTCACGACGTTTCCAACAGAGCTTGATCCACGATGGATTTTCGTCGAAAACGCCGCCCGTTCAGCGGACTGGCGTTGCGAGCCTCAGCCTGCGATTCTGCGGATCAACCCGGAGCAGACATCCGGCGATTTTCCGGCGATGCTCAGGTGTCGCGTTTCAGCTTCGAGGAAACCGGTGGCACCAGATTCAGCATCCCGAATAAAGACCATCAGTTTTGGTCTGCTTCGCTGGGGCCTGTTCCTGCTCGTGCTGTGGTATGTCGCCACGCAGGCTCGCGTGCTCTGGGAAGCCCACCGCGACATCGACGTGCAGTTCGACTGGAAGTATCTCGTCACCGCGGGAGTGGTCTCGCAACTGAGCTGGCTGCCGTCGACCTGGTTCTGGAAGCGACTGATCGAACGGCTCGGTGAACGGAACCTGGAAACGTACCCGCTGATCCGAGCCTACTTTTGCGGCTCGCTTGGCAAATATGTGCCCGGCAAGGCAGCGGTGATTCTGATCCGATCCGCACTCGTCCGAAAACAAGGCGTGTCGTTTGTCCGCGCGAGCATCGCTTCGATCGTCGAGGCCGGAGCAGTCATGCTGGTCGGCTGCGTGGTGACGGTCGTCTTTGCGTTCACCATCATGCCGCCGGACGCCCTGCCTCGCTGGATGCTGGAAGCAGTGCCGCGTGAGTCATCGTCCTGGAGCCACCTGTTGATCACCGTGGTGATTCTGATCCTGGCGATGCCCATCGTCGCCGTGCCCGCCAACGGGATCTTCGTGAAGATTGCCCGCATGGTCGAAAAGCGGTCGCAACTGAAACCTGGTGAGAAAGAAAGTCCCGAGAAAAACTGCGCAACGCCAATCACAACGAACAGCCACGAAACGACGGACCACGAACTGACAGACTCTGTGATCGGCAAACTGACCTGGCAATTTCTGGCGGTTTCGTCGCTGATGTTCGCGCTGGCGTGGGCCGGCCACGGACTGAGTCTGCTGCTCGTCCTGAGGTCGATGAATCCGGAAGTCTTCAGTCTCGACAACTGGATCGTCTCAACCGCCGCCGCCGCTGCCGGAACGTCGATCGGATTCTTCGCCATTTTCGCGCCGGGAGGCCTGGCCGTTCGCGAAGGCCTGGTCATCACGCTGCTGGCACCGTCGATGGGTGGACCCGTCGCCGTCGCCGCCGCCGGACTCTACCGTCTGGCTTCGCTGATTGCAGAATCTGCCGCTGCACTGATTCTGTATGTCATCCCGCCCCGCACAGGCACGGTGGCCTCTGACGGTCAGACCAGCACAACAGCGACCGAAGTTTGTGGCGATGAAACTCGCTGAAGAGTTACTACTGACTACTTAAACAAGTCGGCGACGGCCAGCGAAAATCCTGGCAGCAGGCTGGTCGTCAGTGTCACGACGGTTTGCTGAATGATTGAATCTTCCGAAGGCGTCAGTTTTGTCGCGGTCTGACGACGAGGATCGATTAACCAGACTTCCTGGCATCCGGAATTCAACCACGCTTCGGCTTTCTCCTGAACTTCCGAAGCCGTGTCACTCGGCGAAAGCACTTCCACGGCAAGATCCGGCGGCCCCGGAAAAAACTGAGCCGATGGTCGATCTTTAATCCGCTCAGCGGAAACAAACGCAACATCCGGTGCTCGAACCGTATCCGGATCCCGCTCAATGACGAATCCAGTTTCAGCACCAAATGTATATCCAAGCTTATGGTCTCTTACAAAAATCATCACTGGGCCAGCGACATTCATGACCACCCATCCGTGTTCGCTGCCCGCCGGTGACATGAGGTGGATCTCTCCTTTAATGAGTTCGCAACGCTGCTTCGGATGATTCTCGAACAGCGATACTGCGGTCACCAGTTTTTGAACTTCGGGTGGCGTCGCCGTAGACATAATCGTTCACCTTGTAGACGAAAACTCTTCCGCCAGCATACAACGAAGGTTACATCCTCGCGAACACATATTTAGTTAACGGCGAACTGAATGATCCTCGCCGCATGGCCTTTGCTTTCCTCATTATTAGCGGCACTGATACGGAGTTTCAGGACGTGATCGCCTTCGGCAAGATCGGTGGCGAACATCACGGTTCGTGGGTAATGCAAACCCTTACTGTACCGATGGAAGAGGTCGACTTTTCTGAACGTGCCGCCGTCGATGCTGGCTTCAACGATACCTGCGTCCGGGCCGGCGACGATGTAAGCTCCGATGGCCTGCCCATTGAAGTTCACTGTTGTGTCGGCACCGGGTTCCGTGGCGCACAACAGCGGAATGTTTGTGAAACGTTCCCGCTTACTACCAGGAATGTTCTTCCAGTCGGGCGTGTGAATTTTCCAGCCGGCGTCGGTCGATGCGGTTTCCAGAGCCTGAAAGTGCCCGTTGGAATAACTGCCGTTGTCGAGAGGCTTCTGCGGCATTGGGTGAGCTGTCAGCTTTGCCGTCGGACTCAGCGGCTTGCTCCAGGCATCGTTGAGCAGTTGCTTGATCATGTCCGCGCCGATTCGATTGCCTGGCGGCTTCGGATGAGTCCCGCCGTACTCCGCCCATGTCAGCGTCCCGGCAGTAATTCGATCGGCGGCTTCGCGAGCCAGGTGAATCGTCGACACGTCGTAATGCTCAAGGACTTCCATGTGGCTACCCATTGAGACCGGTGTCTTCCCCTGCTGAAGCAACTCCAGCATGCCGGGATTCACAAAGAAGGTGACGACGATATCCGTGTTCGGACCGTGTTTCCAGCACTGCCGAATGATGCCTTCCAGGCCGCGAATGCACTCCCGCCGCGCGTGGCCGGCATCCTGATCATCGTTCACGGCGAACTCGATGAAGAGCAGATCGACCGGTCCTTTCGACAGCACATCCCGGTTCAGTCGAAACGCTCCCGTTGTCGAACATGTCGACGAGATGCCCGCGGCGGTGAAAGTGAACTCCGTGTCCGGAAACCGTTTCTGCAGATCCTCGCAGACCATCGGGCGGTAGCCATTCATCTCGGTGATCGACCCGCCGATGAAAGCAACGTGCCCTTTTTTCTCCCGCTCGAATTTGATCTGTGAGTTTGTGTAAGAGCCGCGTCGAATGATGTTTCGATTCGGTTCTGCGGCTTCCGAAAAAGCTGGGCCGATCAACGTGGCGACGAGCAGGCAGGCGACAGGAAGTCTGTTGAACATCGAATGCAATTCTTTCTTCATCGGGAACAGAACGGCGAGCAACCGTGTCGCCTGTCAGGTTATGGTAGTCGCCCTGATCGAAGATTCGAACGCGTCGAATTGTTGGAGTCCGGTATCAACGCTGTCGATCATTTTCGAAGGTGGACAATCATCGTGACGTTCAGGGATTTCGACTTTTTCAAAATCTGATTGTAGAACCGGTCGATGATCAGACACCACCAGAGCGATCGACTGCGCGTCGGAGGCGTTGGTTCTGGCAGACAATTTGAGAATGATCAGGGCGTTACGGACGTCTCAAAGCTGAGCCCAAAAGCGATGCTTTGTGCGAACTGGAAAACCGCCCTACAACTCGCCGGGATTACTGATTCAAGCTTCGAACGCCGAGCCGAACTGGCAGCATGAATACGCAAACCGAAATGAGTGTTGGAGGAATCGTCCTGTGTGGAGGGCACAGCACCCGCATGGGACGGCCCAAGTTCTCGTTACCGTTCGGTGACGAAGTGCTGCTTCAACGAGTTTGCCGCATCCTTTCGGAAGTGGTGTCGCCGATTGTTGTGGTCGCGGCTGCCGACCAGGAATTACCGTCGCTACCGGAAAACGTCCGCGTTGTTCGCGACGAATACGACTCGCTCGGGCCACTGGCGGGAATCGCAACCGGCCTGGACGCTCTTCGCAAAGACGCCGACGCGGCGTTCGTGACATCGTGCGATGCCCCGCTGCTCCGGTCGGAATTCGTCCGGCGGCTGATTGAACTGCT
>JABMPE010000393.1 GCA_013203845.1 Rhodopirellula sp. | reverse complement strand
TTACAATGGTCAACAATTCAGCCGCAGCCCGGGAATTCTAATTGTCGCTGAGTCAGCACCACGGCCAACGCTCAAGCAACACAGTCATCAACCGGAACTTCTAATTGTCGCCAGCCGGGAAAACTAATTGTCGCTACACAAGGAAAACACAGGTTCCCTTTGCGGTTTGTTCGCGCTTGTCTTTCGGCGAAGGCCTAATTACCACGTTGAGACCAGCACGACCTGCTTTGCCATTCCTCGACTGAACTGAGAAGACCAGAAGCCGCAAGCTGTTTCACGCACAGCGCGTCATTACTCATGCGCAGTCGCATGCGGGGTCGTCGAGGCTGGGTTTTGGTTTGTGCCGTCAGCAGCGGGTTGATCGTCAGAGTGACCTTTCGCATGTACGCCACGATGTTCCATAAGAACGACAGCTGCGTGGTATCGGGACGAAACTCCCGGTTGTGGATAAAGACCACCGCCCAGAATCAGCGCTGTCAGGATCAGGATCGTGACGCGTTCACTGGGGCGGGAGTGCAGCGAGATGGAAGTTTCGTGGCGAGTGCCGGTGAAGACCCGGAAATAAGCCAGAACGACAGCAACTCCGTTGAGCATTGCCGCCAGAACCATGGCGAGTCCGACGAGTGGGTAAACCTCGACGGCACCTTCGACCAGCAATTCTGTTCCCACAAAACCAAGCGTACCTGGAAAACCGATGGACGACAGTCCGGTCAGTAGAAATAGTCCAGCGAGAACAGGCGTGTGGTCATACAAGCCGTGGAATGTGTCGAGCGAAAGTCGACCGGTACGTGCTTCGACGCTCCGCAGTGTCAGGCCGAAGCCAAGTAGCGAAATGCCGACGGAAATCCATACACATAATGCTCCGGTCAGACCAATTGGTGTGACCATTTCGAGACCGACCAGCACAAGTGATGAGTGGCTAAGAAATACATAGCAGAAGAAGCGTCTTGCTTCGTGCTGGACGAGGGACATGCCCGCGGCATAGACGGCCGTAAACAGTGACACGACTGCAATACTCTGTAGCGCCCAGTCAGGAGCGATGGGCAGGACAAGTCTCATGACCACATAAGCGCCGGTCATTGGTGTGACGAAGAGCAGCGCGGTACCGAATGTGGCTTTCTCGAAGAGATCCGTCATCCAGCAATGCAGAGGAGCGACTCCACTTCGCAGCAGCGCTGCCGCAGTGAGCAGACACCCGGCAATAATGGGAGGATTCGTCAGGGATACATCGGATGGAACAAGAGCCTGACCGGTACAGAGCAGTAACACGAACAGTCCCATATGCAGGCAATAAAAGCGTGTGGACTGTTTGCGCATGCGCATCTCAATCCACGGTGGGACCGTAGCCAGTGACATCAGTCCAACGATGAACCACGGTTCGCGACAGCTGAGCGTAGCCATCAGGATCGCTTCTGAGAACAGCGTCCAGCCGAATGAAAAGCGATTGACTTTAGTTCGCAGCGTGGTCATCACCGTCATCAGGTAGAGCATGGCACCGAGTGGAAGCAGCGGAGCACTTAACTCATCAACGACGAAAACGTCTTTGTGGAATATCTGCGTAAGTGTGTCCCAATGGTCATGTGCTTCGAACTCGCCAAGTGTGCTGAAGTCGATCCACTCACCGATAGCACATGTTAGTGTAAGTGTGCATACGGCAATGCAGTACAGGCGGGATGTTCCCTGGTTTTTCACCAGCGACACACAGATGGCTCCGATCAACGGAATTAATACAGATAGTTCAAGCCAGGGCAGGTGCAATTCAGGCATCAGGCCACGTCCTCCAGGGAATCTTCGTAAATGGCGACGCGATCAGATTCGCGGATTTCACTATCTCCGGCAAAACGGCTCCAGCGACGTTCCTGCTGATCGCACCAGCGGAACACTTTGATAAACGGCCGAACGATGTACTCATCCAGGACTCCATCGAGGTGCCCGCGTTCCAGTGAGAATCGATACAGCCACTCTCGCTGTGCTTGCGGAATTAGCTTTTCCCATAACGACGGAGTCGTTGAAAGATGCTCACCGATTGCGTTTTCCAACGACTGGTAATCCTTCAGAACTGACGGAGCCCGCAGAAGCTGCAGTGTTCGCAGGCATGCGTGACCGATCATGTGTATCAGTGCGAGGTACCGGAAGCCGCAGCCGATTTCGACGGTGATAATGCCTACTTGAGTCAACGACGCGAACGCGAGGGCATTCTTGACGTCACTCTGTACTCGCGAGGCCAACGCTCCAAAGACCGCGGACACAAGTCCGAGCACAATGACAGCAATACTCAATGGCAATGAGACTTCCAGCAGCGGACTTACCCGAAGCAACAGGTAAGTTCCCAGATGAACTGAAAGGGCACCATAGAACACAGCACTGGATGGGGTGGGGCCTTCCATGGCTCGCGGTAACCAGCCGGAGAATGGGACCATTCCGGACTTGCCTGCTGCTGCAACCAGTAACAGCAGACCGACAATCAGTGCATGCCACGAGTCGATTACTGCCACACCTTCGGGCCAGGGGCCTGTTCCCATCAGTACGTCGAAGTCACCGGCGCCGGTGAGGTGATGCAGTGTCAAAGCGGCGATCAGGAATGCCGCATCGGCCACACGATAGACAGTCCAGACACGCTGCCCGTTCCGCACTGGCCCGGGACGTTCGTGGAAATAGGCGATCAACAGCGCCGACGACAAGCCCACCAGTTCCCAGCCAAAAAACAGGGTTTCGATCGTGCCCGCCAACGATGAGGCCACCATTCCAAGCAGAAAGAACGCATAGAGGAGAAAGAATCGCTGGTAGCCAGCGTCGCGATGCAGGTAGACACTGGCGAAGGCACCTACTGTTCCGCAAAGTACGAATGACAGAATTGTGAATGGCACGGACAACCGGTCAAACACAAACTTCAGATGAAAATGAAAATGCTCCTGCGGGATCACGACCCAGTTGCCCAGTTCAATGACAACGTGCCGAGAGTCAAATGCCAGCATCATCCCAAGGATGGTGACTGCCGCTGTCAGACCGGTGACGACCGCTGCCTTGGTGAAGTTTGCCTGAGTCGCCTCATTCATGGGACGACTCAGGAGCATTGTCAAACCGAGTACGGCAAGCAGTACCGCGGGACTGGCGACCACGATCAGTCCAAGAAGTAGATAGATAGACTCAATCGTCATGATATTTGTGGAGTTTCTTCGTGAAGTGATGCTGATGCGCCTGATTGAATGGTTCAGGCCTGGTTACGCAATTGGGGGGGGCGACAATGATCAGGTGGGATCTTTGATTGAACGGAACGGCAAGTGATCGCGCGAGCCTTCGTAGCAAGCGAGCGACGACGCCAGTTCGGGGAGGTCGTCAGTGGAGGGTTGCCAGGGTTTAAATTGACCTTTGTTGAACAACTGCAGTTGCGACGTTTCAACATTGATGACAGCGAGCTGCACCCAGCCGCCTCGGCAGAGCCGTCCAATCACCTCATGCCGATCCATAATGGACAACATGGCTTCCGGTGTGGTTTCAATCACAAACAGCAGACGCATTGGTTCGTGGATTTCACAGACCTGCTGATAGACACCGGTGCGAAGGTCGCTGCTGGTACCTTCCATCACTCCCAGGAGTGACACGAGGTTGTGAGGAAGTTTCGACCCAGAACCGTACTTAACGTTGTCAACTGTTGAGAAATAGAAGGACAGGCCAATTCCGGCACAGACCGGTATCGCGGCTGCGAGAATTCGGAACAGAATCGACGAGTCCGCGTCGTCCTGGCGAGGATCGTAGGACGTCAGAAAGGCTCGACGGTCGATGAACAGGCCACGAGACCACTCACGGCGTCCGACCAGGCACAAAGCGTTTGTGGCATGGTCGTATTCCGGTCGGACCTGAGCCAGATCCTGCCCGCGTGATTCGACATGTTTCAACGCTTCATCGGGGTTAAGCGTTAACGGGGCCGACGCAAAGCGTCGACAACGCTCGTGGGCATTCCGTTTGAGCGAATCACTGATGGCAATCCGGGCATCGTCGAAGTCGGTCCGGTGTGACGTCGGCAAACGGTCGAGGTCATAATACACCACCGAATCGTTACAGGTATCGTGGTAAGCACCGATGAACACGGTGTCATTCGGAATTTTGAGTCCCCGCTCTGAAACCATCGCGCGAATTCGCCAGTCGTTGGCCATTTCTGCGAATGCACGAGCGTTCGGGCCCCCACGCTTTCCGGCGCAGGCTCCGCAACAATAGGAAGATTCGTGTGGATTATTGAGGCTCGATGACCCATGACCGCACACAATAAACAGCCGCGAGAACGCCGACGTTTCTGTTAACCCGATTTCCTGCAGCAATTTTTCGACGATGCCGGCCATCTCGTCCAGTGAATAACCGAGATGTCCATTTTCCTGCCCGGGCGTGTCCTGGTCTCGCAGCAACTGTAGACGGGTAACGGGTGGCGGTTTAAGTACCGATCCGAATCGATTGCGAATGCGTGAAGTCAGGTGCGGAAAGAGAACTCTGGCGACAAGTGGCGCGGTTGCCAGTGAGCCGGTGATGCCCGCCAACATTCCGCCAAGAAACGTTCGACTTCGAGTATGAAACAGGTAGGTGGCGCGCCCCAGACGATTTCTCAATTGAGCTCGACTTCGATGCAGCCCTTCAAATGTGTAGCCGACATCTTCCTGTACATAGTGAACTGGGGTGATTACGACTGGGCAAAGCGGCTTATAAAAACTATCGGCCGCTCCTTTGTAATTCATGGCTACAGCGAAAAAGCCGGCTGCGCCGAAGGTCTCACACTCTGGAGCCACCTCTTCGAGATGCCGACGGAATGATTCTTCACGGTCATCAATGCAGCACATCAACTGAAAAGAAGGTCGCTTCGAGATGTCACCCGTTGCGCTGAGTCGCCGCTCACGGCGTCGGCGAGAGTGATTCACAAAGGCGTCCAGCGCCTCAGTACGGTACTTCCGTTCGTAAGCCTCGTGATAAATACGGCGACGTTCGATCCCCGAGAAGTGTTCGACTTCCTCGACAAGTTCAACCCACTCTTCATGAGACATCGCCAGTAGTGATTCAGGCAGCCAGCCGAGGGTCTGGCCGACTTGAAAGATTAGAAATGCTCGACGTTCGGTACTCATCGAATGTGGAACAGGTAGCCGTGCGACCGCCGCATCCAGTACACCCGACAGCGTGCCATTTTTCTTCAGGACTTCTCGGCCTACCCAGGCAATTGCCTGGCGTTCCAGGATCAGCTGAATGGCAAGTAATTCAAGCAGTGAGCCACTGGGGGCCGGACGAACCACCCACGCGGGGGCATGTTCGAGTTGCCAGATCATGCCTGCCCAGCCTCGCAGTGAAAGCAGCGTCCGCGTGACAAATTCTTCGCGGTCGGCTGCGGCGATCCCCAGCAGTTCCAGCGAATCTTCAATGGACTGCTCAGGTGATGTCCCTTCCCGTTGAAGTGACAGCAGCTCTTCACGCAGGCCAGACATCCATTCATCGGGAGTGTGGCGAAGTTTCGAATAGAACGAAACAAACGCCTGGTAGAGCCCTGCATCACGATTCGGCAGTTCCCACTCGGCATACCCCTGATCGAGGAATGCTCCGCAGAAGCGGATCAGCACATTATGAATATACCGATTGATGTCTTCACCGGTCGCTTTAAGCAAAAGATCGCGAGGAAGCTGAAGTTCCGCTGTGTGGTTGTGGTTTATGGGAACTTCGCTGACGCCCTTCTGGCAAACTCGCCACAGAAGCTGCAACGTCACGGTCTCCATCGCCGGATCACGCCACTGTTCGGGGTGTCGACCAAATCGACCAAACAGGTCGTCGGTTAAATCGCTGAAACCGGAGTCCGCGTCGGTACCGTTTGCCAGCTGCTTTGTGAGCCAGGTTCGGGTGGCATCAAGTATCTTTCCACGCGTTAGAACGGGTACCTCAGGGCGAAACTTTTCGAGGGCGTCAGTTTCGGCCACGATCCACCGCAGCTCTGCATCCGGACCGACACGCAGCGGGTGCCGCAGCATGGCCATGCGAATCTGTCGACGTGTTCCGAGGCCATCGATCTGCTCTGTGTCGTGTGCTCCGAGGTCGTCTTTCAGCACGGCGTCGAGATCGTCTATGGTGATGCGGCCTGACTTGAGAAGTTCGCGATACTTTGCCTCAGTCAAATAGGGATTGGCACCGTACAACTGTTGCGCGGCTTTGACCCCTTCATGGAACGAAAGATCCTCGAATGCTTCCAGAGTATTGAAGTAAACGAAGACTTCGATCGGCCCTTGAACAGGCAGATAGCGAGCGGCAAGTTCAACGATTTGGCGAATATCTTCGTTGGGTTTTGCTTCTGAAACGAGCGTCTGCTGCTCAATACTACTTGTCACGATTTTGCCTCGGCTGGTCTGTTTTGAAAGCAGTATTCAGTTCTGGCGTTTGACGCCGCAGAAATCTCGCCTGATCGATCATGCCTCGCTGCCAGGTCGAGAGAAACCAATTCAGCATTTCAGTGGAGTGGGTTAATCATAAACGCAACCGGTGTGCCACGCTTGCGCAGAGCACGATTTGCTCAAGCCTTTCCGCCAGCTCGGCAGTCACGAAGCTTTAATGCGTCCGGAAACGCTGGATTCCGGCACAGTTACCGAAGCCGAACATCCAGCCATTGGCGTCCAGTGCCTGCACGCCTCAAGACTCCAGCAAAGAAGAGTTTCAGGCTGAGTGCGAGAAGCTGCACCTTGTCTGCAATTTCCTGCGGGCAGCATGCGATGTGACGGCATGCTCACTCGGTGTTTGCCGTTGATCGATTATCACGTCCGCGCAGACAGCAGTTGCGAGATGAATTTCGTTGCGGTAGTCAGGACGGGTGAACAGGTTCTGTTTGGGTGTTCCGGATCGGGGCTGGTGAAACCCGGATCTGTGCGGACTTTTACGCATTCCAGTTTGAAACAGCGTTCTCCTGTCGTCCTTGCACATTACGGGGCAATATTTTGCAGAGTGTGCGGATCGCAGTTTCTGGCTGGAACGCGTATCAGCGTCTTCAGATGAAACCAGCGGCCGCAGGCGGAGATTATTGACTTGCGGCAGCTCGGTCGCGGTTGACAATTCGCGTCGCCAGACAGGAGAAAACAGGCCGAATTCCGGTGGGAGATTCATGAACGACTTGCGGAAGCCGTGTTTGCGTTAACCCGGATTATTCATCAGCAGTAGGCAGGAACGAGCCAACGCAAAAGCTGCCGAAGCTTCGGTCGCAAAGTCCGTTTCAAGGTGTGAGAAAACCGATTCTGCATTGCGATGCGTTTACGCTGTTCCGGCAACGAGTTGTGCGACCCTGGTCCGGCCTTGCGGATAATCCAGGATAAGGCATTGATTGAAGTGTCTGGTCGCACTTGCTGAACGCAGCGGTGCTTCGGGCTGGTTTGGAGCAACTCAGAATATCGGATAAATGAACGGTGCGACGACCGAGCCACTTAACACAACGAGCAAGCCAACCAGCAACAGCACAATGATGATCGGCGTCAGCCACCAGGCTTTACTCTCAATCAGAAATTCGAGGAACTCTCGCAACAGCCCCGGCTGCTCTTCTTCCGCTGCCTGAGCAAAACTGACAGACGCATCTTTTGACGGCTCCACGTCATAGGCATCGTTCGATTCGGAGGTGGTTGATTCCGGGTTGTCGCTCATAGTTCTGCCGATGCGAGGTTCTGCCAATGCGAGTTTCAAATACACGGTGGTCAGCGTCCGCCAATCCCAAAAACATCTCGTGGGCAGCGTCCACCCTGCACGATACACGCTCTACTTCTTCCTCAGGATGTAAACGACGTCTTCAGTATCGGGGCCGATGGTCACCGGCTGGTTTAGATCGTAGGCAAAATCATAAACACCGACGCGCTCGAAGGCGGGAACTTTTTTCAGGAGAGATGCCATTTGTCGGGCTGAATAGGTTCGATAAAGCATCTCATCTTCGATCACCATCTGCTTCGTCGGTGTGTACACGTTGATTTTCAGGCCGAGATATTCCATCCGCGTTTTCGTGTCGATCCCCTTGCTCCACATGTACGTGTTGACGGCGAGATTTCCGCGTCGCGCGTGCCAGGCCTCTTCTTCCAGTCGATCGGCATTCGTCGGAATCAGATGCAGACCAAGGATGTACAATCCACCTTTGGCCAGCGAATCGGCCATGCATTGCAGGTGGCTTTGTGCCTGCTTTTCTGTGGCCAGGTGTCGAAATGTGTTGATCGTGTTAAATGCCGCGTCAACCTTTCGCTTCAGTTTGAAGCTGGACATGTCGCCGACCACTGCCGTTTCGGGAAAGCCCTTCTTTTTGAAACGCTTGTTGCAGAAGTCGATAGCGTTCGCGTTGAGATCATTGCCGGAGACTTCATAGCCAGCCTGGGCCATTCGATCGAGTAATCGCCCCGTGCCGCACGCTGGTTCGAAGATCCGGCGAACCGGGCGCCCGGCAAAACGCTCGAAGCATGCGGTCAGAAAGTCAAACTCCGCTCGCCAGTCCGATCCGAAAATCAGGTCGTAATAAACCGGATAGTCATAAAGGTTTCCCTCGACCACGTCCGTCATCGCTCTCTCCGCTACTTCCAGTTGAGGTTCTGTTTACCTTTGAGACGAGCTTCGTAACGGTTCGCCGTGGTGATCTCAACCCTGTTGATCGCGACCGATCCAGGTTGGAAGTCGCAGGTCAGAACGCGGAAGTCGGAGAAGGTGTTCCGGCTTTCCGGTATCCGACTTCCGCGTTCAATGTTCTGACTTTCCACTAACGACTAGAACACGTACTCCCACTCGATCAGCTTTTCGAAATCGTCCGCCCCATGTCGCAGCCGCCAACGCCATTCTCCGAAATTCGCCGTCAGATTGGTCAGGCCATGCTGGCTGACCAGTTTCGGCTGCGCCGGTCCCTGGACTCGGTGCAGCGAGCCGCTAAAGGCAAGCAGCAGTTCGATCGGAGCCTCAAACGCCTCACCGATTCGTTGGCAAAATCGATCGAGAATCGCGCAAAACGATTGGCGAATCTGCCAGTCGTGGAACTGAACGCCGAGCTGCCTGTCAGTGCTCGGCGAGACGAAATCGTCCTGGCCATCGAGAAGAATCAGGTCGTCATTCTGTGTGGTGAAACGGGTTCTGGAAAGTCGACGCAGCTCCCGTTGATTTGTCTGGGCATGGGCCGCGGCGTCTCCGGTATGATCGGCCACACGCAGCCACGTCGAATTGCGGCCCGTTCTGTCGCCGCGCGTGTTGTGGAAGAAGTCGGGTCGTCCATTGGCGACGCGGTCGGATTCAAGATTCGTTTCACCGACACAACCAGTCCGAAGACCTACGTCAAACTGATGACTGACGGAATCCTGCTGGCCGAGTCTCAGGGCGACCGATTCTTCGAGCAGTACGACACGATCATTATTGACGAAGCTCACGAGCGGTCGCTGAACATCGATTTTCTGCTCGGTCGGCTGAAGCAGATTCTCCCGCGGCGTCCGGACCTGAAAGTCATCATCACGTCGGCCACGATCGACGCCAAACGCTTTGCGGATCACTTCGGGAAAGGTGATCAACCGGCTCCGGTGATCGAAGTTTCGGGAAGAACCTACCCGGTCGAGATGCGTTACCGCCCGCCGTTCGACCCCGACTTGAAGGATGCAGAACAGCCGGACAAACGGGGCGGCTCACAAAGCAATCGCCGCCGATCCGAAGCTGACATGCAGGCTGCGGTACTGGACGCCGTCGACGAACTGATGATCGAAGGCCCCGGCGACATTCTGATTTTCATGCCGACCGAACGGGACATTCACGAAACGGCGAAGTCGCTGCGAGGCAGGCTGCTCGGCAGAATCTCCAAAGGTCAGAAGACCGACATTCTGCCGCTCTACGCTCGCCTGTCGACGAAAGAGCAGAGCCGGATTTTTCAGACGCAGCCGCATCGTCGTATCGTGATTGCGACCAACGTCGCCGAGTCGTCGCTCACCGTTCCTGGTATTCATTACGTCATCGATTCCGGCACGGCCCGAATCAGCCGCTATTCAGCTCGGTCGCGCATGCAGCGATTGCCGGTCGAGCCAATTTCGCAGGCGTCTGCGAATCAGCGAGCTGGTCGTTGCGGGCGAATCGGGCCAGGCATTTGCATTCGACTTTATTCGGAAGACGATTACAAAGGCCGAGACGCGTACACGGCTCCGGAAATTCAACGCACCAATCTGGCGTCCGTTATTCTGCAGACGACCGCGCTGCGAATGGGGCCGCTGGAAGATTTTCCGTTTCTCGAACCGCCTCGCACCGGAACCATCACCGACGGATATCGCAGCCTGTATGAACTCGGGGCGATCGACGAGCAGAATCAAATTACGGAAGTCGGGCGGCAGCTCAGTCGTCTGCCAGTGGATCCGCGAGTGGGGCGGCTGATTCTGGCCGGCCATGAAGAAAACTGTCTGCACGAAGTGCTGGTCATTGCTGCCGCGCTGGAACTGCAGGATCCGCGTGATCGACCGATCGACAAGCAACAGGCTGCCGACGAAGCCCATGCGAAGTTTCAGGATGCGAAGTCGGACTTCCTGAGTTATCTGAAGCTTTGGGACTTCTACCACAAGGTGCGAAGCGGAGCATCACGCGGTCAGCTCCGCAAAGCGTGCCAGCAGAACTTTCTGTCGTATAACCGAATGCGTGAGTGGGTCGACATTCACCATCAGCTCAGCGAACTGGTCGCGGAAGTCGGGCTCAAGCCAGTCAAACGACAGGACAACTTCGACGCCATTCACCGGGCACTACTGACGGGATTTCTGGCGAGCATCGCTCTGCTGACCGACCAGCGGGAATACACTGCGGCTGGCAATCAGAAGGTGACGATCTGGCCGGGATCCGGGCTGTTCAAAGAGAAACCCAAGTGGATCGTCGCGGCGGAACTGGTCGAAACGACCAAGCGGTATGTCCGCACCGTTGCTCGCATTCAGCCGGAATGGATCGAGCCCATCGCCGGGCACCTGATGAAGAGAACGTACAGCGATCCGGAATGGGACAGCCAGGCCGGTTCGGCAATGGCCTACGAAAAGGTAACTCTGTTCGGTATTCCAGTTGTTCCTCGCCGCCGCACGCGGTACGCGAAAGTCGATCCGGAGCTGTCGCGCGAGATGATGATTCGAGAAGGCCTCGTCGCCGGGCATCTCGAACTTCAACTGCCGTTTCTGCGTCACAACGCGCGACTGATGGAAGAACTGGAAGGCCTGCAAACCAGAACGCGAAGATTCGACCTGGTCGTCGATGACGAAGAGCGATTCGAGTTTTACGACAAACGGATTCCGCGGGAAGTCGCCGATATCGATCATCTGAAACGCTGGCTGCGCAAGGCGGAAAAGAGTCGCCGCGGCCTGCTCAACATGGAGAAAGTTGATCTTCGCCGAACTGGAACGGAGGAAGTCACCGGGCAGGAATTCCCTGACGCGGTGAAAGTCGGCCAGATCCAGCTGCCGATCGAGTATCACCTGGAACCAGGCTCGCCCGAAGACGGCGTCACGCTGGAACTGCCGCAGGAAGCGTTTAATCAGATCGACCAGAATCGACTCGGCTGGCTGGTGCCGGGACTGGTTGAAGAGAAAGTCGCGGCGTTGGTCAAGTCGTTGCCCAAGTCGCTGCGCCGTCAGTTTGTCCCGACCGCCGATACCGCGAAAGAAGTTGCCTCGAAACTGAACTTCGGACAGGGCAACTTCGAGCAGACTGTTGCAAGACTGTTGTCTGAGATTGCTCGCGAATCTGTCGCGGCTGCTGACTTCCAGGAAGAGCGACTTCCAAACCATCTGCGGATGAATGTTCGAATTGTGAACGGAGAGGGCGAGTCACTCGCCACCGGGCGCGACCTGAAGATTATTCGGCAGCAGATAGGCGGTCAGGCTTCGTCCAGTTTCTCGAAGATCGATGACGACCGCTGGCAACGTGACGGGTTGACGACGTGGGACTTCGGCGAGCTTCCGGCTCAGGTCACCGTGTACCGCGGTTCGATCTCACTGAAAGGCTATCCGACGCTGATCGACGACGGTGAAACCGTGGCGTTGCGGCTGCGCGACCTGCCCGCGCGATCGGCCCTCGAAACCCGAGCGGGAATCCGGAGACTGACCGCGATCGCTCTGGCACGCTTCGTCAAAGTTCAGGTCGAAAACATCCCGCGGCTGCAGGAGTGGGTCATGCTCAGCGCGGCAATGGGTGGAGCGGTTGCGTTTCAGAAAAATCTCGGCGACCTGATCGTCGACCGGGCTCTGTTTCCCGAAAAAGGTCCGTACCCACGTACCGAAGTCGAATTTCAAGAGCGCGTCAAAAAAGCCAAAAGTCTGATTCCCGTCGCAACTCAGGACGTCGTCATTCTGGTGAGCGCGATCATGTCCGGATACGCCACGCTGAGAAAGTCGATTAACGCGACGCAGTCTCCACACTGGAAGTATGCTGCCGACGATGTGAAAAAGCAGATCGCCGCCCTGACTCAACCGGGCTTTCTGACCGCTGCCGCGTGGGGATGGCTGAGGCAGTACCCGCGTTATTTCGAAGCGGCGACCGTCCGGCTCCAGAAGCTGCCCAAAAGCGGAGCTGCGAAAGACAGCCGTGCTCAGCAGGTGATCGAAGACCTCGTCGGCCTGTACCAGTACCGTGCGGAAGAGCATCGCGAACGCGACATTTACGATCCGGAACTTGAGTACTACCGCTGGATGCTCGAAGAGTACCGCGTCTCGCTGTTCGCTCAGGAATTACGAACGGCGATCCCCGTTTCGGAGGTCCGCCTGGAAAAGCAGTGGGCGAAAGTGTCGGACTGACAGTTCGCAGGACGCATTTCGCCGCATTCTCATCTGCTGTTTGAGAACCTTGCGTAGGGTGCTGACAAGCGGAGCGCAGGCACACCAATTCCTCACAAATCTGGATGTTGTGCCAGCGCTCCGCTTGTCAGCACGTACTCATGCCACTCGCGAGAACGCTTCGGCACGGCACCTTCAATCATTTGTTTTCGGAGCAGTCTTCGTCCGCGTACATTGCTGCGGTTTCGGCGGGTAGCTTGTCCCAGTCCTGGCGAACTCGATTCAGGCCGAAGCGGACCAGGTCGTAATCCTGGCTGAGGCGTCGCAGGACTGGTGCTTCTTCGCCGTACGGATCTTCTTCGAACTTGCTGGCGATGAAGTAGGACTCGCGCCCCTGCCGCTCGTAATCGATCAGGTGATCCTTGTGATCGACGGCCTGGAGGTTATTCAGAGCTTCCGGAAAAACTCCCGTCCAGAACAGGGTGTAGTCGCCAATGTGGCGATACAGTTCCCGCTTCGGTTTGGATTCACGCTGGCTGGCTTCGCTGACCATGTCGACCACTTCGACCAGCCGCCGACCTTCGACATCACGGAAGCGGTACATCTCCGCTGAACGGGTAAATCGTACGAGCATCTCGACGAGATAGTCGGTCAACACGGGATCGGCGACACCGAGGTCGACCTGAAAGGTGTGCTCGGTCAGGGCTGAAAAGAGTCGTCTGAGCGAGTCTTCGCTGGTAACGAGCGGGATCATCGTCTGCTCCTCGGGACCAGTCTGCTCTTGCCGGTCGGCGAGCGATGCCATTCAGGCCAAAGGGCCTGTGCAGCGTCCGCCCAGGGCAGAAGCAGCGAACTCAGGCTGAGCCGCGACATCCAGAACGACCAGAGCCCGGGTGGAGAGGTTCCCCTTCGTCAGGCTGAATTCAGCTCGACGCTGCCGGATCGACAATTCTCCTGCCAACGCAGGAGCGAGTTGAACCGGCGACTTATCGCAGACGGTTCTCTGCCCGGGATTCTGATAAGTTGGAAGCAACGCTCCCGGACGAAGAGGGGGATCTCCGATAAATTCTGGTGAGGAAGCACTCCGCCACGAACGTCCGCGAAATCGAGGTTGTCCGCCAGCCGGAGATCAAGGAAATGTGAATTGAAGAAGTCACTTAATGTTTCTATCGGCAGTTGCCGATAGGGGGGATTGAGTCAATTTTACGGACAGGCATATTTGAGCCACAATACGTGATTCAGTCGTTGCCAGAACCTTTCTGAGCGATTGAAAAGTGCCTTGAGCGGTAAGGGAGCGATCACTAGCATGCCCGCTCAGTCGGCCCAATTGGAAAACGTTGCCAGTGTTTAGACTGTTGATGTGGGCTCAGAAGAATCGAATATCTAACCGGATTCGTCCAACTGGCGGAATTCCTCGAACAGCTCCAGACAACTCGACGGCGCCGTAGCCAAGTGGCTAAGGCAGTGGATTGCAAATCCACCATCCCCGGTTCGAATCCGGGCGGCGCCTCTCTGAAAACCCCGCAATTTGCGGGGTTTTTTGTTGGGCGGTGAGGAGTCGGGTGCGGGTGGATTCGCGGCGGGTCCGGGGCGATTCATGGCGGGTGACCTGCGACAGAAGATGCGTCACATTCGACACGATTCTCAGTGGCTGCGATATCATTCGCCCAACTCAATACGAAGCTTGTGCTCCAGTTTCCTCAATACCGTGATCAGCCGTGAGACGTCCATTTCCTGACACGACTTACCCGCATTCGCATCAATTTCCTGAATACTTTTGCGGACAAGCCACCAGTATCGTGGAAATCTTTTCAGGGGCGTGATCTCTCGCTTCACGCACTCGAATGAGTGAACTTCGACAGCCGTCCTATGTTGTGGACTGCTGTATTTACCGAATCTGTTCTGAGCGATGTACTCGAAATTCTTGATGTCCGTTTCGAGCTGCCTAAGCCCTCGCTGGCAGACCCCTTGCCGTGTGCCGTCAGTACTATCTGTGGTCTTGTCTCCGAGGAAGTGCTGAGCGAACTCGATGACTCCAGCAAAGAGCGCCACACCAAGCGCGGGTATGCCCACGTCCTGAAACTGATACAGATAGTACGCAACGGCCAGGAAAGCGACTTTCACTATCAAAAGCAATGTCTTCATCATGTCGCCGCCTCACGATCCGTGAGCATGGCGTGGATAGCGGCGGCGAGGAGTTGGGTGCGGGTGGATTCGCGGCGGGTCAGGGTCGATTCCAGGCGGGTGACCTGCGACAGAAGATGCGTCACCTTCGACACGATTCGCTTTTGTTCCGATAACGGCGGGAACGGCATTACCAGCGACCGAATCTTGCCAACGCTCAAGCTGTAAAGGCCGCTCGTCGTGATCGCCCGAGCTTTCATCTCGTTGATGCCGGCCGGGGAATTGAAAAACCTTAGTGTGAAATCCTGGCCGTCGTGTCCGATCGGTCGACATCGAATGATGTGGTTCTGATGTACGCAGTCGTTGAGTTCACCGTCCCAGACGGCGCATCGACCGATCTCGTCTTCGCTTCCGTTCCCCTCGACGACGAGCAGGTCGCGAGGTTCCAGATGCCAGCGTTCAAGTTCGCCGTTGACCAATTCGAAGCGTTTAATCTCGGTCAGGTCAAGGCGTCCACGTTGGACGTTGGCAACTCGGAGATATGGGAAGTGATTCTTCACCGGGGCGCGTTTGGAGTTCTTTGTGATTCCGCATGAGACGTCAAACACATCCGTGACGCGGACCCATTCCCAGTTTCGCGGTGCCTCAAACAGGTGTTCCTCGTCGTCCAGTTCTGGAAGCGGTTTGACTTTGTTGATCGATCCTTCGGCAAGCCGTCGTTCCCGTTCCGTATTGATTTTCGCAAGCGCGTCAGCGGCCGGTTCGTCGTTGGGGTTCTGGGGGACGAGTTTGCCCATGACGGCGAGTTGGGGGATGGTTTGTTTAAGATGGTCGATGCTCTGTTCGGTGG
>JABMPE010000392.1 GCA_013203845.1 Rhodopirellula sp. | reverse complement strand
GCCTGGTAGTGGTGTTAACAGTGCGACAGTGACGTTTGTCTTCGATCTTTCTGTGGAAGTGGTAACGCTTGATTTTCCGAAGGCGGTCGAAGTACTCGATGCGTTCGTCATCACGGTCTCACAGAAAGACGATGACAGCGGGGCCAGCGGACAGACGCGGCAGTCGGAAGAAGCGTCGGTCACCGAGCGAATCGTCTGGCTGAAGGTTCTGCGACCGACCGGTGAAACTGTCGCCACGAAGCCGGCGATTACTCGTGACGACCTTGTTTACAGCCCGTTGCCGAGTGGTGAATTCCGGGTTTTGCGAGTTGTGGAAGAAGTTCCGCTGAACGAAGAAGTGCTCGACAACCTGCCGAAGCTGGTGTTCGAGAAGCTTCCGGACGGCCAGTATCAGATCTGGTTGCAGGAGCCTGGCGAACAGGACAAACGCTTTGTCATGGACGTCACGATTCGAGACGGTCGCCCGGCTGACGACAAAGCAGGTGGTCGGGATCGTCCACCGACGAGCCTGAAGAAAGTGCAGAGTGGGGAGCCGGCAGCTGAGGACGGAGCGGGAACCGGTTCAACGAAAGACGACGCCAAAGAAGCTCCGAAGGAGACGGATCGAAAAGTCTCTGCGTTAGGCAACACCGGTTCGACTGATGTCATTGCCCCGGTGGATGACGCCGATCAGGCATGGTCCCGGTGGGGGCGGCTGTTCCAGGAATCGCATCAACACAGCAGTGAGCCGGTGGGTTTCGTTGCCGGTCTGCGAATCAGCGACACTTCTTCGCAGGCTGAGGATGAATCATCGTTGGAAGTTTCACCAAAAGGTGGAGACGCGACGGGGTCGCTGGCCATGATTCATCCGATGGCAGTCAGCGCAATTCTTGCGGCAGGTTCGGTGCTTTCAAAACGGAAGCAGAACAACTGGGAAGATCGAGTCGATGACATGATGGCTCAATGGGAAAAACGACACCACGCGAAGAAAAACTAGACGCGGTTCGCTGCCACTGTGTGGCAACGTGTGAGCGAACTTCGAGTGAAGAACAACCTCACTGACAACTGACAATGACATCAGCACGACGATCGCGCCGGAAACAGTTCCGGAAACGTCGCTGTGCGACAGATTCGATGCTCATGATCCGGTTTCCGGATTAGTGAACGACTCAGAAACGGGAATGTACGGCCATGACAAGTGACAGTGGCAACGACAAACTTTCAAACGACGGTCTGGCGGAAATCGTTCGCCTTGTCGGTGAACTGCCGAATGACGTGCTGGACGAGTTGCGTAAACTTCCTCCGCAGTTCATCAGTCGACTGGCGCGGCTTTCCACGGAAGCGGTCGATCAGTTGACTCGACTACCGGTCGATATGCTGACCCGACTGTCAGACTTTCCCACGGACATGCTCGAATGGCTGGGGGCAGCATCGTCACGCGCAGAGTCAGGATTAAGCCCTGATCTTCTCGCGAAGTTTATCAGTATTGCAAGCAATTCGTCGCAAGCAATTCGTACACTAAAAGCCGTTCCGACCGAGATGCTGAAGGTAATGGCCGCGCTTCCGCCCGACGTCTTCAACAGTCTGATGGAGTTGCCGCCGGAATTACTCCAGCAACTTCCTGATGCGTTCACCGCGACTTCCGAGACGATGGACGAAATTCCCAGGAATATCACAGAGCTCAGCACTGCCGTCGAAGACTCAAGTGTTGATGTTGATCCCAGACTCATGGCGACGCTGAACGAAATGCCGCCAGGAGCGATTCAGACGCTGGCAGAACTTCCGGCAGAATCAATCGCAACCATCGCCGAGCTGGATCCGGAGCTGCTGGAAACAGTGCGACAGATGCCAGCGGAACTGCTGGAAGCGATGGCGAATCTGACGCCCGGCGCGCTCAGTACTATCATCGAAATGCCGATCGATGCCGCGACAACACTCAGCGAACTGGATCCTGAAGTTCTGGCACGGCTGACCGCTGACGACACTCCCGACGACACCAGCGAGCAGGCACCGCGACTGGCTTCGTCTCTGCTGATGAGACTCGGTCATGCTGACGACGGAAGTGGTCGTATTCTGGGTCGTATCCTGGCGGAAGCACAATCCGCGCAGTCCCTGAAAAAATCTACGGCAGATCCTGTCGAAAACATCGCGGATTACAAAAACGCTGCTGCGACAATGCCGGAAATCCCGGAACTGTCCGCCACGTCGAATGCCGCTGACAACTTCGATGCGAACGACGAATCGACGGATCATGGTGAGAACAATCAGCTGGAACGCGGTGACGACGCAGCTGGTGACTGGTCGGACGATGCCGGTGTCACGGTTCAGGAAGTTCCGGCAGAACTCTCGGTCGCCGCTGACGAGAACTTTGTGTCGGATGATTCAGAAGACGCGTCGATCGCCGACGCCTGGTCTGAAGGTCTCAGCGCGCTCGAAACCGGAGACGTCAAACCTCGCGATCGCAGTGCCATGGAGTCTGGTGACTTCAGTCAGATCATCGATCCGGAAGGAATCAGTGAAGACGACGACAGCGGCAACGGTGCGACCGTCGAATCGAAGGATTTCGAAGCGGTGAATCTCGATGATGGATCGGCTACGCACAGACTCAACGATGATGACGACGATGACAGCTACGGAGCGACGGTTCAATCAGAAGACTTTTCCGCAGAGTTCCGTAACGGTTTTCAAACGGCTCAGGATGACGTCGGGCAAACGGTCAACACGACCGACAGCGAGGACGACGACAGCTTCGGGGCAACCGTCCAGTCGGACGACGGCTGGTCAATGGAAGATGCCAGTGACTTTGGCGACCCGAATCAGACGCTTCAGGACGCGTCACTTGACGATGAAAGTTTTTCGCAAACCGTGCAGTCCGGTGATCAATGGTCGGCCGACGGGCTGAGCGCACTGGACCCACCTTCAACATCCGATGACGACAGCTTCGGGGCGACCGTCCAGTCGGACGAATGGTCCAAAGTCGACGATGGCAGAGATGACGAGAGTTTTTCACAGACCGTTGCTCTCGATGGTGCTGGTAAACTTTCGAACGATGATGACGATAGCTTCGGGGCGACAATTCAGTCCGATCCATCCTTCTCCGAAGGCAATTTCGACGACGACAGCTACGGCGCAACAATGCAGTCGGGCGATGATATGGATCAAAGCTTTTCGCAGACGATCGCGACCAGTGACCTGTCAGTCGAAGATCGCCGAACGATGGCTGAGGCCTGGGGAGACGGCATGGACGATGCCAGCGTTCGTCCGAACATGACAATCAAGTCGGCAGAACTCCAGAAAACCAGCCCTAAGCACACGCTGGTGATTACTGAAAAGAAGCTCGGCACGTCCAACATTCACGATTACCAGAAAGGCATCCCGTTTCCCGAGCCAAAGGAACCCGAATACGAGTTGCTGAAAAAGCTTGGCGAAGGCGGCATGGGACTGGTCTTCCTGGCACGACAGCGGTCGATTGATCGCGAAGTCGCTCTGAAAATGCTGAAGCCGAAAACAGCAAAAGATCTCGAGCAGCGAGCGAAGTTCCTGAGCGAAGCCGTCGTCACTGGCGATCTGGACCATCCCAACATCGTGCCGATCTATGATGTGGGTTCGAGCCCTGACAACGCGCTGTTCTACGCGATGAAGAAAGTGGAAGGGACACCCTGGCTGGATGTCGTCCTTGAAAAGTCGCTCGAAGAAAACCTCGACATTCTGATGCGTACGTCTGACGCAGTTGGGTTTGCGCACTCACGCGGCGTGGTGCATCGCGACCTTAAACCAGAAAACGTGATGCTCGGCGCGTTTAATGAAGTCCTGGTGATGGACTGGGGTCTGGCTTACTCCACAGAAGGATTCCGCAAATCGAACAGCATTACCGAGAGCACCAGCATGGGCGGAACTCCCGCCTATATGGCTCCGGAAATGGCCACCGGACCCATCAAGAAAATTGGCCCCCGCAGCGACGTTTATCTGCTGGGAGCCATCCTGTTTGAAATCGTTACAGGCAAGCCGCCGCACGCCGGTAAGAATGCCATGAAGTGTCTGATGTCGGCGGCTCGGAACAAGATCCGGGAAACCGACACGGAACGCGCCAAACGCAACGATCCAACGGGCGAACTGACTAACATCGCTCTTAAAGCGATGGAGACGAAACTTGAAGATCGTTACCAGACAGTCGATGAATTTCAGGAGGCTATTCGGGATTACCAGTCTCATACGGAAAGCATTACGCTCACAATGCGGGCTCTCGATGAACTGCGCGAGGCGAAATCGAAGCAGGACTACGATCTCTTCTCGCGGGCTCGATTTGGCTACGAAGAAGCATTGAATCTGTGGGGAGCGAACAAACACGCGAAAAAAGGGCTGACCGATACGAAGCTGGCGTACGCATTGTGTGCTCAGACCAAAGGCGACTTCGACCTCGGGATGTCACTGCTCAACGTGGAACTGCCCGCGCACAAGTCTCTCTACGATGAGTTGCTTAACACAAAAAACACGGTACTGGCACGCGAGCGACAACTCGAAGAGCAGAAGGCAGCCCGCGCGAAAATGCGCCGCGTGATGACAATCGGCACCGTTGCCGCTCTGGTCATGATGTCGGGTCTGGCTGGCTGGGCATTCATCGAACGTGGCAAGGCCGTCGAGCAGGAACGCATTGCCAAAGTTCAGGAAGGCATCGCCAAAGAGAACGAACAGGAAGCCGTCAAGCAGAAGGGCCTTGCCGAGGAACAGAAACTGATTGCTGAAGCTAACGAGCAAAAGGCCGTGGTTGCTCGTAACGACGCCCTTAAAGCTCAGAAGCAGGAAGCCGAACAACGACTGCTTGCGGAAAAGGCCAAGGACGCCGCACTGGATGCTCAAAAGAAAGAAGCCGTGCAAAGACTGCTTGCGGAGCAGAATGAAAAGAAGGCCGTCGAGAGCGAGACGAAAGCGGTTGCCAGCGCGGCAGAAGCGCTGAAACAGAAAGGCATCGCGGAAAGCAATGAGAAGAAGGCCGTCGCCGCCAGAAACGACGCGCTGCAGGCTCAGAAGAAGGAAGCTGAACAGCGTCTACTCGCTGAAAAAGCGAAGGATGCCGCGCTGCTGGCTCGGAAGAAGGAAGCCGAACAGCGATTGCTCGCTCAGCAAAACGAGAAGAAGGCTGTCGCCAGTGAAGCGGAAGCTCAGAAACAGAAACTGATTGCCCTGAACAACGAAAAAGAAGCGGTTAAGCAGAAAGGAATTGCCGACCAGAAGCGAGCGGAAGCGGAACTGGCTCAGAAGGCCGAACAGTATCAGGCCTACATCGCCAGAATTGGTCTCGCCGACGCTAAAATTCGTGAGAACGCATTTGAAGCGGCGATCGCGATCCTCGAAGATTGTCCTGCACATCTGCGAAACTGGGAGTGGGGTCGTCTGATGCACCTCTGCTCGCAGAGCATCGGAACGTTCGATAACAAAGCTCCGGTGGACTCGATCGCTCTGGCCCCTGGCGGCAAGCAGTTTGTGACCGGCGGGTGGAATGGTTCGGCAACGATCTGGGACCTGGAATCAGGTCGACAGCTCAAGCAGTTCAAACATGACGGACTTTACATTTACTCGGTCGACTGGTCAGCCGACGGCAAGTGGATCGCGACCGGCAGCAACGACACTGTCAACGGGTACGTCCAGGTCTGGAATGTTGAAACCGGAGAACGGGTCAGCCAGAAATTCGGAAACAATTCGGACGAGGCAACGTCGCACACGGACGACGTGCTGAGTGTGCATTTCTCGAAGGGCGGCGAAGGCGAACTGCGATTGCTCACCACTTCGTATGACAACACAGCACGGCTGTGGAATGTCGCCACCGGCAAGCAGGAGCGTCGCTTCCTCGGTCACACCTGGTGGGTCTGGGATGCTCAGTTTTCGCCGAACGAAAAGAAGATTGTGACCGTCAGCCAGGATGGAACGGCTATTGTCTGGGATGCGACAACCGGCGAACCCGGTGCCCCCTTCAAAGGACACGACGGCCCGGTGTACTCCGCCGCGTTTTCGCCGACGGGCGACGCTGTCGTCACCGGTGGCTACGACAAGCGGGTTCTTGTCTGGCGATCGAGCGACGTTCGACCTTACGACTTTACCCGACTCTCTTCCAGTAGTGGTGGCGTTATTCCACCACCGAAATTCCAGAGCCTCGACGGGCACGAAGGACCAGTTCGAGCAGTAGCGTTCTCGCACGATGGGACGCGTATTATCAGCGGCAGCCAGGACAACACGATCCGGTTGTGGGATACCGAAGGCGGACAACTTCTGAAATCGTTCCGGGGTCATGACGGAGCGGTCCGAACCGTGGCTTTTGCGGAAAGCGATCAGATCATCCTGTCAGGCAGCCACGACAACAGCATCCGCAAGTGGAACATCAACGAGTACGAAGAAATCCGAGTCCTGCAGAGCCAGGTACTGGAAGGTCACGTCGACGCCATTCTGTCGGCAGAGTTTTCTCCGAACGGAGAACGCATCGTGACCGCCAGTCGCGATCGAACGGCCAGAACCTGGGAATCTTCAACCGGACAATCTCTGAAAGTTTTTGCCGAAGGGCATTCATTCCTGGCGACATCGGCAGCGTTCTTCCCTGGCGGAAAACGACTGGCGACAGGCGCTGTCGATAACACCGTCCGAATCTGGGATGTTGATTCCGGCACTCAATTGATCCGTTTGGAACACACCGGACGAGCAGCGGCGTTGACCGTTTCAAACGATGGCAAGTGGGTCATCACCGGTGGTGACGATAAGTCGGCGAGAGTCTGGGATTCCGAAACGGGCAAGGTTGTATTCGTGCTCCGGGGCGACGCCCAAAAGAAAGGTCACAACAATGAAGTCACCGCCGTGGCGATTTCCGAAGACGATCAGCGAGTATTGACGGGCGATTCCAGCGGACGGGTCTTTGTCTGGGATCTGAAAACTCAGTCGGTGATTCTGGATTTGAAAGGACACGCCCGCAGCCGCATCACGGGCGCCGCATTCCTGCCAGGCACCAACCGGGTTCTGACGGCCTGTGCCGATAAAACCGTTGCCCAGTGGGATCTGACGACCGGTAAAGAATTGCCAGCGTTGATTCTGAAACATCCGGATTCCGTCGTCGCGTTGTCTTTGCGGCCAGGCACGCATCAGGTGCTCACTGCCTGTGGTGACGGCAGCGTTCGGCTGTGGGACGCGGATACGGCAAAGGTGCTGAGCGAGCTGGATCGTGGCGACGCTCGCGTGACAGACGTCGCGATCAATCCGAGCGGCACAAGAGCTCTGGCTGTCGACGCCAACGGTCGCCAGACATTTGTCTATTCGTTCGATGGCAGCAAAGGCCGTCTCACGCCAGACCAGACGTACGTGTCGGACGGACCGTTGTGGTCAGCCATCTTCGCTCCGCTGAAAAATGACCTGGGCATCCTCGCCCTGGGCGGCAGCGATGCGAAAATGATCGGATTGAAATCCGGCAGACGCGAAGCCGCTGATACTCTGATGACATTCAGCCCGCACGGAGTGATCGCATCAGCCAGCTACTCTCCCGACAGCTCGAAGATTGTGACCGGAAGCTGGGACTTCTCCGCTCGAATCTGGGACGCCAACACCGGTGCCGATCTCCGCAAACTTTCGGGCGACGATGGGCACACCGGGTTTGTCAATTCGGCGGTCTTCTCACCAGATTTAAACGGCAGATTCGTACTGACAGCCAGTGATGATGGCACGGCCAAAATCTGGGACGCTGCCACGGGAGCGGTTCTTGCCACGTTGATCGGTCACGAAGACCGAGTGCGACACGCAACCTTCTCAAAAGACGGCACGCGAATTCTGACCTCTTCCAACGACCGGACTGCACGCATCTGGGCGTTGAAAGAAACAGCTCAACCAGATGGTTCTGCAAAGATCGAAGCGACAGTCGCTCAGGTCTTCAATGGTCACGAGTGGGCCGTTCTGTCGGCGGAGTTTTCGAATGATGGCAAGTTGGTCATCACAGCCAGCGAAGACAACACCGCTCGAATCTGGGATGCCACCAGCGGTAAAGAACTGTCAGTTCTGGCCGGACATACGGCACGCGTCACGTCCGTGGCGTTCGCACCGGGCGAGAATCCAGCTCGTGCAGTTACAGCCAGCCAGGACGGAACGGTCAAGCTGTGGGACACCAGTGAAAGTAAGGAAATCCTGACGCTGGATGGTCACACACGTGAAGTTACCTCGGTGACCTTCTCGCCGGATGGCAAATACGTGTTGACGGCCAGCGAAGACGGTCGAGCCATTCTGTGGCTCACGGCACCGTGGAAGACGGCGATGCCGAAGGAAAAGCTGACGCAGGTTGTCCGGACGCCGGTGGCTGTCGGGGCCGAGTAAAATTCGGAGGATTCAGCGGCGCTGGTCTGCTCACCATATCGAGCAGATCAGCGTCCGTCTCTCAGGATTTCGCGAGCCGCGTTCAGGCCGCAGGCACCCATGACGCCTCCGCCAGGATGAGCCGCGCTGCCGCAAACGTAGAGACCGGCGATCGGAGTTCGGTAGTCGCTCCAGCCCGCCACCGGGCGCATGCTGAAGAGTTGGTGCAGCGGCATCGCTCCCTGAAAAATGTTACCGCCAGTCAGACCGTAGACTTGTTCGAGATCTACGGGAGATAGAATTTGCCGGTGAATGATCGAAGCCGGAACATTCGGCGCGTGCCGGGCAATTTCGGCCACGCAGCGATCAGCAAACTCTTCTTTAATGTCGTCCCAGTCACCTTTGGCGAGGTGGTACGGCGCGTACTGCACGAACAAAGACAGAATGTGGTGCCCGTCCGGAGTCAACGTGTTGTCGACGGAAGTCGGGATCGTCATTTCAACAATCGGTCGCTGCGAAGGTCTTCCGTACTTCGCGTCGTCGTACGCTCGTTCGAGGTAGTCCAGTTCGCAGCCGATGTGAATGGTGCCTCGGTGCTGCGACCCGACTTCCGAGTTTCCGGGCAGACAGGTGAAGCCGGGTAGTTCACTGACCACCAGATTGATCTTCATACTCGCGCTGGAGTAATCGATCCGGCTGATCGCTCGCGCAAAGTCCGCGGGCAGTTGTTCCGGTTCCAGAAACTTTTCGAAGGTCAGATGCGCATCAACGTTCGACGCGACTTTCGATGCCCGGATCTCGTCACCATTTGAAAGAACTACTCCGCAGGCTTTGTTGTCTACAACGCGGATTAAAGCCACTTCGGCGTTGGTTCGAATCGTGACTCCGGCTTCGTAACAGGCTTTGGCCATGGCCTGCGTGAGTGCTCCCATGCCACCCTCGACGTAACCCCAGACGCCGCGAGCGCCGCCTGCCGAGCCCATCACATGATGCAGCAGCACGTAGGCCGTGCCCGGCGCTGAGATCGGTTGAAACGTCCCGATGATGGCGTCCGTTGCGAGCGTCGCTTTCAGGATGTCCGATTCGAACCAGCGATCCAGAATCGGGCGAGCGGCTCCGGTCAACAGTTCGATCGCTTCCGGCATGTCAGAGCCGAGTGATTTCAGAGCCTGAAAGATCGACCAGCCGGTTTTTGTGTCTCGCAATCTCTTGCCGAACGAAATTTCACGCCATTCGCGCGGCAGTGGCAGCAGGTCCGGCGGAGTCTGATTGAGCACCGGCTCCAGGCACTCGGCGATGCGTTCCAGCAGCCGGTTGTATTTCGGGTAGGCGTCGGCATCACGGGGCGAAAACTTCGAGATCTCGCGGCGTGTCAGTTCCTCGTCAGGGCCGAGCAGCAGATAGCGGCCATCTTCCAGCGGCGTAAATGACGACGGCGTTCTCGGCAGAACTTTGTACCCATGCCGCTTTAACTCCATTCGTTTTTCGATCTCAGGCAGCAGCAGACTGACGACGTAAGACGCCGTCGAAATGTGATAGCCCGGCCAGAGTTCCTCCGTCACAGCGCAGCCACCGACGAGACTTCGTCGTTCCAGCACCAGCACCTTGCGACCGGCTTTCGCGAGTTCAAAAGCGCAGACCAGGCCGTTGTGGCCGCCGCCGATGACAATCAGGTCGTACCTTGATTCGTCCATGAATTTCTCTTGCTCACTAATTTGATTAACGAGTCCCGATCGACACTAGCGTCGCCGAATGCCTCACTGTGGGACGCCTTGCTGCCACGTTATGCTTGGCGTTCGAAACCATGCGTCACTTTTCACTGTTTCGAGTGCGAAGAATAGCGTCCGCCATGAATCGATGTCTGCACATCCTGCTGCTGGCTGCTCTCCTTGCCGGATTGTTGCCTGACCGTGTCTCCGGACAGGGAACGCCGAGTGACCTTGAAGTGGATCGTTCGATCGTCCGTGCTCTGAAATTTCTGGCGGAGCAACAGCAACCTTCGGGAGCGTGGCAGCTTAAGAATCCCAGCCGTGGTCTGGATGCCGCTTCCACAACGTCCCTGGCCATCATGGCGTTCATGGCAGCAGGGCATGTTCCGGGCGAAGGTCCTTACGGTGAGGCAATGGAACACGGCATTCGCTGGGTGCTCGGCAACCAGCGACCTGGCGACGGACTCTTTCAACATCGAGCGGGTAGCGGTCCGATGTACACGCATGGAATCTGCACGCTGATGCTGGCGGAAGTTGCCGGTATGGTCGATGCGTCGTTGAGTGATCGCGTTCGCCAGAGTCTGGAACGAGCTATCCGGCTGATTCTGAAAGCACAGGCCGTTCCGAAAGGCCAAAGCCATGCGGGCGGATGGAGGTATCACGCATCGAGTAATGACAGCGACCTCAGCGTGACCGGCTGGCAACTTCTGGCGCTGCGAGCGGCAAAGAACATTGGCTGCGATGTTCCTGCCGAAGCGATCGACCAGGCCGTTTCTTACGTCAATAAATGCGCAGATCGGAACGGTGGTTTCTCGTATCACCCTAATCACGGCGTCAGTCCCACTCGAAGTGGCACTGGCATCCTGTGCCTGGAAATCTGTGGCGAGCACCACGCTCCCGCAACCATGGCGGCGGCGGATTACCTGATGCGCCGACCGCTGAAATACAATGACAGCTTTTTCTTTTACGGCGTCTACTACTGCACGGTCGGCATGTTCCAGGTGGGGGGCCGTCACTGGGACGTGACTCGAAATCACATCACTTCCGAACTGCTTTCGAAACAGCACCCCAACGGAAGCTGGAACCCGACCGACGGCAGCGAAGCGTCGTTCGGCCCCATCTACGCGACCAGTATGTCCGTACTCGCGTTGGCAGTAGAGTATCAGTACCTGCCGATCTACCAGCGTTGAGACGACATCGGCTATGAAGATAAGTCGTCTGCGAATTTGCAGACGAATGAGCCTGGACCGGAATTCTGAGGACCTCCTGATGCCACATCTTCCGATTGCCACAGCGAGTGAGATTGGGCTCGATCAGAGCCGACTCGATACCGCGTATGAATTGCTTCACAGTTGGACGGCGGGGCCGAACGCACCGGTGCCAGGCGGTGCGATCGTCGTCGGTCGAAATGGAAAAATCGTCGAACCGAAATTTTTCGGTCGGCAGGGAGCCGAACCGGCCGCTGGCGAAATTCACCGCGATGGTATGTTCCTGCTCGCATCGATCACCAAGCCGATCACATATATGGCGGCGATGCTGCTCGTTGAACGCGGGTTGCTCAATCTGACTGATCCGGTCATGAGGTACATCCCGGACTTCGCGGCGCACCACAAAGAAGAGACACTCGTCCTGCACCTGTTTACTCACACATCCGGTATGCCGGACATGCTCCCCGATAATGCCGAACTGCGTCAGAAGCACGCACCGCTGAGCACGTTCATTGATGGAGCCATCAACACGATGCCGCTTTTCCCGCCGGGCACCGACTTTTCTTACCAGAGCATGGGGACGCTGATTGTCGCGGAACTGGTTCAGCGAATCTCCGGCATGACGATTCACGAATTCATCCGCCGCGAAATGCTTGAACCGCTTCAGCTGAAATCAACCGGACTCGGATCGAAGGGCTTCGATCGCGAACGTATCGTGCGGGTCGAAGTGCCCGAGTATCAACTGGGTTCGAACTTCGGCTGGAACAGTCGTTACTGGCAGGAACTGGGCGCCCCGTGGGGTGGCATGTTCAGCTCGCCGGAAGACTTTGCGGTGATCTGCCAGTTGCTTTTGAATGGCGGAACGTACAACGGCGTTCGACTACTGTCTGCCAGCACCGTGCAGGCCATGACAACCAACCGCCTGGTTGACCTGCCGGACATTCCCGAGACCGTGCGTCGCTCAAGGCCGTGGGGACTTGGCTGGAGTCTGAACTCGCGAGGAACATCTCGAAGCTGGGGAGACACTCTCGGACCGAACGTCTTCGGCCACACAGGAGCAACCGGCACCATGTGCTGGATGGATCCCGACCGGAATGGCTTCTGCCTGCTGTTCACTTCCGCCATTCGATCGCGGGCTCCCTGGCGACTTGTCAATCTTTCGAACATCGTGGGGGCCGCGTTTGTGTAAGATCAGGATCTGCTGATCAACGCCGCTGCACACGCACCTGACCTGGCTGTTGAGAGAATTCATGAACGAACTGTCGGTCGAGATTCGGCTGGAACGCCCCGGTGACGAAGCAGCGATTCGCGAGGTAACTTCGCTGGCCTTCGAATCCAGCGAGTTCGGTCATAACGGCGAAGCGGGACTTGTTGAAAGGCTTCGTGCAGAAAGCGCGGTTTCAATCTCACTGGTCGCCGAATGTGCCAACCGAATCGTTGGACACATCCTGTTTTCTCCGGCAACGATCGAGAGGTCCAGCTGGCGTTGCGAAGGTCTCGGACTTGCTCCGCTGTCGGTTCTTCCGGAATTCCAGCGTCAGGGAATCGGCTCACGACTGGTGACAGCCGGTCTGGAGGCGGCGACCGATCGCTCAAACGAGTTCGTCATCGTGCTCGGGAATCCTGACTACTATTCGAGGTTTGGTTTCACGCCCGCATCTGACAGTAATGTTGGCTGCGAGTTTGAGGGCATCCCGGACGAAGCGTTTCTGATTCAGTGGCTGGGGCAGACAGAACCACGCAATGAACGCGGCCTCGCGAAGTATCATCCGGTGTTTTCAAGTCTCGGCTGAAAACAGTCTTCAAACCGGCTGGGCTTGCCTGACTCGCGCGATATATCGACGAGTTGCCTTTCGATGAATTCCGCAGAAGACCTGCAAATTTGGGGCTACGCATTTGACAGTTTTGTCGTTCGCTGAGAAGCTTCGGCCTGTTCTATTACAATTGGGACGGTCGATCGCGCCTCGGAAGGGACGTCCGGTGTTTGATGAGTTCAGGAAGATCGTCGAGGAAGGCTTCGAGCGCTATCTTGCGCCGAGTGACGATTGCCCGGCTCGCCTGCGCGAATCGATACGCTACTCAGTCGAAGCTGGCGGCAAGCGGTTGCGACCGGTCATGGTTCTGCTCGCCTGTGAAGCCTGCGGCGGAGACCCGACGGACGCGATTCCTGCAGCGGTCGCGATCGAGTTCATCCATACGTATTCGCTGATTCATGACGATCTGCCAGCGATGGACAACGACGATCTTCGTCGAGGCCGTCCCACTAACCATAAGCAGTTCGACGAAGCGACGGCGATCCTGGCTGGCGACGGTCTGCTGACCCTGGCGTTTGAAATCGTGGCTCGCGAGATCAAACCGGCTGAAGTCGCGGTCGCATGTGTCGTTGACCTGGCATCCGCGGCGGGCATCGAAGGCATGGTCGGTGGACAAATGGCTGACCTGCAAGGCGAACGTCCGGAAATCGCTGACGCCGCTCAAGCCGGCACGGACGACCAATCCCGCAAGATCGCTCAGCTGGAAGCGATCCATCTGCGGAAAACAGGCAGGTTGTTACGGTCCGCTCTGACAATGGGTGGTCGGATTGCCAAAGCTGATAAAAACACGATCGAAATGCTCGATCATTTTGGAAAATGTATTGGACTGGCGTTTCAGATTGCGGATGACCTTCTGGATATCACCGGCGACGCGGCCAAAATGGGTAAAGGCGTTCGTAAAGATGCCGAACTCGGTAAACTCACTTATCCGGGTCTTTGGGGACTGGAAGAAAGCCGGCGGCGGGCACGGTCGCTGATTGACGAGGCTTGTCGCTCGATCGAACCATTGGGGGATCGAGGTCTACGGCTGGAAGCCCTGGCGCGTTTCGTACTGGAAAGAGATCACTGATGAAGCTCGAACTGCTCCCTCAGATTGAATCGGCAAAGGACCTTCAGAATTTTGAGCCCAGGCAGCTTGTGCAGCTGGCGGCTGAAATTCGCGAAGTCCTGTGCTCAGTCGTTGAAGATCGCGCCGCACATTTCGCCAGCAACCTGGGCGTTGTCGAGCTGTGCATCGCTCTGCACCTGGCCTACGACTTTTCCAGAGATCGACTGATCTGGGACACTGGTCACCAGATCTATCCGCACAAACTGGTGACTGGTCGGTACAAACAATTCGATTCGATTCGGACGCGCGGCGGTCTGATGGGTTACCCGAACCCGGAAGAATCTGAATACGATCTCTTCATGACCGGCCACGCCGGTTGCAGCGTGTCGACCGCGCTGGGCCTGAAGGCCGGAGACGACCTTATCGGCCAGGATGATCGGCGATCCGTTGCGGTGATCGGGGACGGCGCATTGCCGTCGGGGATCGTCTGGGAAGCGATGACCAACGCCGTCGGTCTGAAGAAGGACATGCTTGTCATTCTGAATGACAATCGTATGGGAATCTGTCCGCGAGTTGGTGGACTGGCCGAGTACCTCGACAAGGCACGACTCGCACCGTTCTACAACGGCCTGAAACGCGACGTCGCCTGGCTGCTGAACAAGGTTCCGGTCGTGGGCGAACCGGTTGAGCACGCGCTGGGCAACTTCAAAGAAGCCATGAAGAACATGCTGCACGGCGGAATGCTCTGGGAAGAAATGGGCTTTCGTTATGTGGGCCCCGTGGATGGACACGATCTTCCAGCCTTACAGCGACATCTGGAAATGGTTCGCGACATCAAAGGGCCGGTCATGCTGCATGTCCTGACGGAAAAAGGACACGGCTTCGAACCGGCCTGCGAGGATCCGGTCAAGTTTCATACGCCAGCACCGTTCACGCGAAACGAAGAAAACGAAATCGTTCCGACCGTGAAGAGTAGCTCGACGGCGTTCACGAACATCGTCAGCGACGCGATTTATGCCATGATGAAACGCGACCATCGAGTCTGCGTTCACACGGCTGCGATGTGTGCCGGTAACGACCTTGGAAAAATTCGAGCGGACTTTCCCGATCGTTTCTTCGACACGGGCATCACCGAAGGTCACACCGTCGCGTTTGCCGCAGGGATGGCCAAAACCGGGATGCGACCGATCGTCGATATTTACAGCACGTTTCTTCAACGAAGCTACGACCAGATCTTTCAGGAAGTCACTCTGCAGAATCTGCCCGTGACATTCACGCTGGATCGAGCGGGACTTTGCGGCCCGGATGGCCCAACACATCACGGAGCATTCGACAATACGTACATGCGGTCTTTCCCGAACATCGTCGTGATGGCTCCGGGAGACGCCCGCGACGTCGCTCCCATGCTCGACTTCTCGCTGTCCTACGACGGGCCGACGTCGATCCGTTATCCAAAAACGGGAGCCGTAACAATCGAGCGTCCGGCATTGCCCGTTGAACTCGGTCAGTCAGAAACCTACCGGTGGGGCAACGACGGCATGTTCGTCGTATTTGGAGCTCAGTTTGCCGACTGCGTGGCGGCGGCTGAGCAGTTGCAATCTGAAGGACTCGACATCGGTGTTATCAACGCACGATTCGCCAAGCCTCTTGATCACGAAACGATCCTGCGAGCTGTGCGCGAATGTCCGTTCGTTATCACGGTCGAAGAGTCGTCACTGGTCGGTGGCTTTGGATCAGCCGTTCTGGAAGCTGCCAGTGACGCGGGACTCAACACGTCGACGATCACTCGCCTGGGTATTCCGGATCGATTCATAGAACACGGCGAGCGAGGCGACCTGCTTGATTCTCTCAACCTGAGCGTCGACGGCCTGATCCGCGTCGCTCGTAAATGCGTCTCAGACAGCAATGTTCGATCCGATGCTTCATCTGAAGTTTCAATTGTGTAAGTAATTCTCGACATGTGATTCGTTCGGAGTGTTGATTCATGGATGAGTTCAATTTGAGTGCTAACGAAATCACAGTCCGTGACATCGGTCGCAACCTTGACCCGTCGACGTTGTACGAAGAGGCCATTCGCTACGAGCCGGGAACCGCGATCTCGGATACCGGCGCTTTGATCGCGTGGTCGGGTGAAAAGACGGGGCGGTCGCCGAAAGACAAGCGGGTCGTCCAGCATCCGGATTCGGAGCACGATGTCTGGTGGGGCCCGGTCAATTTTCCGCTGGAAGAGAAGTCGTTTCTGACGAATCGGGAACGGGCGATTGACTATCTCAACACTTGCAGCCGCATTTATGTCATGGACGGTTACGCGGGCTGGGATCCGGAGAATCGCCTGAAGGTTCGAGTCATCTGCTCTCGGCCTTACCACGCGTTGTTCATGCATAACATGCTGATCCGACCAACCGACGAGGCTCTGCAAACGTTCGGCGAGCCGGACCTCGTGATTTACAACGCGGGCGGATTCCCCGCCAACCGCTACACCAACGGCATGACGTCAAAGACGAGTGTTGACCTGTCGCTGGAGCATCGCGAGGTCATCATTCTCGGCACCGAGTACGCTGGCGAAATGAAGAAAGCCGTCTTCACGTACATGAACTACGCGATGCCCAAAGCCGGCGTTTTGTCGATGCACTGCTCCGCGACCGCTGACCCCAGGACCGACAAATCAGCGGTGTTGTTTGGATTGTCCGGAACCGGCAAGACAACGCTGTCTGCTGATCCCAAACGTGAACTGATCGGTGACGATGAGCACTGCTGGTCAGACAAAGGCATCTTCAATATCGAAGGCGGCTGCTATGCAAAAGCCGTGTATCTGACTCGTGAATCGGAACCGCAGATTTTCGATTCACTCCGATTCGGAGCGGTCCTCGAAAATGTCGTTTACGACAAGGCTCACCACCACGTTGACTTCGAAGACACGACGATTACGGAAAACACTCGGGGCGCGTACCCCATTGACTTTATCGAGAATGCCCGCATCCCCTGCGTCGCCGGCCATCCCTCGCACGTTATTTTTCTGACGTGTGACGCGTTCGGCGTGCTGCCTCCACTGAGTCGGCTGACGCCCGAGCAGGCTGAGTATCACTTTATCAGTGGTTACACCGCCAAAGTCGCTGGGACAGAAATGGGTGTCACAGAACCGCAGGCCACATTTTCGCCTTGCTTTGGTGGACCGTTCCTGGTCTGGCATCCCGGTCGCTATGCCGCGTTGCTCTCTGCCAGAATCCGTCAATACGGAGCCAAAGTCTGGCTGGTCAACACCGGCGGGAGTGGCGGAGCTTACGGCGCGGGACAGCGAGTCCCGCTGTCTCACACGCGATCGATGATCGATGCAATCTACAGCGGTGAACTTGATGAGTCGCCGTCAGAAAAAGATCCCACGTTCGGCTTCGACGTCGTGTCCGAGTGTCCGAACGTCCCGTCGAACATTCTCATTCCGAGAAACACCTGGGTCGATTCCCAGGACTATGACCATACGGCAGCAAAACTCGCCACTCTCTTCATCAACAACTTCAAGCAGTATGAAGACGGCGTGAGCGCAGAAGTAAAAGCCGCCGGCCCTGTCATTACCGGGTAATCGTGGTTAACTGGAACGCTCCGGGACAGACTCTTGCGGTGGGATACTGCACGCTCAGACGGTTGCACCATTTGGTTTTTTGAACCGGCCGGGCTTTGCTGTTCTATCAACTTTCAACGATCGACTACCGAGCGTGCTCGATGGTTCTGGTTGCTCGCAGGACGACGACTTTGAATTCGCCTGGGTAGGTGGGTGCTCATCGATCGCCTTCGTCCTTCGTATTTTCTCTGGCCAGCCTGGCGGATTCGAGGTCGTTGCCCCGGTTGTCGTCGACGATGATGCGGATTTTGTGGCGTGCTCCCGGTCGAGCGGTAGACGCCGCGTCGGCAGTGCGATCAGAAACACGAAAAGTTGGAGATCACACGGTTCGGAGTCGATGAGGCTGCTATAATCCCTACGGTTTACGCCCGCAGCACTGGTTCATGTTGCGGTTCGACGGTCTGGCAAACAGACGTTCGTTTCGAAAGGACAATGAAAATGCTGAAGAGATTCTCTTTACTTCTGCTCGCGGCGGCCTTGGGCTGCACGCAGGCAGGAAGCCCCGACGCCGTGCCTGAAGGCTCGGTCGACATCACCACGGAGCCGACTTCAACTGAAGTCGCGATGGAACTGCCGGACGCTTCGGCAACGACCATCCAATTCTACTGCCCAGGCATGACCTGAGGCGGTTGCCGTGCAACGGTCAAAGGATCGTTGCAGTCGCTACCGGGTGTAGCGAACGTCGAAATTGATGCCGACGCCAGAACCGCAACCGTCTCGGTCGAGGCTGGAAAATTTGATGCTGCCAAAGCCGTCTCTGCTTTGAAAGATGTCAGTTTTCCCGCCGAAACAGTGAAGGCCATTGAGACTGCGGCTGAAGCCGGAGCCGACGCTCCTGCCGACGCTGCGGAAACTCCGACCGACACCACCGAATCAGAAGCAGCCACATCCTGATTAGCTGACGCGTTTTTTCTCTGAACCACAAAGCAGCCGCGAGAATCGTTTTCTTGCGGCTGTTTTTGTTGGCGGACAACGCCGACGCCTACAACTCAATACGCATCGTACGTGATGAGAGTTGATCTTCCGTGTTGGGTGGCTGGCGACGTTGGGTGGCTGGAGGTCGAGCTTCAAGCGAGCCCCCAGTTTCAGAGAGCGAGACTTGAGCTGGGGTTCGACAACTGAGAGATCGACAACTGGGGGCTCGTCGCTCGTCCCTCGCTTCTCGACCACCAGCCACCCAGTCAACAGCCACCTGACAGAGCCAGCATTCAACGAATCCCAGCCGCACAACGGCAGAACCGATTGCACACACGAACGAAGCGGTCGACGAAACACACCGCTTTCAATTTTCTCCGAGGATCGCCGCCAGCCGCGTAACCACCTCGGGACTTCCGAGTTCAGCTTTGCCGAAACCGTAGACCGCTCCAGCCTGCATCGCAGCGTCGTGAGCTTCGGGATAGTTTGAAACCAGCATGACCGGCGTGTCGCGCAGGGATACATCCGACTTGATTGCCCGGACGATGCTGAGCCCGTCGCTGTAGTCTCGATCCAGCTTCCGATTGACGAGTACCAGGTCAAAGCCGCCCGCCTTCAACATCGCCAGAGCATCCGACTCCAGATGAGCCCGCACGATCTCGACGTCAAAATGCTGGTTCAACAGGCGGCTGATCGAAGAGTGATCCGGGTTGCACTGTCCCACGTCGAGCACACGCTTTGTCATCTTCTCAGTTTCCTGCAAATTCAGAATTTGGTTGTGTTTGGATTCAAAACCGAGTTGGCTGACATTCAGTGAGTCCAGTCAGCGAGACTCGTGCGACAGATTCTGGAGGCTTGCCGGTTCGACCACCAGCCACACGGTCTTACACATCGCGTTGCGTTGATGGATCAGGTTGTGGAGAATACTCGCTTTCGTCCCCAGCGGTGCCTGCCTCATGTCGCGTTCTCTCTCTCTTGTTCTGATGACTCTCACAACGACGGTCTCAGCCGCCGCTGACCTGACTTTTGAAAGTCATGTCCGGCCGATTTTGAAAGCTCACTGTTTTCAGTGCCACGGCGAGGCTGGCGAGAGGCAGGGCGGGCTTGATCTGAGACTACGGCGTTTCATCGCGGCTGGCGGCGAATCCGGCCCGGCTTTCGTCGAGAACAATCCTTCCGAGAGCTACCTGCTTGACCGAGTCCGCAGCGGCGAAATGCCGCCCGGGGATGACAAGCAACTCAGCCAGGCCGACATTCAGACGCTGGAAGACTGGATCAGATCCGGGGCGAAAACCGCTCGCGAAGAACCGCAGGAGATCGGCGACGGCCCTCTCTTCACGGAAGAAGAGCGACACTACTGGGCGTTCCAACCCGTCCAACGACCTCCAATCCCAAAGCTGTCTGACGCAAGCCGCGTGAGGACTCCGATCGACGCGTTCCTGCTGTCCGAAATGCAGAACGACGATCGCTTCGCCGATGACGCGGATCGGTTTCGGCTGGTCCGTCGCGCGTGGTTCGACCTTGTCGGGCTGCCGCCGACTCCTGAAGCGGTGGCCGCATTCATCAACGATCAATCGCCTGATGCCTGGGAGCGCATGGTGAATCAGTTGCTGGCTTCGCCGGCTTATGGCGAGCGTTGGGGCCGACACTGGCTGGACGTCGTCGGGTATGCCGATTCGGAAGGCTACACCGACGAGGACCGGGTTCGCAGTCACGCGTTCCGGTATCGCGATTATGTCATCCGAGCGTTCAATTCCGACAAGCCGTTTGACGAGTTCATCCGTGAGCAACTGGCCGGCGACGAAATGGTGCCGCTACCACATAAAAACATGACGCCGGACGCGATCGAAAAGTTGACGGCGACCGGATTTCTGAGAATGGCTCCGGATGGGACAGCGTCCCCGGGCATCGATCAGTCCGTCGCTAGGAACCAGGTCATTGCCGACACGATGCAGATCGTCGGTGCGTCGCTGCTCGGTCTGACCGTGAACTGCGCCCAGTGCCACGATCATCGATACGACCCGATTCCTCAGGCTGACTACTACCGGTTGAGAGCTATTTTCGAACCGGGTCTCGACTGGAAGAGCTGGCGAACGCCGCCGGCACGACAGATTTCGCTTTACACCGACGCGGATATTGAGCTGGCCCGGAAGATCGAAGCCGAGGCTGTCCTTGTGGAGCAGGAGCGACAGAAGAAAGCCGACGGATATATCACTCGGACGCTTGAGGAAGAACTGCTGCTGGTTCCTGAAGAAAATCGAGAAGCACTGCGCACGGCCTATCGAACGGCAGCAAAAGATCGAAACGACGAACAGCAGGCTCTCCTGAAAGAGTACCCCAGCGTAGCGAGTATCAGTGTGGGTTCGCTGTACCTGTACGATCGCCGCCGCGATGAGCGAGCGAGAAAACTGGACACCGACCGCGTCGTTAAGGAAAAGCAGTTTGTGGCCGAGACGTTGCAGCGTGAACTTGGAAAAGTGCGTGCGGAACAACGAGCCGACGTCGGCACCGCGTTGAACACAGCGGCGGACAAGCGGAATGATGCTCAGAAGGCGTTACTGGCGGAGTATCCCGGTGTTCTGGTCGCAGTGACCACGCTGTCACAGTTCAACCCGGAAGCGGCAGCTGAACTGCAGCGTGACCTCGACACGGCAAAAGAGTTGCGATCCAGCAAAGCCGCGGTCGACCTGCAGTCTTACGCTGACCGCGCCGCCGACATCCGCAGCACGAAGCCCGACGAAGGCTTTCTGAGAATTCTGACCGAAGTCGCCGGTAACGTCCCAGGAACCTTCGTCTTCTACCGCGGCGATCACGAGCAGCCTAAAGACAAGGTGCTGCCCGGCGACCTTTCGATTCTGGGAGCCGGGCAAGCGATCGCCGAGAACGATCCGTCGTTGCCCGGCACCGGTCGCCGGTTGGCCTTTGCCAGGCATCTGACCAGCGGCCAGCACCCGCTCGTCGCGCGAGTCATCGTTAACCGAATCTGGATGCACCACTTCGGTCAAGGGCTGGTTGACTCGCCGGGTGACTTCGGAGTGCTCGGCCAGCGACCGACGCATCCGGAACTGCTCGACTGGCTGGCATCCGAGTTCGTCAGCAACGGCTGGAGCGTCAAGTATCTGCACCGACTGATCATGACGTCGACGGCTTATCGGCAGTCGTCCGTTCGGAGTTCTTCGGTGTCGAAGTCGCCGAGTCCAACTGCTGACTCGCAGCCGTCGCTGTACTCGACCTATCCCGTCCGGCGTCTGGAGTCGGAGGTGATCCGTGACGCGGTCCTTGCCGTCACCGGACAACTCAACTCAAAGCTGTACGGCGAACCGGTGCCCGTGATGGAAGACGGCGTCGGTAGAGTCGTCCTCGGCAAAGAAAACCTCGACGGAGAACGCAAACCGACGAAGACGATCGACCTGGCCGGAGAAGAGTTTCGACGCAGCGTGTACGTGCAGGTCCGACGCTCGCGAACGCTGTCGATGTTTGAAACTTTCGACGCTCCCACGATGAGTCCTAATTGTGATCGTCGGAGTTTTTCAACGGTCACCCCTCAATCGCTGCTGATGATGAACAGTGATTTTGCGATCGAGCATTCCAACAGGCTGGCTCAACGAGTGATCAACGAAGCGGGTGGCGACGTGGCGTTGCAGGTGGCCTTCACCTGGCAGCTGACTTATGCGGAAACACCATCGGAAGAAGAACTCGCCGAGGCCACTGACTTTGTTTATTCACAACGTTCGCAGATCGCCGCAGCCGACACGAAACTTAAGCCCGAAGACGCCGAGCGCGAGGCACTGAGCGTCTTTTGCCAGGCCCTGTTGAGTTCAAGTCGATTTCTCTATGTTGACTGATAACTGAAAGAACATCCGGTGCTGAATCCGCTTACTCAAAATCCGTTCCTGTCACGTCGCGACTTCTGCCGGACAGGTGCGTTTGGTCTCGCTCCGGTCGCGCTGGCCTGGCTGCTCAAACAGGACAATGTCCTGGCCGCACCGGTCAAGCCGAACATTCACAGTCAGGAGATTTCACTGACGCGGCGAGCAACACACTTCGAGCCGCAAGCAAAGGCCATGATCTCGCTGTTCATGCAGGGAGGTCCCAGCCAGGTGGACCTGCTGGATCCGAAACCAGAGTTGAACCGTCTGGACGGGCAGAAGTTTCCGGGCACGATCAAGTACGACAACGCCGCCCAGGCCAGTTCGCGAGTCCTCGGCAGTCCGTGGAAGTTTCGCCAGTACGGTGAATGCGGCACGGACGTTTCAGAGTTGCTGCCGAGCATCGCCGAAGTGGTCGATGACATTCTGGTCGTCCGCTCCATGCACACCGGCGTGAATAATCACGGGCAGTCAATTCATTCCATGAATTCCGGGCGAACGCAGCGAGGCCGACCGTCGCTGGGAAGCTGGCTGACTTACGGACTCGGCGCGGAAACACAGAACCTGCCGGCTTTCGTTGCGCTCACCGACCCGCAAGGCATTCCCGTGGAAGGTGTGCTTAACTGGTCGAATGGCTGGTTGCCATCCCTGTTTCAGGGAACAGTCGTCCGTCCGCAGGAGCCACGCATCCTGAATCTCGAACCGCCGGTTTCGCGACGCGGGCCAGTTCAGAAAGCGTATCTCAAATATCTTCGCCAGCTGAATGAACAACATCAGGCCGACCATCCGATGAACTCGGATCTGGCCGCCAGAATTTCGAATTACGAACTCGCCGCTCGCATGCAGACGGCCGCTCAGGAAGCACTCGACATCAGCCAGGAAACAAAAGCGACGCAGCAGCTGTATGGAATCGATCAGCCGGACAGCCAGGAATACGGCACTCGTTGCTTGATCGCCCGACGCCTGATTGAGCGAGGCGTCCGCTTTGCTCAGGTCTTTACGAAGAATCAATACTGGGATCATCACGGTTCGATTCGCACCGCTCTGCCTGTTGCCTGCCGCAAGACGGAACGTCCGGCAGCGGGACTCGTCAAAGATCTGAAACAACGAGGCTTGCTGGATTCAACCGTCGTCCACTGGGGCGGAGAAATGGGGCGACTGCCCGTGATTCAGAATGACGCGGGCCCGAGCAAAGTCGGTCGCGATCACAACACCTACGGCTTCACGATGTTGCTTGCTGGCGGAGGCTTTAAACGCGGCGGAACCTACGGAGTCACCGACGAGTTCGGTCACCACGCTGTCACCGACATCGTTAACCACTTCGATTACCACGCGACGCAGCTGCACTTGTTCGGAATTCATGCCGACCAGCTCACGTACAAACGCAACGGTCGCGAAGAATCTCTGCTGGATGGTCAACCCGGACAGATCCTCGAAGGGCTGCTGGCTTGAAAGTTCG
>JABMPE010000391.1 GCA_013203845.1 Rhodopirellula sp. | reverse complement strand
GTGCAGGCGCCTCAGGGCGAGTCAAAGTTTGACTGGCGGACCGGTTCGGAAAGTCGGGCGTTCTGTGTTGCAGGGGCTGGTTGCAATCCCAGTACCGTTTTTCGCGATTGTGCCGGTCTGGTGCCTTTTCGCCACGCGTCCGGCACGGATTGCCTGAATTTTCCAGGGTTACCTGCGGGTTCAAGCCGGTCGGTTCAACACGCGGCGCCAACTGCCTACTATCCGCCGTTTCGCCCACTGACGCGATGACCGGATTGAAAAATGGCTGTGCTGCTGCAGATTCTGGATGCTCATAAGAGCTTTGGCGAACAGGTGCTTCTGGACGGAGCCGAAGCGACGTTGATTGAAGACGTCAAAGTCGGGTTCATTGGCCGCAACGGCGCCGGCAAGTCGACGTTGCTGAGGATTCTTCTCGACGAAGAGGAACTCGACCGCGGCGAAGTCATTCGGCATCCGCACCTGCGAGTTGGATATCTCAGGCAGCACGACCCGTTTGAACCCGGCGAGTCGGCGCTCGACTTTCTGATGCGGGACAGCGGCCAGCCGGACTGGAAGTGCGGCGAAGTCGCGGGCGAGTTCGAATTGAAGGGCGTGTACCTCGAAGGGCCCGTCAAGGAACTCTCGGGCGGTTGGCAGACGCGAGTCAAACTGGCGGCGTTGCTGCTTCATGAACCGAACCTGTTGCTGCTCGACGAGCCGACCAACTTTCTCGATTTGCGAACTCAGATTCTGCTGGAACACTTTCTCCGCAACTACCGCGAAGCCTGCCTGATCGTTTCTCACGATCGCGCTTTTCTGAACGCGACGTGCAGCCACACACTTGACCTGGACCGTGGCATCCTGACGCTTTATCCAGGCAAGGTTGACGCGTACCTCGCCAAGGTCGCCGAAGAACGCGAACGCGTCGAACGAGCAAACGCCGGAATCGTCGCCAAGCAGAAACAACTGCAACGCTTCATCGACAAGAACCGCGCGAACGCCAACACGGCATCTCAGGCGCGTTCGAAAGCGAAGCAACTGGAACGGCTGCAGACATCGGAAATAGAATCCGAAGAGCCGACCGCCTTCATCCGGACGCCGGTCGTCGAACCTCGACGTGGCCCTGCGGTCCGGTGTGAGAATCTTTCGATCGGCTATGAAGATCACACGGTCGCAACTGGCATTGACGTCGAAATCGAACACGGTGAACGAGCCGCCATTGTCGGAGACAACGGCCAGGGAAAAACGACGTTTCTGCGGACCATCGTCAATTCGCTCAAACCGGTTTCCGGCAATGTGAAATGGGGCTACGGCTGCAACATCGGCACCTATGCTCAGCACGTTTACACGACGCTTCCCCCCAACGAAACCGTGCAGGGATACCTTGACTACCACGCGCTGCCAGGGACTTCGATGCAGTCGATTCTGAAGGTCGCCGGCGCAATGTTGTTTAAGGGCGCGGCGGTCAAGAAGAAAATCTCCGTGCTTTCCGGTGGTGAGCGTGCTCGACTCTGCATGGCTGGCCTGCTGCTCAACGAGCACAACATTCTGATTCTCGACGAACCAGGTAACCACCTGGATGTCGACACGATCGAAGCGCTGGCGACGGCTCTGCTCGACTACAAAGGTACCGTCATTTTTACGAGCCACGATCGGCACTTCATGAGCCGCATCGCGACCAGTGTGATCGAAGTTCGCGATGGTCACGTCACCAACTACGGCGGCGATTACAATGCTTACCTTTACGCGGTCAACCGAGAGATCGACGAAGGCGAACGTGCGCGTCACGCGACTTCAAAGGCGGCACCGGACAAACCGATGAACACGGTCGCCAGGGCCGAAGTCCGAGATGAACGCAAGGTTCGCAAGGAACTGTCGAAGAACGAGAAGCTGATTGCGAAACTCGACAAGGAAAAGAACGAACTCAGCGCCCAGCTGCTCACGGAAACCGATCCCCACGACGCCATGCGGCTCCACGAAGAAGTCGTTCGCCTGACCGAGGAACTGGCCGCGGCCGAAGAACGCTGGTGCGAACTCCAGGAAGAACTGGAATCGGCGACGTGATTTGTGAAGTACAGCACAGTGCGATTGTCTTCTGCACGAGACGATTCCTCGCTGTTGGTAGTCAAACCATCGGTGGAGCGACTACTCTGAAGTTTCACAGACTCCTGCCGGAGTCGAATTTCCGTTCCCAGGTTTGGAGATTGAGATGAACAAACTATTGGCAGCTTCTCTTGCTCTGGCGGTCACTGCCACGACTGCAGTCGGCTTTGCGGCTGACGAAGTGAAATCCGGGCTGCAGCCCCAGGAAAAGGCCGGGTTCTTCCTGGTCAAAGACGTGACTGGTCCCAACAAGGACAAGTCCCTGTGTTACCGGTGCAAATTCGGTGGCCGACCCGTTGCTGCAATTTTCACTCGCGAAATCAATGACGAACTCGCCGGGCTGGTCAAGAAGCTCGATGATGCCGTCGACAAGAACAAAGAAAAGCAACTTCAGTCGTTCGTCATTCTGCTGACAAACGATCCTGATGCAGACGAAAAGAAGCTGGAAGCACTGGCGAAAAAGCACGAACTCAAGTCAGTACCGCTGACGATGTTCGACGGCGTCACCGGTCCTGAAACCTACAAGATTTCAAAAGATGCTGAAACAACCGTTCTGCTGTGGAAAGGCCTGACAGTTCAGTCAAACCATGCCTATGCCAAAGGCAAGTTCAACAAGGACAGCACCGCGGCTGTCATGAAAGACCTCGACAAGATCATCCAGTAAGCGACGCCCGTTTTCCGAAACGGACCAGATACCAGGACTCCGGCAGTTCGTCGAAACCGGAAAACAGAAAGCCCGACCTCATCACGAGGCCGGGCTTTTTTGTTAAACGGGTTCGAAAGCTCGATAGGCAGAGCGATACAGAAATTGCTAGGCTGGTTGCCTGTTGACTCCTGCCGGAGTTGATTTCGTTCACAGATTGGAGACTACCAATGAACAGGCTTTTGGTATCGTCCGTCGCGCTGGCACTGACTGCGGCTTCCGCAGTTGGCTTCGCGGCTGACGAGTTGAAATCCGGGCTGCAACTCGACGAGCACGCCGGGTTCTTCCTGGTGAAAGATGTGACTGGCCCGAACAAGGGCAAATCACTCTGCTACAGATGACTTTACGGACAACGTCCTGTCGTCGCGATTTTCACGCGAGCGATTTCGGACGACCTGACCAGTCTGGTCAGGAAGCTTGACGAAGCTGCTGGAAAACACAAAGACAAGCAACTCAAACCGTTCGTTGTTCTGCTGACGAACGATCCGGATGCTGACGAGAAGAAGCTGGAAGAGCTTGCGAAGAAGCACGAGATCAAGACTGTGCCTCTGACCATGTTCGACGGCATCACCGGTCCCGAGAAATACAAAATCTCGAAGGACGCGGAAACGACGGTCCTGTTGTGGAAGGGTCGATCCGTTAAGGCGAACCACGCTTTCGCCAAGGACAAGTTCAACAAGGACAGCACCGCTGCTGTCCTGAAGGACCTCGATAAAATCCTTCAGTAAGCGACGGCCCCTTCACCGGGATAATCGCTTCATCGTTCGGAAAGTATCTTCGACTCCGGCAGAGTTTCGACAGCGGTAAAACAGAAAGCCCGGCCTCATCGCGAGGCCGGGCTTTTTTGTGCAGTGTTTCAAAATGCTTCAATTACAGATTTTGCTTCACGCGAGCACTTCGGAAATCTCGCCGTTGCTGTCGACGAATGATTCGACGGGCACATCCAGTCGGTCGAGCACGGTGACAAAGAGATTCGACAGCGGCGTCTTATCGTTAAATTTCAGGAACTGGTTGTGCTGCAAGCCGAGCCCATTTCCGCCGGCAAACAGCAGCGGATAGTTCTGATTGTTGTGGGTCTCGCTGTTGCTGCTTCCGTAGAACGCCATCGTGTTGTCGAGCAGCGTGCCTTCTCCTTCGGGAGCTGATTGCAGTCGCTTGAGGAAGTCAGCAAACACTCCAGCCATGAACTGGTCCCACTTGCCGAGATCTTCGGCACCTTCGGGTTTGTTCCAGCCGTGGGCGAGCTTGTGCAACGTTCCGTTGAAACCAAGCAACTGCGGAAACTTCATCCCCTTCGTCGTGAAGGCGCCCATGCTGGCAATCTGGTAAGTCGCCAGCCGTGTCGAGTCCGTACGAAACGCCAGGTAAATCAGATCGTACATCGTGCGAATGTATTCGTTGGGAGCTTCGTCGTCGGATTCCAGGTGCAGCAATGCACGGTCCGCATCGGTCAATTCCGGGCGAGGAATCGTGAGCCAGGCCTGCGATCGCTTGACCCGCTCTTCGATCTGCCGAACCGACGACAGGTATTCGTCTATCTTCTGCCGGTCCTGGACTCCGAGTTGTCGCCGCAACGAGCGGGAATGATCCAGTACTCGATCCAGCATGCTGCCGGCGCTGAGCAACTGACGACGCTGTTGCTTGACTCCGGCATCGCCAGTTCCGAACAGTCGATCGAAAATAGTTTGCGGCTGATTGATAGCCGGAATCGGATTGCCGTTCTGGCTGAATGACAGCGTGCTTGTCCGAGTCGGCTCTCCCACGCCACCATCAGTCGACATGACCAGCGACGGAAATCGCGTCTGCTTACCGATGGTCGCTGCCGCTACCTGGTCAACGGATACGCCGTTCCTGAAGTAACGACCTCGAAGTTCGCTGGCAGTGAGAAAGATGTCGCCTGTGTCGTGCCCGCCCATGCTTCGGCCATTCGGGTGCGAGAGCCCGCCAAGAACGGACACCGAATCCCTCAACGGCTCCAGCGGCTTGAGACTTTCAGTGAATTCGAAGTCGCGACC
>JABMPE010000390.1 GCA_013203845.1 Rhodopirellula sp. | reverse complement strand
GGTAGTCGCGGCGCGGCAGTTGCCAGCGCTGCAGGTGCTGGGCGCGAGCCGCCAGCCGCAGGGCTTCCGGCGCATCCGGGGCGAACCGTTCGAGCGCCGCCGTCATGCGTTCCGAATAAACCAGCTCTGCCGGGCGCGCCTTGCCGTCGACGGGAACGGTGTCCTGATGCGCGTCGAGCAGAAATGTCTGAGTCGCACCCGGAGAATCGAACTTCGCCAGCACATTACAGCGGCCGGGTGAGACCTCGATGACTTCGTGACGGCAGCCGAGTTCGATAAAGAACTGACGGAGATACTCGGTTACGCGTGCTTCGAAATAAATTGGACCGGAGAGATCTCGACCCATCGGGTTGACGCTGGGAGTTGCCACGAGATCGCACAGGAGATCGACAACGCTGTCCGGCATGTAATCACTCCTTCGCAGTCGAAGTCATTTAATATGAAGACGTCTTGAAACTAACAGTCGACGTGCTCGGCTGAGTAGTTGAGGTGTTCGGTTGAGAGTCCACGATCTCCGAAACGGACTTTGCAGATTCCCAACCTGTCGACTTGTAGACCACGCCTTCGTCGATTTTCGCAAAACCAACGGACTCGAAGACCTTCTTCGCAGCGATGTCGTCGTCGGAGAGGTTCGCCGTCAGTCGCGTGACCGTTTCTTTGCGCAGCCGTTTGACCACTTCCAACAGCAGAGCCTGTCCATAGCCCTGGCCTCGACATTTCTCGTCGACCCAGAGATCGACCAGGCCGATGGCCTGTTCCTTCCAGCAGACGGTGTAAGCATCCAGGCCGACAATGGTCACGCCGGCAACTGGAATGCCACCGCCCTTGGGAACAAGCACGCAGTAGACCGCATCCAGCCGTCCGTAGCGGCACATCCACCACCACGAACACGGATCGGGGCGGTCAACGAGGACCAGTTCCCACTTTCGACGGATCATGGTCGACCGAAAATGGACCGGGTCCCGATCACTCATCTGACGACTGGTGATCGCGTAACGCCCGTTTGATTCGTATCCAAGATTTGTGAAGAACGGCGCGGCTGCTTTATCTGACTGCAGAAAACCTGCGGGCCGAGCCCCGCCGTACAGTCCGAAGTAAAACGGGTCCGTGCGTCGCGACGGGCCCGCCTGGATCTGAGTCGCCCCTTTGTCTTTCAGGTAAGACTCGGCTCGATGAACAAGCTCGCGTCCGATTCCCTGTCGGCGGTGGGTTGGGTGTACGACGACCGCGCAGATGACTCCCACCGACATATCCAGCGAGTTGCCATCGGGTGTGCATCCGAAACCCGCGTGAACGAAGCCGACTGGCGTTCCCTCGTCGATGGCCATTATCAGGCCGTGGCGATCGAAGTAAGTCTGCGAGTAATTGATCATGTCGAATGAAATGTCGTTCGACATGGCTTGCGCAGCGCCCTGTCCAAGCTGGCCAGATTCCCAGAGTCTGAGAATCTGCGGCGGGTCGTAGTTTCGGAACGACCGATACTCAATCACGTGGCACGATCTCATTGGACGGCAGCGGAAATGCAACTGGCATGAGCAAACGTCACGTCAGCGGGCGGAAGCAGAAAGGCCGAGCATCCTAGTTACGCAAATTGTTACCCGCAAGGAGCGTCGATACGCGACAAGTGAACCGAACTGTGATCCGGGTTCAGCATGGGGCCAGAATCTGACTGGCCTGACGCGACGACCGTAACTCCCCGGCAGGTGAGCACAGAACGGAACGGCGGGGGAGCACAAAAAAACGCTGACCGGGGTCGGAATCCGGTCAGCGTTCGAGGTGTAGACGTTTGGTTCTCGGCTCAAACGTCAACGTCTCAGTGGACAATCGCAGGACTGGACCTGCTGTCTGACAGCCGATCTGTTACAGGATGCCCTCATAATTCAGGTATCTCCGAGGTGTGACAGGATGCGGCAATATTCTGAGTCCTTTTTTTGAAAATACCCGATTTTGATTTTCCGGTTTAGAAGTTATCTCGCAGTTGTTATGCTGCGTTCTGCCGAATTGGTTTGTCGTAAGCTTCTACTTCAGAAGCAGTTGGGGATTGTGTCTCATGCGCGTCACATTTCTGGTTACCACAATTTCAGGCATTTTGTTTTTTTTCGCCGGGCCAGAAACTTTTGGGCAGCTGACCGTCCAGCAGCCGATTTTTCAGTCGACCGGTGGTCAATTCGCCGTTTCAGTTCCGGATCGCGGCGGGGTGCTGCTCGGCAGCGTCAGCCGTG